>DASZKU010000058.1:0-4677 GCA_035552815.1 Solirubrobacteraceae bacterium | reverse complement strand
GCGCCTGGTCGACAACACCCGCCACATCCAGCTGGCCGACGGCGCCACCGTGCCCCGCACGCTCGTGACCTACGTGCGCTATCCCGCGTCCGGACCCGCTTCGCGCAGCGATCGCCCCGGCGCGGCCCCGGCGCGGGCCGGGGGGCCGTTCCCGCTGATCGTCTTCGGGCACGGCTTCGACGTGACCCCGGGGCTCTACGCGCGCCTGCTCGACGCGTGGGCGCATGCCGGGTACGTGGTCGCCGCGCCCACCTTTCCCCTCGCCAGTCCCGCTGCCCCCGGGGGCCCGACCGAGGTCGATCTCCCCAATCAGCCCGGTGACATGAGCTTCGTCATCTCACGCATGCTGAGCGCGAGCAACGCCGCCACGGGTCCGCTCAGCGGGATGATCGCCAAGCACGAGATCGCCGTGGCAGGCCAATCGGACGGCGGCGACACCGCCCTCGCCGTCGCCTACGACCCGCGCTTCCGCGACTCGCGCGTCGGCGCGGCAGTGATCCTCTCGGGCGCCGAGATCCCGCAGCTCAGCGCCTACACGATCGCCCGCGGGGGCCCGCCGCTCCTCGCCACCCAGGGCACCGCCGATCCCATCAACCTGCCGAGCGCGACGAGCGCCTTCTACGACGCGGCCTCCGCGCCCAAGTTCCTCCTCGAGCTTCTGGGGGCGAGCCACCTGCCGCCGTATTCGACCGAGGAGCCGCAGCTCGGCGTCGTCGCCCGCGTGAGCGTCGCCTTCCTCAATCACTACCTTCGGCACGCCTCGCCCACCCTGAAAGCGCTCACCAGGGCGGGCAGCGTCCCGGGCGTCGCGACCCTGAGCAGCGACCCGTAGCCCGGCCTCGCCCTCCCCAGATGAGGGCGGTCTCATAAAGGACTTAGCATCGTTTGAGCGCGGAACGGACACTTAGTAGCGATGGTCGGCTTGCTGGCGGGGATGAGACGAACCTGCGGGCTTGCCGGCGCGGCGATCGCCGCGGGTTGCCTGGCCGCGTGCGGCGGCGGCGCCTCCGCCGGAGCGGCCTCGGCCGGCCACGCGAAGGCGAAGACGAGCACCGGGCCGACCGCCGCCTCGACGCCCGCAGCCACCCAAACGACGGCTCCGCCGCCTCCACCTCCGCCGCCCTTCGCGCACCTCACGAGCAGCGCGCTCTCCTCGGGGACGACCGGCTTCGTGCCCGTTGCGAGCTGGCGCGGGCACACGGCGGCGTGGATCGCCCGGACCGCCGGGGGTGTCGCGTTGCTGTCCTTCGACCAGCGGGTGCTCGAGCTCCACCTGCACTCGGGCACGAGCGATGCCGGCGCGTCGGGGTGGCGCTTCGGTCCCTCGGTCGCGGGCGCCGAGAGACGGCACCTGCTCGCGGCCTTCAACGGCGGCTTCAGGTTCTCGGTCGGCGCCGGCGGCTTTTCCTCCTACGGCCGCGTCGCCGTGCCCCTGCGCACCGGGCTGGGCTCGATCGTCACCTATTCCGACGGAACCACCAATGTCGGGTCCTGGGGCTCGGAGGTGCCGGCCCCGGGAGCGCACGTCGTCTCGGTGCGCCAGAACCTCACCCCCCTCGTCGATAACGGCAGCGCCGCCCCCAACCTCGACTGCCTGAGCTGCTGGGGCGCCACCCTCGGGGGCGTCGTCGACCCAGCGCGCTCGGCGCTGGGGATCACCGCCAACCGGCGACTGATCTGGGCCGGCGGGGAGCACCTGACGACATCGGCCCTGGCCGGCGCCCTGCTCGGCGCCGGGGTCGTGCGCGCCGTCGAGCTCGACATCAATCCCGCCTGGGTGGCGGGCTACCTCTACGGCCACCGCGGCGGCCACGGCCCCCTGGCTCCGGTCCCCGTCGTTCCCGGCCAGTCCGGGATCTCGGGGGAGTACCTGTCCCCGTGGAGCCGCGACTTCTTCACCGTGGTCACGCGGTAAACGGCGCGCGCCGGCACGCGCGCAACCTGGGTTGACAAGAGCGCCCGCGTCAACTACAGTTGACGCATGCCCACCGCTCCCCCGACATTGCCCGACGACCCCGGGGACGCCCTCGCCGCCGTCGGGGCCCTGCGGCGCCTCGCCGATCGCGTCGAGGACGCCGCCGTCGAGCGGGCGGTGAGCGAGGGCTGGTCCTGGGCCCAGGTCGCCGAAGCCCTCGGTGTCACCCGCCAGGCCGTACACAAGAAGCATGCACGGCGGCTCGGGCCCGCCACCAGCGACCGGAGGGAGTACTGATGCCATTCGAACGCCTGGCCGGAGATGCCCGCGCCATCGTCCACACGGCGGTCGAGGACGAAGCACGGGCGAGCGGGCACGGGAGCGTCGAAGCCGAGCACCTGCTCCTCGCCCTCGCCGCTCATCCCGCGCTGCTCGGGCTCGGGCTCGACCGCGACGAGCTCGTGGCCGCGCTCGCCCAGGAGGAGGAGCGGAGCCTCGCCGCCGTCGGGATCGCCGCCGCCGACTTCGACCTCCCGGCCGGCCACCGGGGGCCACGCAAGCCGCGCTTGGCCGCCTCGATCAAGCTCGCCATCGCCCGCGCGGTCGCCATCGCCGCCAAGCGGGGCGACCGGCGCATCACCGCCAAGCATCTCCTCTACGGGGTGCTCGACGCCGAGCAAGGCCGCGTGCCCCGAGCCCTGCGCATCGCCGGGATCGATCGCGCCGAGCTGCGCGCACGGATCTGAGCTACTTGCGCTTGTGCGCGGGGCCGGCGATGGTGAACTTGAGCCTCGCGGGCTTCGAGGTATAGCCTGCCGTGCTCGCGGTGATGGCCACCGTGTAGGTCCCGAGCCTCAGCTTCTTGTGCGCGGAGATGCGGCCGTAGAAGCGCACGCGGTTCGTCCCGGCGTGCCCGGCGATGCGCAGCGTGCCGGCGGTGGTGGTGATGGTGCAGCGATGTTTCTTGGCGTTGTGCTTGCTCTTGGCCACGCACTTCTTGCCCGCCTTGCGCCCGGTGACCGACTGCTCGAAGGAGAGCTTCACGGTGGCGGCCTCCGAGAGGGTGAACTTGAAGGTGGTGCCGACGGGGAGTTTCCTGTGCGCCTTGGTGATGGTGGCGAGGTGGTTGCTCTCCAGCCACTTGGAGGCGGACTGCGATACCGCCGAGACGACGAGCAGCGCAGGCGCGGGCGAGCACACGATCAGGGGGAGGTGCGACGCCGACTCGAAGGCGCCCATGTCGACGACGGCTTGCGGTGAGCCTGCGCAGCCGAGTGCGGTGCTGATCCGCGGGTTTCCAGCCAGGTCGGTGGCGAGACCCGCGGGCACGAGCGCCGTCGATCCCGTCCCCAGGGTCGGGCTCACCGGGGTCTCCGTTCCGTCGGCGTTGAGCATCGGGTTGGCGCAGATGTTGCCGGCGCTGGTCGGGACCGTCGGGCCGCCGCTCTCCGTACACACGTCGGAGTAGCGCAGCGTCGTCGTCGAGGCGCCGAAGCCGTAGCTCTCGGGCTGCGGCGTATTGCCGTAGACGATCGAGTTGGCGAGCGCCAGCGTGTCCACCGGGTTGCCCCAGAAGGCGCCACCCTGGCTGCCCGTGCCGGCGTCGACGCTGTTGGCGACGATCGTCGAATCGTCGAGGGTGAGGCTGCTCCCGGGGCAGGATCCCGTGCAGTCCCCCGCAGCGGTGAGGACCAGGCCGACGTAGACCGCGCCTCCCCATCCCCCCGCCGCCGTCGAGTTCCCGCTGAAGAGGTCGTTGCGACCAACGAAGACGCCGGGCTGGGCCGGAGTCCCCGGAGAGGACCCCACCGCCGCCGTGGCGTGGACGCCGAGCCCGCCGCCCTCGGGCGGGAGGCCGTCGTTGACCCCGACGCGGTTGCCGACGAAGCGGTCGTTCGTGCTCTGCACCGAGGTGCCGGAAACCCATTCGCCGGCGCCGCCCGCATCGCGTCCCGGCGTGGGGGAGGTCTGCGTCTCGGTGATCGTGTTGTCGAGGAAGGTGTTGCCCGACTGAACGACGTTGTAGCTCGTCGAGCCGCTGGTCAGGCCCACGAACAGGCCTCCGCCGAGGCGCGAGCCGGTGGCGGTCCCGGCGCCCGCGAGGCGATTGTTCTCGAAGCTGTTGGCGGTGAGGGTCAGCGCCTGACCGTGCTCCATGGCGATGAACGCCCCGCCCCCCTCGCCGTAGGCGGTGTTCCCGGTGCCCGCCGTCGGGCCGCCGAAGGTGTTGTTGGTCACTTGGATCGGGTTCGTCGCCGTCCCGGAGGCGAGGATCGCCAGCCCTCCGCCGCCGACACCGTTGCCCGACGCCGTGTCGGCATTACCGGTGAAGGTGTTGCCCGTGACCGTGTACGCCCCGTCGCTGTAGAGGGCGAGCGCGGCGCCGTCGCTCGCCGAGGTATTGCCCGAGAAAGTGTCGCCGCTGATCACGTTGGGCTGCGTGCTCTGACTTATCATCGAGACGGCGCCTTCCCCCAGGTTGCCCGTGAACGTGTCGCCGCTCAGCGTGACCGGGGTGGTACTGCCACCCAGGGACAGCGCCACCACTCCCGAGGCAGCCGTGAAGGTCAGACCAGAGAGGGAGAAGGCGACATCGCTGCCCGTCTCGATGATCGGCGCGGCGAGGTTGCTCGGCTCGAGCAGGGTCGGGCCGCCGGTCGCGCCCTCGAGGGTGAACGCATTCGCGTTGGCGGGGATAGGTGCCACGTTGGTCGCGCACACCCCGGCGGGGAGCTGGTAGACCCCGCCCGCAGTCGCCGCGC
>DASZKU010000057.1:0-9394 GCA_035552815.1 Solirubrobacteraceae bacterium | reverse complement strand
CTGGCCGACTCCGCGCACGACGCCGCCAGCCATCACGTGCGCGCCATCTCCATCATCGGCGCCGCCGCCATCCTCATCGTCTACGTGTCCTGGGTCGTCCCGTACGTGCGAGCGCCGGCGCACGACGACGCTCCCCGGACGCCGTCGCGCGTTCCCCTCAAGACCGGGTTCGTCCTCCTCGTGGTCGGGGGGATCGGGTCGGCCTTCGTCTCGGACTGGTTCGTCCACGCCCTGCAGCCCACCATCCGCACGCTGCACATCTCCAAGGCGTTCGCCGGCCTCGTCATCGTCGCCATCGCCGGCAACGGCGTCGAGCATGCCGTGGGCATCGCGCTCGCCTACCGGGACAAGGCCGATCTCGCCATGTCGGTGGTGAAGAACTCCGTCGCCCAGATCGCCGCCTTCCTGTATCCCGCCATGGTCATCGTCTCGCTCCTGCTCACGACGCGGCTCACCTTTTCGCTCGCCCCCGTGTACATCGGCGCCCTGGCGGGGACGGCGATCATCGTCTGGCAGATCACCGGCGACGGCGAGGCGACGGTGTTCGAAGGGGTGGCGCTCGTCGCCGCCTTCGTCATCCTCGCCACCGTGGCCGCCTACGAGGCCTGAGACAACGCGGCTGCTATCCTTACGTTTACGTAAGGTTGCATTTGTCAAGTCGCGGAGGTTTCTGTGCCGGCGTTATTCGAGCGTGTCCAAATGAAGCACCGCGCGGGCGCGTCGCCGCGCCGCCAGTTCGGCGTCAAGGCCGACCACGGCATGTACAAGTGGTGGGCCCTGTCGTGCACGAGCCTGGGCATGCTCCTCGCCACCATCAACTCGGGGACGCTCATCATCGCCCTGCCCAACCTCGAGCGCAGCCTGCACACGAGCCTGCTCGAGCTCGTGTGGGTGATCCTCGTCTACATGATCGCCTCGACCGTGCTCGTCCTCAGCGCGGGACGGCTCTCGGACCAGTTCGGACGCAAGCGCGCCTACCTCGGGGGCTTCGTCGTCTTCGCCCTCGCCTCGCTGGGCGCCGGCTTCGCGGCCAACGGCACCGAGCTCATCCTGTGGCGGATCCTCCAGGGGATCGGCGGAGCCTTCCTCTTCGCCAACGCCGCCGCCATCGTCACCGACGCCTTCCCCCGCGAGCAGCTCGGTCTGGCCATGGGCACCAACACCATGGTCGCCGCCGTCGGACTGGTGATCGGACCCGTGCTCGGGGGCGCCCTCGTCGCCATCTCGTGGCCGTGGGTGTTCTGGTTCAACGTCCCTCTGGCCCTGGGCGGAACCCTGTGGGGCGCCCTCATCCTCCGCGAGATCAGCGGGCGCGAAGCCGAGCGCCAGTGGGATCTTGCCGGCACCTTGACCTTCACCGTCGGCCTCACCGGTCTCGTGCTCGGCATCTCCAAGGGCGGGATCTCGGGCTGGAGCTCGCCCCTCGTCGTCGGGGGCCTGATCGCCGCCGCCGTTCTCCTCCCCGCCTTCATCGTCATCGAGAAGCACCACCGGGCGCCGATGCTCGACCTGGGGATCTTCCGCAGCCGCCTGTTCTCGGCCGCCGCGGCCGCCGCCTTCCTCAATGGGCTCGCGCGCTTCGCGCTCATGTTCGTCTTCGTCTTCTACTTCCAGGGCGTCCAGGGAGACACTCCGATCATCGCCGGGATCAAGCTGGCGCCGCTCGCCGTCGGGATGCTCGTCTCCTCGCCGCTCTCGGGCATCTGGGCCGACCGCCGCGGCTCCTCGCGGGCGATGGCGGCGCTGGGCATGCTCGTCACCGCCGCCGGGCTCGCGCTCATGACCCTCCTGCAGCGCAACACGAGCTACCTGCCCGTGGGCGTCTACCTGTTCATCGTCGGCATCGGCTCGGGCATGTTCAACAGCCCCAACACGGCGGCGATGATGGGCGTGGTGCCGCCCCACCGGCGCGGCATCGCCGCCGGTGCCCGGGTCCTCGTCCAGAACACCGGAGCGGTGATCTCGATCGCCTTCGTCCTCGCCATCATTACCTCCTCGGTGCCCAAGATGGTTCTCTTCAGCGTCTTCTCCGGCCTCTCCAACCACATCTCCAACCGCCAGTTGGCGCCCTTCATCGGCAACATGCACACCGCGCTGTGGTGCCTGGCCGCGGTCTCGCTCTTCGGCGCCTTCGTCTCGGCGGCGCGGCCCTCGCACGAGGCCGAGCTCGACCTCGGGCCGGCGCCGGCCATGGAGGGCGGGGGGCCGACTCGGGCGGCCGATTCGGCCGAGGCGGCTGAAGCGGGCGCGGCGGCCGCGGCGGCTGCGACGGCAGCTTCGGCGACCGGGGCGGCGGTGACCTGAGTGAGCACGCTCGAGACCGAGCGCCCGCTGCGCATCGGCGAGGTCGCCGAGCTCGTCGGCACGACCACTCGGACAATCCGCTACTACGAGGAGATCGGTCTCCTGCCCGGCTCCGCCGATCGCGAGCAGGGCAAGCACCGCTGCTACACGCAGGCCGACGTCGAGCGCGTACACGAGATCGTCCGGCTCCGCGACCTCCTCGGGCTCTCGCTCGAGCAGCTCTCGAAGCTCCTCGAGGCCGAGACGGCGCGCGCCGAGCTGCGCAAAGAATGGAAGGTGGCCGAGAGCGGGGTGCAGCGGCGGCGGATCATCGACGAGGCGCTCGAGCACGTCGGCACTCAGCTCGAGCTCGTGCGCGGCCGCCGCGCCCAGCTCGAGCAGCTCGAGGGCGAGCTCGAGGCCAAGCGCCAGTCGCTCCACGAGCGCGTCGCGGAGCTCGAAGCCTGAGCGGGCGGCGAGCCGGGCTGCCCTTGCTCGCGTTCGCCCGCACCTACGCGCCCCGCTCGAGCTCCGCTCCGGCCCGCGCGGGGACGAGCGCAGTCCCCGCCGCTCCTTCGCGCTAGTGTTACCCCCTCTCCGGCTCCCGAAGGTGGGAGTCGGCATGTCTCTCTTACGGCCCGCTCCTACCCGGCAGGTAACGGACCGTCTGACCTCCCGCGCTCGAATCAGCTTGACTGACACCATGACGAATGACCGTCCTCCGATCACCGGTCGGGACGTAGCGGGTGCGGGCATGCTCATGCTCACGGTGAACCTGCTTTGCGCGGGCGCCGGAGCCGGCCTAGGTGCACTGGCGGGCTCGGTCGCAGCGGGGCTCTTGACTGGGTTCTTCATCGGCTTCGGGCTCGCCATCTACGTGGTCGCCAAGCGCTTCCGGGACGTCTGACCCCGACGGCATGAACCGGCATTTTTCGTGCAGCGCCTATAGGATTAGCCGGGCCGCCCGTCGAGCCGCTACCGATCTCACGGATTTGACTCGCCTCCGACCCTGCCCCGCCGATAACGATTCCGTCTGCGCCCATATGCCGGGCGCGGTGCTTGGGAACCATCCCGGGAGCGCCCCTTGGCGGTAGGCGCCGGTGCTGCCTCCGAGCAGACGTTAATGGTGGTCCTTCGCTATCTCGATGTCGTGCTCGTGGCCATCGCGGCCGTGCCGGTGATCGCCCTCGGCGCCCCGGCCTTCGGCTACCTGGTCGGGGCGGGGGCGTGGATCCTCCAGCGCGTCATCGCCGTGACCGACCGGCGCCTGCTCGGTAGGGCGGCGGACAAGTCCGGCGATCTCCGCCGGGCGCTCGGGCTCAACCTGTTCGAGCCCTTCATGCGCATCTGGCTACTCGCCGGGGGCATCGTCCTCGCCGGGGTGGCCGGCCACCGCGCCGATGGGCTCACGGCCGCCGTGGTGATCTTCGCCGCCTACTCGATCGCCTTCGCGATCAGGCTCATGAGCGGCCCGCCGCCGCCGAGGGCAGTGCCGTGAGCGCGATCAACCCCCCCGCGCCCGGCGGCGCCGGGAAAGGCGGCATGAGCACGGGCAAGAAGATCGGGTACTCGGTTCTCGCCATCTGGCTCGGCGGGATCATCCTCTTCGTCATCCTCTTCGGGGCGACGGCCCACAAGGCGCCGAGCATCGCCAACAACGTGTTCTCGCCCACCGACGAGTTCAAGCTCGACACCTGGTCCAAGCTCGGGCCGATCGCCTTCAACAAGGCCGTCCTCTACCTGTTCATCACCGCCGGGATCACCCTCGGCGTGATGCTCTACATCTCCAAGCATCTGGACACGCGGCGCCCCGGGCGCCTCCAGGTCCTCGTCGAGATGTTCTACGGCCTCACGCGCCAGCTGACGACCGAGAACATGGACGAAGAGATGTCGAGGAAGTACTTCCCGCTCGTCGCCACCCTGTTCGTCTTCATCCTCGTCAGCAACCTGATCGGCTACATCCCGCTCCCGGTCGACTCGACGGAGAAGTTCAACCTCTTCGGGGCGCACATCCCCTCCTTCCAGATCTACGCGGCCGACACCAACGTCGCCTTTCCGCTCGTCCTCGCCCTGTGCGTGTTCCTCCTCTCCACCTTCGAGGGGGTCAAGCACCATGGGCCCATCGGATACCTCAAGAGCCTGATGCCGGGCGGCGTCACCGGCCCGATCGTCCCCCTGATCTTCGGGATCGAGGTCCTCTCGAACTTCCTGCGCCTGATCTCGCTGACCGTTCGACTGTGGGCCAACCTGCTCGCCGGGCACATGCTCATCGCCTTCATGGGCGGAGAGCTCGGGGTGCTCGTGGGGCTCCAGGTTGTGTCCTGGTTCCTGCTGCCCATCGGGATCGCCATCTTCCTGTTCGAGGCCGTCCTCATCGCCGGCCTGCAGGCCTTCATCTTTGCCATCTTGACCGCGATCTACCTCGGTACCGCGGTGTCGAGCCACTAATCACGTAAGGAGCTCTCGAGTAAATGTTCCTCCTCCACTTCTTCGCGGCGTTCCATCCGCTGTTGGCCGCCGCGGTTGATCCCACGACCTACGGCCAGAAAGCAGGCCGTGCCATCGCGCTCGGTGCCGGTGCGGGCGGCGGTGCCGCGGGCGCTGGAGCCGGCATCGGAAGCGTGTTCGGTAGCGCCATCCAGGCCAAGACGCGCCAGCCCGAGCTCCGCCAGGACATCGAGCGCGACCAGTGGCTCGGCTTCGCCCTGACCGAGGCGGTCTTCTTCTACGGCCTCGTCGGCGGCTTCATCGCCTTCTTCCTCTAGACGAGATGCTCGGCGCCGTGACCCACCTCCCGATCGCCAGCAGCGGCTCGTTCCTGGTCACCCCCAACGTGGGGATCATGATCTGGACGCTGGTCGTCTTCGCGATCTCGCTCGTGATCCTCAACAAGGCCGTCTTCCCGCGCATCCGCGACGCCCTCGACGCGCGCCAGCGCGCCATCGTCGAGTCGATCGAGGCCGCCGAGCGCACGCGCAAGGAGGCAGAGCAGCTTCTCGCCGAGTACCGCGAGCGCCTGCAGGAGGCTCGTGAGCACGCCGAGCAGATCCTCTCCCGCGCCCAGAAGACGGCCCAGACCGTCGAGGCCCGGGCCCGCGAGGAGGCCGAGGCCAAGCGCGAGGAGGCGCTCGAGCGGACCCGGCGCGAGATCGAGGCCGAGACCCGGCGGGCGATCGCCGAGATCCGGCGCGAGGTCGCCGATCTCACCGTCGAGGCCACCGAGAAGCTCACGCGCAAGACCCTCAACCCCGAGGACCAGCGCCGGCTCGTACAGGAGGCGCTCGAGGAGCTCGACTTCGATGCCCTCACCGCCGGCGCCGAGGCTAACTGATCGCCGATGGAAGAGGTCGCCCAGGTCTACGCTCGCGCCCTCTTCGAGGTGGGCAAGGAGCACGACGAGCTCGATGAGATCCACGAGGAGCTCGGCCAGTTCGCCACCGCGCTCAACGACCACCGCCAGATGGCGGTGTTCTTCTTCTCCCCGTACTTCTCGACCGACGAGAAGAAGGCGGCCCTGAAGCGCGCGATCAAGGACGCCGACCCCCTGTTCATGAACTTCCTCGAGGCGCTCGTCGAGCGCAACCGGATGCCCGTCATCTTCCGCATCCGGGCCGAGTTCGAGGAGCTCTGGGACAAGGAGAAGCGGCTCCTCCCGGTGCAGATCACCAGCGCGGTCGAGCTCGACGAGAAGACCATCCAGACCATCGGCGACCGGATCTCCGAGCGCACCGGCCAGAAGGTCGAGCTCTCGAGCCGCGTCGACCCCGATCTCATCGGCGGCATCGTCCTGCGCGTCGGGAATGTCATCCTTGATGCCTCGATCCAAAGCCGCCTGAACCAACTTCGAAGGACGGTTGCGCAAGCCGCTTAGCGCGCCGTTGCCCCGCCAAGGAGCCACACATGCAGATAAACCCCGACGAGATCACTTCAATCCTCAAGAGCCGCATCGAAGGTCTGGACACGAGCGGCGCCGACCTCACCGAGGTGGGAACCGTCCTCTCCGTGGCCGACGGCATCTGCCGCGTCCACGGACTCGAGAACTGCATGTCCCTGGAGATGCTCGAGTTCCCCCACGACGTCACCGGACTGGCGCTCAACCTCGAGTCCGACAACGTCGGCGTGGTGATGTTCGGCGAGTGGGAGCGCGTCGTCGAGGGCGACACCGTCAAGCGCACCAACCGGCTCCTCGACATCCCCGTGGGCGAGGCCATGCTCGGGCGCATCGTCGACCCGCTCGGCAACCCGCTCGACGGCAAGGGCGAGATCAACACCACCGAGCGCCGCCCTGCTGAGCACAAGGCCCCCGGCGTCGTCCAGCGCCAGCCCGTCAAGGAGCCGATGCTCACCGGGCTCAAGGCGATCGACTCGATGATCCCCATCGGCCGCGGCCAGCGCGAGCTCATCATCGGCGACCGGCAGACGGGCAAGACGGCGATCGCCATCGACGCGATCATCAACAACAAGGATCGCGATCTCGTCTGCGTCTACGTGGCCATCGGCCAGCGCAAGTCCACCGTGGTGGCGCTCGCCAAGGTCCTCGAGGACGCGGGCGCGATGGACAACACGATCATCGTCATGGCCGCCGCCGACGAAGCGGCGCCGATCCAGTACCTGGCGCCCTACGCGGGCTGCGCCATGGCCGAGTACTTCCTCTACAAGGGTCAGGCCGCGCTCGCCATCTACGACGACCTCACCAAGCACGCCTATGCCTACCGGCAGATGTCGCTCCTCCTGCGCCGCCCCCCGGGCCGCGAGGCGTACCCGGGCGACGTCTTCTACCTGCACTCGCGGCTCCTCGAGCGCGCGGTCAAGCTCAACAACGACCTCGGCGGCGGTTCCCTGACGGCGCTGCCGGTGATCGAGACCCAGGCCGGCGACGTGTCCGCCTACATTCCCACCAACGTGATCTCGATCACCGACGGGCAGATCTTCCTCGAGCCCAAGCTCTTCTACTCGGGCGTCCGTCCCGCCATCAACGTCGGCATCTCGGTCTCCCGGGTCGGCGGTAGCGCGCAGATCACCCCGATGCGCAAGGTCGCCGGGCGCCTGAAGCTCGACCTCTCCCAGTACCGCGAGCTCGAGGCGTTCTCGCAGTTCGGGTCAGAGCTCGACGCCGAGACCCAGCGGACGCTGGCCCGCGGCGAGCGGCTCGTCCGCGCCCTCAACCAGCCCGAGCGCCAGCCCATGCCCGTCGAGGATCAGGTCGTCCAGCTCTACGCCGCGACCAACGGCTACCTCGACCGGATCACCGTCGACAAGGTCGAGCGCTTCCTCTCAGAGCTCACCGACTACGTGCGGGCGAACAACGCCGAACTGCTCAAGAAGATCGCCGGCGGGGACTGGAGCGACGAGACGGTGGAGCAGGTCGACAAGACGGTCAAGGAGTTCGCCGAGGACTTCGGGTACGACCTCGACGAGGAGGGCCACCCGATGGACCAGAACGCCGGCCCGCCGAGTCGCGGCAGCGCCTCCTCGGACGGGGGCGGCGACGCCGAGCGCGAGCCCGAAGAGGAGGAAGAGGCCGTTCCGGCTTAGCTCCGGAGCGCCTGAGACCCGATGCCCATCTCCCAGCGCGACGTTCGCAACCGAATCTCGTCGGTCAAGAACATCGAGAAGATCACCCGCGCCATGGAGGCGGTGGCGGCCGCGCGGCTGCGCCGTGCCGAGCAGCGCATCGAGGCCCTGCGGCCGTACGCGAGCGCCATCCGCAGGATGACACGGGAGGCGGCCGAAGCGGCAGGCCATGTCCCGCGGCTGCCCATCCTCACCGAGCACGACCAGGTGAACAGGGTCGGGCTCCTCCTCGTCGCGGGCGACCGCGGTCTGGCGGGCGGGTTCAACTCGAACATCGTCCGCGCCGGAATCGCGGCGGGCCGCGAGCAGGAGGCCGAGGGACGCACCTCTGTGTACTTCGCCTCGGGCCGCCGCCCCGCCTCCTCGATCAGGTTCCGCCGGCTCGAGCTCGCGGAAAGCTTCACGGGCTTCACCGATCGACCGGCCTACGCCGACGCACGGAGGATCGCCGAGCGTCTGATATCGGCCTACGTCGACAACGAGGTGGACCAGGTCGACGTGTTCTACAACGGCTACATCTCGCCGATCTCACAGGTCGTGCGTCACGAGACCCTGCTCCCCCTCCAGCGGGCGACGGTGCTGGGCGAGGACGAGGGCGAGGATGACGATCACGACGACGAGCCCCGCCACCGCGCCGAGGTCGAGTACGAGCCCGGACCCGAGGAGATCCTCGAGCGGCTCATTCCCGACTATGTCGAGGTGTCGATCTACCGGGCGCTGCTCGAGTCGACGGCCTCTGAGCACGGCGCGCGGATGACGGCGATGCGCAACGCGACCGACAACGCGGGCGAGCTCATCGAAGATCTGACCTTGCAGATGAACCGGGCCCGCCAAGCTGAGATCACCCAAGAGATCATGGAAGTGGTCGCCGGCGCCGAAGGCGTCGGCTAGACCCAGAACTGGAGAACGAGAACGATGTCTGCCACCACCGAGAAGGGCGCGCCCGCGACCATCAACACCGGCCGGATCGAGGAGATCCAGGGCGTCGTGATCGAGGCCGTGTTCCCCGACAAGCTGCCCGAGATCAACCACGCGATCACGGTCAAGCGCCCCGAGGCGGCGCGGGCGGAGGAGGACGAGGACATCGCCGCCGCCGAGTCCGACGTCCTCGTGTGCGAGGTCGAGCAGCATCTCGGCGACGACCGGGTGCGGGCCGTGGCCATGGACACCACCGACGGGCTTTCGCGGGGTGCGGAGGTCATCGACACCGGCGCCGCCATCACCGTGCCCGTGGGCAACATCACCCTCGGGCGGATCTTCAACCTCCTCGGCGAGCCCATCGACCTCGGCGACCCGCTTCCCGAGGACACCAAACGCTGGCCGATCCACCGCGACGCCCCCACCGTCGAGGAACTCACCCCGACGACGGAGATGTTCGAGACCGGGATCAAGGTCGTCGACCTGCTCGCCCCCTACGCCAAGGGCGGCAAGGTCGGCCTGTTCGGCGGCGCCGGCGTGGGCAAGACGGTGATCATCCAGGAGCTCATCCACAATCTCGCCCAGGAGCACGGCGGACTGTCGGCCTTCTGCGGCGTGG
>DASZKU010000056.1:0-2908 GCA_035552815.1 Solirubrobacteraceae bacterium | reverse complement strand
CTTCGGCGCCGCGATCGTCTCCAAGGAGCAGCGCGACACGGGCGAGATCTTCGAGCACTGCCTGCCCGAGGACCTGATCCAATACGGCCTCATCCCCGAGTTCATCGGCCGCCTCCCCGTGATGTCGGCCATCCATCAGCTCTCCCGGGATGAGCTCATGCAGATCCTCACCGAGCCCCGCAACGCGCTCGTCAAGCAGTTCCAGCGCTTCTTCCAGTTCGACGGGATCGAGCTCGTGTTCGCCGACGAAGCGCTCGTCTCCGTCGCCGACAAGGCGCTCGAGCGCGAGACCGGCGCCCGCGGCCTGCGCTCGATCATCGAGGAGGTGTTGCTCGAGGTTCAGTTCGAGCTCCCCTCCCGGCGCGATGTCAAGAAGTGCGTGGTGACGCGCGAGACGATCGACAAGGGCGTCTCGCCGACCTTGGTCACCGTCGCGGTGTCGGAGGGGTCAGAGGACGAGGCAGCGGCGTAGGGCTCACCGCATCCTGTTGTCGGCCCCTCGGATACCGAGGCCGTCGAGATCGACCTCGGTCGCGTCGGCTGGGAGGGGGGCGTAGGGGGAGGAAACCCGTGGCTTCAAGCGCGCGCTCGGCCGTCGCCACCGTCGGGTTGGCGTCGGGCGCCTCGCGACGGCGCGGCGGCAGACTGCGCGGTGCCGAGCCGGTTGGTGGTCGCTCAACTCCACCTAAACTCAGGCTTCTATGTCCGATCTCGAGTCAAAGACCCGCTACGACCCCGGCGAAGTCGAGCCGCGGATCATGCGTCAGTGGCTGGACTCGGGGCTGTTCCATCCCGAGCCGCAGGGGACGCCGGAGGAGAACTACTCGATCGCCATCCCCCCGCCCAACGTGACCGGGGTGCTCCACATGGGGCACGCCCTCAACAACTCGATCCAGGACTGCCTGGTGCGTTACCACCGCATGCAGGGCCAGCGCACGAAGTGGATCTTCGGCACCGATCATGCCGGGATCGCCACCCAGACGCAGGTCGAGCGCGCGCTCGAGCAGGAGGGCTTGAGCCGCGAGGAGATCGGGCGCGAGGCGTTCGTGGCGCGGGTGTGGGAATGGCGCGAGCAGTACGGCGACGCCATCGTCGAGCAGCTCAAGCGCCTCGGCGCCTCGTGCGACTACGAGGATGAGCGCTTCACCCTCGACGAGGAGTACGCCAAGGCGGTGGTCGAGGTGTTCGTGGCCCTGTACCGCAAGGGTCTCATCTACCGCGACCGCTACATGGTCAACTGGGACCCGGGGAGCCGCTCGGCGATCTCCGATCTCGAGGTCGAGGACCGCGATGTCACCGACACGCTGTACCACATCGACTATCCGCTGGCCTCGGGGTCGGGGGCGATCACCGTGGCCACGGTGCGGCCCGAGACCATGCTCGCCGACACGGCGATCGCCGTGCACCCCGAGGACGAGCGCTATCGCCGCTTGATCGGGGAGAAGGCGATCCTCCCGCTCGTCGGGCGCAAGCTCAAGATCATCGCCGACGAGTACGTCAGGCCCGACTTCGGGACCGGCGCGCTGAAGATCACCCCCGGGCACGACCCCAACGACTTCGAGATCGGCCGCCGGCACGGCCTCCAGCAGCTCAGCGCCATCGGCGAGGACGGTCGGATGACGGCCGAGGCGGGCGAGTTCGCCGGCCTCACCGTCGCCGAGGCCCGTCGCGCGGTGGTGCAGGCGCTCCGCGACCAGGGGCTGATCGCCCACGCCGAGGAGTACCCCCACACCGTCCCCTTCTCGCACCGCTCGGGCGAGCGCATCGAGCCGCTCGTCTCGCTGCAGTGGTTCATGCGCATGGACGACCTCGCCAAGCCCGCCATCGACGCGGTCAACGACGGGCGGGTGAAGTTCGTCCCCGAGCGCTTCGCCAAGGTCTACCTGGACTGGATGGAGAACATCCGGCCCTGGTGCGTGTCGCGCCAGCTGTGGTGGGGCCACCGGCTGCCCGTGTGGTACCGCGGCCGGGAGACCTACGTGGGGACCGAGCCGCCGCGGGGCGAGGGCTGGGAGCGCGATCCCGACGTCCTCGACACCTGGTTCTCGAGCGCGCTGTGGCCCTTCGCCACCCTGGGCTGGCCCAAGGACACGAAAGCGCTGCGGGCGTTCTATCCCACCGACGCGGTGGTCACCGGCCGCGACATCATCTTCCTGTGGGTGGCGCGGATGATCATGATGGGGCTCGAGTTCCGCGAGCAGATCCCCTTCTCCGACGTCCACATCACCTCGATCATCCAGGCTCCCGACGGGCGGCGGATGTCGAAGTCGCTGGGCACGGGGATCGATCCCCTCAACCTCATCGAAGGTGGACCGCGCCCACCCGTGTTCCCCCAGGGAGGCGACTTCCCCGCCTACGGCGCCGACGCCGTGCGCTGGGGTCTCCTGGCCATGTCCTCGGGCCAGGACGTCCGCTTCAGCGAGGAGAAGGTCCTCCAGGGCCAGCAGCTCACCAATAAGCTGTGGAACGCCGCGCGCCTGATCCTGCTCGGAGTGGGGGCGGACGCCCGGGCGGCGGTGACCCCCAACGCGGTCGAGGACCGCTGGATCCTGTCGCGCCTGGAGCGCGCCCGGGCCGAGCTGTCGGCCGACATCGAGGCCTTCGACTTCTCGCACGCCGCCCTCGGGCTCTACGACTTCATCTACGGCGAGCTGTGCGACTGGTACCTGGAGCTGGTCAAGCCCCGCCTGCGGGCCGGCGAGCCCGAGCTGTCGGCCACGCTCCTGCACGTGCTCACCGAGACGGTGGCGCTGGCCCACCCGCTGATCCCGTTCGAGACCGAGGAGATCTACGCCCACATCCCGGGCACCGAGGGACTGCTGGCCGCCCGCGTCGGGTCACCGGCGGCCACGGCCGCGGCGGTCGACGCCGATGCCGAGGAGGCGGTCCAGCACGCCATCGTGGCGGT
>DASZKU010000055.1:0-6187 GCA_035552815.1 Solirubrobacteraceae bacterium | reverse complement strand
CTCGAGGGTGACGGCGTTGGCGACGATCCGGCCCCCGGGGCGCAGCGCCTCCCAGCAGCGCTCGACCAGCCCGGGCGCGGTCACGCCGCCGCCGATGAACACGGCGTCGGGGGGCGCCAGCCGCCGAAGGGCTTCTGGGGCGTCGCCGAGCACGACTTCGAGCGCGCGAACGCCGAGCGCCACGGCGTTGCGGTGGATGCGCTCCGCGCGGTCGGTCCTGCGCTCGACGGCGATCGCCCGCGCGCTGACCTCGGCCCGGAGCCACTCGATCGCCACCGACCCGCTCCCCGCACCCACGTCCCACAGGAGCGCGCCCGGGGCGGGGCCGAGGGCCGCCAGCGTGGCGGCGCGTACGTGGCGCTTGGTCAGCGCTCCGTCGCTCTCGAAGGCGTCGTCGGGGAGCCCGGGGACGAGCGGGTACAGGGGTATTCCGGGCGCGGCGGCGCACTCGATCGCCACCAGGTGCAGCGGATCGGCGCGCCGCGCGCCCCACTGCTCCGCGGTCGACTCGACGGCCCGTTCGGTCGCGCTCCCGAGCCGCTCGAGGACGACGAAGCGGCTCGGGCCGTAACCGCGCTCGCACAGGACCTCCGCCAGCGCCGCGGCGCCGTCCTCCCCAGTCGCGTAGGCGATCACCCGCCGGCTCGGCTGGAGCACGCGGGCCACCTCTTCGGGCGCGCGCGCCACCGTGCTCACGAGCACCACCTCGGCCGCGGGCCAGCCCAGGCGCGCGCACGCCAGCGAGAACGCCGACGGAGCGGCGATGACCTCGACTCGCTCGGGGCCGAGACGGCGCGCCAGCGTCGCCCCGATCCCGTGGAGCATCGGGTCGCCGCTGGCGAGCACGCACACCCGGCCGTTGCGGCGCTCCGCGAGCTCGTCGAGCAGGGGATCGAGCGGTGACGGCCAGGGCCGCCCCGGCGGCGCGTCGCGGGGGAGGAGCTCGAGCTGGCGGCGCGAGCCGATCACCTCGTCGGCGCCGAGGATCGCCGCGCGCGCGGCCTCGCCGAGCCCCGGCCAGCCATCGGCGCCGATCCCCACCACCGTGATCACGTCATCGGACATGCCGGGAGTGTCCCAGGCCGCCCGCTGAGGTCGCGGGCGGCGCCCCGAGCCCGGCCTCGGTCAGCGGTGCTTCTTCTTCGTCAGGTGGATCGTGACGGGGATGGTCCGCGTCGTGTACGACCCGTTGCTCGTGGCGACGGTCACCGCTAAGTGATCGTGCAGCGTCCGTTGGCCCTTGCTCAGCGCGTGCTTGAGCTCGGTGCGTACAAACGCGGGGATCCGCAGGTAAATCGTTTTCTTCTCACCCGGGGACAGAACCACAGTCTTCTGCGTCGCTGCGAGCACGATCTCCGGCTTACCGTGCCTTCGTTTCGACGAGCGTGCCGCTTGTGCCAGGAGCAGCGGCGCCTTGGTGGGGGGTGGGGGTGGCGGCGGTTTGTAGGGCATGTTGACACCAAGTGATGCCTTGCTGTTAGCCAGGCTGCTGAGCGAGCTGTTGACGCTCTTCTGAATAGCGGCCACGAAAGCCAGGCACGACGTCTGGTCTTGATTGTTCTTACAAAATGCGTCAGAGAGCGTGACCGTGACACTACTGCTATCGGTGCCGGCCTCCTCTGCGGCGTTGTAGGCATCTTTGATTTGCCGCGTCCAGATGAGGTTGACCGCGTTCAAGGTCGTGGCGGAAACGCCATCATTGGCGACACTGTTCTCCCACGCTTGAACGGAGCTCTGGGCGGACTGCAGCTGAGAGGCCTTCTCTGCGTTCACCTGGTTGTCGTAGGTGTTGTAGTTCAGGGTGTACTGAACCTTGTCTATGACGTCCTGACTCGCGGTGCCGTTCAAGTAGGCGTCAATGTCGCACTTGGTGATCGAGACGCCGCTCGCGTTCGCGGGGGGGCTCGCGTTGGCAGGGCAGCTCGCTTGCCCCTTCACGAGAGAGTTTTCGTCAGGGTCGATGGTCACCTCCTCAGTGCCGTCCCCCTGCGCGCCCGGTAAGCAGGTGCCGAGCGACACGCAGAGGTCGGCGAGGTCGGTGGGCAGCGGGACGAGCCCGGCGCAACCAGGATCGTAGACCCCGGCGCAGAGATCCGTCTGGAGCGCCTTGAGCGTCTGCGGCTGGCCGCTGCTCGCGGCGAACACGGCGCTGCCCGTGTAGACGGCAGTGATCGGCGGCTGTGACCCGATCGGGATCCCGCCGCTGGGCGGGACGTAGTTGACCGAGCAGAAGCCGCTCGCGCCGCCCGTCTGTGAAGGCGCGAGATTACAGGTGGGGAAGCCCTGAAAGCCACCGCCACCGCCGGCGTTGATGGCGAACTGCACGGTTCCGGTCGGCGCCATCGCCGGTGACCGGCCGCTCGCGTCCGCCACGTCTGCCGTGCACTGGAAGTAGTCGCCGGCGGCGTCGGGGTTGGTGTCGTAGCAGTTCACCTGAGTGGCGGACTTGCGCAAGCCCGGCGTGGACGTGGTCGTGGTGGTGGTCGTGCCCGTGGACGTCGTCCCCGTACCGCTGGTCAAGGTCGCCGTCCAGGTGCCCGTCTGGCTGGAGCTGCTCGACCAGTTTCCGGATATCGTGGAGCCGTCGGCGGACACCGTGCCGGTAAACGTCGCGGTATACGAGACGCCGGTGTAGGTCGTGACGATGCTCACGTTGCCGGCGCTTTCGCTGCCGGTGATGTTTGCGAACACCCCGCCCGCGTCCGAGCCCGAGCCCGACAACGAGCCCGAGCCCGATTCGGTGATCGTCCACGTCTGCGCGGCTGCCTGCGTCCCCGATGCGGTGGTCCCGCAGCAGCTCCACGTTCCCGAGATGCTCGCGCGCGGTGACGCCGCCAGCGCCGAGACCCCGAACCCGGTGGCGCCGGCAAGCACGGCGGCGAGCACCACGACCCAGCGGCCGAGGGCGAGTCGCACGGCTCGCCTGACCGCGGTCGTCAGGCGCCGCCAACAGCTGTCCTTACCACCCACGGGAATGCCCCCAGTCCTTGGTTCCGTTATGTGGAGACACTACCGGCCGGCCGGCCCGAAAAGCAACCCGCGCCTACGTAGCCGGATACGTACGGCGGTGGGATACTGGACACAACGTGGAGGGTGTTGACCAGCTCCTCGAGCTCATCGGTGACACGTGTGGACTGCTCGAGATCGGCGAGTTTCGCCTCGGCGTCCAGCACGCCGTCAGGCGCGCCGTCCCGGCCGACTGGATCGGCGTCGACGACATCGGCCCCGACCCGGAGACGACGACGGTGAACATCGATCCGCCGGCCCCGCCCGCGCTGGTCGAGAAGTTCAAGCTCTACGCCCATCAGAACCCGCTGATCGTGCGTCACCAGCGCACGCACGATGGACGCGCGCTGCGCTTCTCCGACGTCGTGAGCGCCGCGGAGCTGCACGCGCTCCCGCTCTACCGCGAGTTCTACGCGCCGATGGGAATCGAGCACATGGTCGCGTTCACCCTTTCCCACGCGCCAGACCGGATCCTCGGCGTCGCCCTGGGTCGCGCCGGAAATGACTTCACCGACGACGAACGAGACCTCCTCAACCAGGCCCGCCCGTTCCTCATCCAGGCCTATCGGAATGCGATCCGCTACACCAACGTGCTCGGGGTCAAGGCCCGCCCCGATGCTGCCAACGCCGCCCCGGAGCTCGAACCGCTGATCGCCCTCGGCCTCACCCGCCGCCAGGCGCAGGTCCTCCAGCTCACGGCCATCGGTGCCAGTGAGCGAGACATCGCCGCCCACCTCGAGCTCAGCCCGCGAACGGTCGAGAAGCACCTCGAACGCTGCTATCGCGCCCTCGGCGTGCACGACCGGGCGCGGGCCTCCGAGCTTGCCTGGGCGACGACCGATGTGCCGGCGGAGCCCCGGCGCATCCACCGCGCCTCAGGCTGACGGAAAGTCGCCGAGCGTGATGGCGCGGCCGGCGACGACGAAGTCGACCCGCTCGGCCGCCGCCGAGAGCTGCTGGACGCAGTCGCCGAGGAGGTCGAGCCACGCTCGTGACTCGGGGTCGGCGGGGAGCATGCCCTGCCCCGCCTCCTCGGCGACGACGATCACCTCGCGGCCTCGCGCGGCGGCGATCAGCCCGTCGACCTGAGCGAGGACATGATCCGGTCCCGCCCGGCCGCGGTAGAGGACCCCGGCGATCCACACGCCGAGACCGTCGACGAGCGAGACGCGGTTCTCGGACAGTGCTCCAACGAGATCGTCGTCGGCCTGGGCAGTGGTCCAGTCCGCCGGCCGGCGGGCGGCGTGGGCGGCCAGGCGCGCGGCCATCGAGGGGTCCGACGCGTCGGCCGTCGCCACGTAGCACACGGGCACGCCGGTGGCGAGGGCGAGTCGCTCGGCGTGCACGCTCTTGCCCGAGCGCGTCCCGCCGATCACCAGGGTCAGGCTCACGCCCGTACCACCGACCGCACCGCCGCGGCGGCGAAGCGCGCGGCGAGCCCGGGGTGGGCCGCCCAGTGGACGTGGAGGAAGCTGGCGTGGACGGCGCCGGCGACGAAGCCCTCGCGGCGGGTGACCTGGCGGGTCGAGAGCTCCCAGGCCGGGCTCGCCTCCGGCACCGCCTCCACGCTCGAGTAGTGGAACTCGTGGCCGCGCACCCGCGTGCCCGGCTCGAGCCAGGGCGTCGCCGTCGCCGCGACGGCCTCGCGGTAGCCCAGGGTGAGGCGGCGGGACATGGCGGCGCGCCCGGGGAGGACGCCGCACATGGGGCGGCCGTCGAGCTCTTCGAGGAGGTAGAGGAGTCCGCCGCACTCGGCGAGGACGGGGCGCCCGGCGGCGGCGAAGGCGGCGACGTCGGCGCGCAGGGGCGCGTTCGCTGCGAGCTCGGCCCCGAAGACCTCGGGGAAGCCGCCGGCGAGCACGAGCGCGCCGGCGCCGTGGGGAAGCTTCTCGTCGATGGTCGGGTCGAAGGGGCAGAGCTCCGCCCCCGCCGCGCGCAGGAGCTCGAGGTTCTCCTCGTAGTGGAAGGAGAACGCCGGGCCGCGGGCGATGGCGATCCGGGCGCCGTGGGCCGGGGGTGCCGGCGGCTCGGGGCTCCAGGCCGGTCCCGGGAGTGGCGGCGCGGCGCGGGCGAGGCGCTCGACGGCGTCGAGGTCGGCGTAGCGGGCGAGCGCCCGCGCCAGCGCTTCGAGGGCGCCGCGCGTGCGCTCCTCGCGCTCGCCCGCGGGGACGAGGCCGAGGTGGCGCTCGGGGGTGACGACACGCTCGTCGCGCCTGAGCGCGCCGAGGACGGGGATCCCCAGCGGCTCGACGGCCTCGCGCAGGAGTAGTTCGTGGTGGTCGGAGCCGACGTGATTGAAGATGATCCCGGCGAGCGCGAGGTCAGGGTCGAAGGTCGCATATCCGTGGACGATGGCCGCCGCCGAGCGTGCCATCGAGGCGGCGTCGACGACGAGGAGGACCGGCGCCTTGAGGAGCTTGGCGATGTGCCCGGTGCTCGCGAGCTCGCCCCGCCCCGAGGCGCCGTCGAACAGGCCCATCACCCCCTCGATGACCGCGATGTCGGCCCCCTGGGCGCCGTGGCGCACGAGCGGGGCGATGAGCTCGGGGCCGCTGAGGAAGGCGTCGAGGTTGCGTCCCGGCCGCCCCGAGGCGAGCGCGTGGTAGCTCGGGTCGATGTAGTCGGGACCGACCTTGAAGCCCTGGACGGTGGCGCCGCGGGCGCGCAGGGCGCCGATCAGCCCGCACGCCACCGTGGTCTTGCCGGCGCCGGAGCTCGTGCCCGCGACGACGATCCTCGCAGCCACGCTCACCATTCGATGCCCTGCTGGGCCCGGATGCCGGCGTCCATCGGGTGCTTGACCTTGGTGACCTCGGAGACGAGGTCGGCGAGCTCGATGAGCTCGGGGGCGGCGTCGCGGCCGGTGATGACGACGTGCTGGAACCCGGGCCGGTCGCGGAGCGTGGCGACGACATCGCCGACATCGATCCACCCCCACTTGACCGGGTAGGTGATCTCGTCGAGGAGGAGGAACTCGTAGCGCTCGGCGGCGATCGCGCGCTTGACTTCCGCCCACCCCTCGCGCGCGAGATCGGCGGACTCGTCGAGGTCGCGCGACAGCCACGACCATCCGTCGCCCATCTTCTCCCAGTCGATGCCGCCGAGCTGGGCGGCGGCCTTGGCCTCGCCCACCTTCCACTTGCCTGACTTGACGAACTGGAACACCCCGCACCGGTACCCG
>DASZKU010000054.1:0-6257 GCA_035552815.1 Solirubrobacteraceae bacterium | reverse complement strand
CCGCCCCGCCCCCCACGCCCGCCACGCCCGCCACGCCCGCCACGCCCGCCACGCCCGCCCATGCCCACGCACACGCCGCGGACGGAACCGGGCCCTTTGTGCAAACCATCGCCCAGACCGCGGTTTTGCACGCCTCCGTGCGCGCCCTGGACGAATAGGCACCCACCTTCTCCCACCCCCGGATCCCCAGTGGTTACGGGGGTTTAGGGCACCGCGCGAGGCGTGGTGGGGCGTGCTGAGTGCGTGGTGTGAGAAAAGGGTTGCATCGTGGGAGAGGGTGGGTTATCGTGGGGCCGCAATGCAGCACGGAACCCGGGTGGCAGGGCTCCTCCCACCCAGCCACCCGGGTTTCTGATTTCGGTCAATCACGTGAGAACCCTTGGCATTCCGCGGCACCTTCGATCACGCGCTCGACGCGAAGAACCGGCTCACGGTGCCGGCGAGATTCCGCTCGGCGCTGGCCGACGGAGTGGTGCTCGCCGGCTCTCCGGAGATCACTCCGGGCGAGCCGCGGTCGCTGGGGGTGTGGACGGCCGAGGCCTACGACGAGTTCACGGCGTCGACGCTGAGTGGCATGAATCCGCTGTCACCGCGGGCGCGGGAACTCAAGCGCTTCTTCTTCAACCACTCCCATGACACCGAGCTCGATTCCGCAGGACGCGTGATGATCCCGCCCTTTCTCATGACCTATGCAGGACTGACCAAGGACGTCGTGGTGACGGGCTCGGGGGAGTGCCTCGAGGTCTGGGACCGCGAGGGGTACGCGCGCTACCAGGACGACGTCCTCACCCGAATCCCCGACATCGCAGCGAGCCTTGGCGACACTACTTGACATGAACCAGGTCCATATCCCGGTCCTTGCCGGTGAGCTGATCGATCTGCTCGATCCGCGGGAAGGGGATGTCGCCGTCGACTGCACCGTGGGTGGAGGTGGTCACGCGCGGCTCATCGCCGAGCGCATCGGACCCTCGGGGACCTTGATCGGCATCGACCGTGATCCCATGGCCGAGGAACGCTTCGCCGAGCTCGCCGAGGAGGTCTCATGCGAGACGAGGTTCATCCGCGCTGACTTCGTCACCGGGCTCGAGCGCCTGAGGGCGGAAGGACTCGCCGCCGACATCGTCTACCTCGACCTGGGGATGTCCTCGATGCAGGTCGACACCTGGGAGCGCGGGTTCTCCTACGCCTACGACGCGCCGCTCGACATGCGGATGGATCCGAGCCAGGAGCTGAGCGCGCGGGACATCGTCAACACCTGGGACGAACGCCGGATCGCCCGACTGCTGCGCGAGTACGGCGAAGAGCGCTACGCGAGCCAGATCGCGCGGGCGATCGTCCGCGAGCGCCGGCGCGGGGAGCTCGAGACCACCCAGGGGCTTGTCGACCTCGTCAAGTCGGCCATTCCCATCCCCGCCCAGTTCGCCGGCGGGCACCCGGCCCGTCGCACCTTCCAGGCGCTCAGGATCGCCGTCAACGAGGAGCTCGCCCAGCTCGACGGCGCACTGCCCGAGGCGTGGGGGCTGCTGCGCCCGGGCGGCCGGCTGGCGGCGATCTCCTTCCATTCACTCGAGGACCGCCGCGTGAAGCGGTTCCTCGCCGCCCGCGCGCGCGGGTGTGTATGTCCGCCCGACCTGCCAATCTGCGTCTGCGGCCACGAGCCGGAGGCCGAGCTTCTGACGCGGCGCGCGGTTGCGCCGACGCCGGGCGAGGTCGCGGCCAATCCGAGGTCGAAGTCCGCCCATCTCAGAGTAGCCCGGAAGCTGGAGCTCCAGACGCCATGACGGCAAGAGCAGCTGCCACCGTAGCCGGCAAGCGTGCCGCCGCTCAGATGCGTGAGGCGCAGGCGACGAAGCCCCCCGCGCGGTCTTCCAAGCGCCTAGGCCTGGTCCGCCGCTCCCTGGCGCCCGCCAACCCGCGCCGGGTCTCCGGCCCCCTCCGCGGCCGGGCGGCCCCCGCCACCGGCCGGTCCGGCGCCGCCGCGCCCGCACGCCCCCCCGCGACCACCGCCCGCGCCGCGACCACCGCCCGCGCCGCGAGCACCGCCCGCGCGGCCACCACCGCCCGCGCGGCCACCACCGCGCGCCCCACCACCGCCCGCGCCGCCGCCGCGGCCCGAGCCTCCACGTCCCGCGCCTCAACGTCCCGCGCCTCCATCGCCCGCGTCGGTGCCGTCGCCACCGCTCGTGCGGCGTTCAGCGCCACGGCGATGGCGGTCGCGGCCGCCGCCGAGGTGGCGCCCCGGATCACCCGGCCCGCGCCGCGCATCACCCGGCCCGCGCCGCGCATCACCCGGCCGGCCCGGGACTTCCCGCGCCCCGTGCCGGGGACCGACGTTCCCGCTCGCCGCGCTCCCGTACCCGCCACGCGCGGTGCCCGGGCGCTCGGGTTCGTGCGCGGCCTCCCCGATCACTCGCTCACCGACCGGCTCGTTCGCGGTCGCGCGTGGATTCCGGTTCTCGGCGTGCTGCTGGCGGGAATCGTCGCCATGCAGGTCTCGCTCCTCCAGCTCAACGCGAGCATGGGGCGGTCGATCGAGCAGAGCACGACGCAGCAGAGCAAGAACGGTCAGCTGCGTGCGCAGGTGGCGTCGCTCGGATCGGTGACGAGGATCGAGCGGATCGCCGCGAGCATGGGGATGGTCATCGCCACGCCGACGCAGATGACCTTCCTCTCCCCGCACGGCCGCGGACTGCGGGGCCGGGCGATCGCGAACATGACCGCGCCGAGCTCGTCGGCTCTGAGCACCGTGCAGTCGACCTCGGCGCCAAGCAGCAGCCCATCGACGACGACAGCAACGACACCGGCCTCCACCACCGCGGCCAGTACCACGCCGGCCGCCCCCACCACGAGCACAGCCAGCGGCGCCGCGACCCAGACCGGATCGAGCACCGGCGCGGCTTCGACGCCCACTTCCGGGACCCCGTCCACCGCGGGTAACACCGGCACCGGCGCGCTTCCCCCCGCCGCGGGGGGGACGCAGCCATCGGCGGGCGTAAGCACGGGAGCGGTGGGTGTCGCGTCTCCCTCCTCAGGCGGGGCGTCGTACACCGGCAGCGGAGGCTGAGCGCGGGTCGTGGGGGCCATCGACCGGCGCATCGGAGTGCTGTTCGTCGCCTTCCTGGCCCTCCTGAGCATCGCGCTCCTGCGCGCCACCTACCTGGGGACCGTCAAGGCGGGATCGCTCAAGGCCCAGGCCGCTACCCAGCAGGTCCAGACGATTCCCGTCCCGGCCGTGCGGGGAGCGATCTCGGACTCGAGCGGCACCCAGCTCGCCGTTTCCGAAAGCGCCGACGACGTCATCGCCGACCCGTTCCTGCTCACCAAGCACCGGCTCGCGGCCGCGCAGCGCCTCGCCCCTCTGCTCGGGCTCTCGCAGGCCAAGGTCCTGGCGCTGCTCTCGCAGGACCGGGGCTTCGTGTATCTCGCCCATGCCCTGCCGGCGGCGAAGGCGAAGGCGATCGTCCACGCGAGGATCCCGGGCATCCAGGGCGCGATCCCCGGCATCAGCCTGGTGCCAGAGGTCACGCGGGCGTATCCCGAGAGCTCGCTGGCCTCGCAGGTGCTCGGTTCCGTCAATCAGGCCGACCAGGGCTTCAGCGGCCTCGAATACTTCGACAATAAGATCCTCGCCGGCCAGGCCGGGGAGCGGCGGGTGGTGAGCGACGCGCTGGGCCAGCCGATCTCGATCGACGACGTGCACTCGGCCGTGCCCGGGAAGTCGATCAAGCTCACCCTCGACGCGACGCTCCAGGCCGAGGTCGAGCAGGTGCTCGCCGGTGTGGGCACCACCTATGCGCCGAAGGGCGCGACGGCGATCGTCATGAACCCGAACACGGGCGCCATCCTCGCCCTCGCCAACTGGCCCTCGGTCGACCCCAACAACGTCACCAAGTCCCAGCTCCAGAACTTCGAGGACCGCGCCGTCGAGTTCAACTACGAGCCCGGATCGACGTTCAAGGCCGTGACGGTGGCGGGCGCGCTCCAGGACGGGACCATCACCCCGGAGACGAAGTTCATCATCCCCCCGTACCTCCAGGTCTACAACCAGCAGATCCATGACGCCGAGCCGCACGGGTACCTGACCGACACCGTCGCCCAGATCCTCAAGTACTCGAGCAACATCGGGGCCGACGAGATCGCCAGGAACAAGCTCGGGTCCCAGCGCTTCGACTACTGGGTGCACCGGTTCGGGTTTGGAACCCCGACGGGAATCGACCTCCCGGGCGAGGCGCCGGGCGTGGTGCCGCCGTACGCCAAGTGGTCGGGCACGACGATCGCCACCCTGCCCTTCGGCCAGGGCCTCGAGGTGACGCCGATCCAGATCGCCGACGCCTACGCGGCGATCGCCAACGGCGGCACCCTGCGCGCGCCCCACATCATCCGCTCCGTGGGCGGCAAGCCGGTTCCCATCCCCCGCGGCCATCGGATCATCTCCTCGGCGGTGGCCGCGCAGATGCGCGACATGCTCAGAGGCGTGTACGCCGACGGAGGGACCGCCTCAGGAGCCGCGATCACGGGCTGGGACCTCGCGGGCAAGACGGGAACGGCAAGCGTCGTCGTCAACGGCAAGTACTCGAGCAGCCAGTACATCGCTTCGTTCGTCGGCTTCGTTCCCGCCAGCGCCCCCAAGCTCGAGGTCATGGTCATGGTCGACGAACCCTCCCAGGGCTCGATCTACGGCGGCGCGGTGGCGGCGCCCGCCTTCGCGCAGATCGCCGGCTGGGCGGTGCCCTACCTCGGGATCAACCCGTGTCCGGCGCCGTGTCCGACGGCGCCGACGTCCCTGGCGGCGCCGTCCACCCTCGGGGCCGGCTAAGCGCGCCGCGCGCCCAGCCCTACCTCGCGCCCAGGCCTACCTCGCGCCCGCCCAACGTCGCGCCCAGGCCTACTTCCCCGCCCCGCCCTCGAAGCCCCGCTTGAGCGCCGCCAGGCGGTCATCCCACTGCCCTCCCACCTGGGCCATCCAGCTCACCGCGTCGGATAACGGCGCCGGGGTCACGTGATAGCGGACCTCGCGACCTGAGCGCTCGCGGTCGAGCAGGCCCGCCTCGGCCAGGGCCGAGAGGTGCTTGATCACCGCCTGCCTCGAGATCGGGAGCTCTGAGGCGAGCTCGGTGGCGGTCGCCCGGGGGCGGTCGGCAATGGTCGCGAGCAGGCGCCGGCGGGTGGGATCGGCCAGGGCGCCGAACACGGCGCCCGCGTGATCGACGGCGCCCACTCAGCGGGCGGCGACGAGCTCGGGACCGAAGGTGGTGCTCCCCGGGTCGAAGAGGGGGCTGCCGACGGCGTCGAGGAGCTCGAGCGGCCGGGTCTCCACCACGCGCACCAGCGTTCCCGCGGAAGCGGGCTCGAGGGTGAGCTCGACCCGCGTCGCGGGCTCGTCGTCGCTCGCCCACCAGAACGCGAGCCGGCCGCTTCCGGCCTCGCTCCCGGGCGGGGAGACCTCTTCGACCCAGCCGCGCCGGAGCGTCTCGCCATCGCGGAAGCTGGCGTCCCCGCCCGGGCGCAGCTCGAAGCTGACCTCATCGGCCAGCCATCCTGCCAGTCGCTCGGGATCAGTCAGCGCCTCCCACACCTCGTCGCGGGGCGCGGGGAGCTCGAGCTCGCGTTCGATGCGCTCGGTCATGGCCGGGTCCTCCTCGTCGATGAGATGCGCAACCTTGGAGTTGCGCATCTGTTATGGTCGTCGCCAACGCAACTCAATGGTTGCACCTTAGCACCAGACAAGGAGGACGCCATGCCCCTGGTTCCCATGGTCGTCGAGCAAACCGCGCGCGGTGAACGTTCGTTCGACATCTATTCGCGGCTGTTGAACGACAGGGTTGTGTTTCTGGGCGGGCAGGTCGAGGAGGAGATCGCCAACCTCATCGTCGCGCAGCTCGTCCACCTCGAATCCGACGACCCCGACAAGGACATCCACCTCTACATCAATTCCCCCGGGGGCTCGGTCTACGCCGGTCTCGCCATCTACGACACGATGCAGTTCATCCGTCCCGACGTGCAGACCATCTGCTACGGGATCGCCATGTCGATGGGGTCGCTGCTCCTCGCCGGCGGCGCGCCCGGCAAGCGCATGGCTCTCCCCAACAGCCGCATCCTCATCCACCAGCCCTCGGGCGGTTTCCAGGGACAGTCGAGCGACATCGAGATCCACGCCCGCGAGACGCTCGCGCTGCGGGCCCGGGTGGACGAGCTCTACGCCAAGCACACCGACCAGTCGGTCGAGCGCGTCCATGCCGACATGGAGCGGGATCGCT
>DASZKU010000053.1:0-6428 GCA_035552815.1 Solirubrobacteraceae bacterium | reverse complement strand
CTCGACCTCGCTCGTCCCGATCCCGAAGGCAAGCGCCCCGAAAGCGCCATGGGTCGCCGTATGCGAGTCGCCGCAGACGATCGTCATGCCCGGCTGGGTGACGCCGAGCTCGGGGCCGATGACGTGGACGATGCCCTGGCGGTCGGAGCCGAGTGAGTACACGGGGACCCCGAACTCGGCGCAGTTGCGCTCGAGGGTCTCGACCTGGACGCGCGAGAGCTCGTCGCGGATCCGGGCGGCCACCGGGGTGCCGTCGGTGGGGACGTTGTGGTCGGCGGTGGCGAGGGTGCGATCGGGACGCCGCACCGCCCGCCCGGCGAGGCGCAGGCCGTCGAAGGCCTGCGGGCTCGTGACCTCGTGGACGAGGTGCAGGTCGATGTAGATGAGTCCGGGCGCGACCTCGTGGGCCGCCCAGATCTTGTCGAACAGGGACGTGGGCATGGCGTTGTCTGTCAGCTCCTCCTCAGGCCCGCGCTGACGACCGCCAGCAGCGTGACCTCATCGGGTCCGGGATTCTCGAAGTGATGGGGCAGGTCGGCGTCGAAGGTCACGCAGTCGCCCGCCGCGAGCTCGTAGCGCGTGCCGTCGCACACGAGCGCGACCCCGCCCGACTCGACCAGGGCCGTCTCGCGGCTCCCGGGCTCGTGCATGGGCGGGTCGCCGGCGCCACCGGTCTTAGCCCCCGCGGCGAGCGTGTGGCGGGAGAGCTCGGCCCGCTGGCCGGGCAGGGGCGGGGTGAGGATCTCGTAGCGGTGCCCGCGCGCGGTCCCGGGCCCCTTGCGCCGCTCGCCGCGCCGGACGACGGTGACGGCGCCGCCCTCGTCGAGGCGCAGGAGCTGGGAGAGCCGGAGCTCGAGCCCGGCGGCGATCCGCGACGCCACCTGGAGGGTCGGGCTCGTCTCGCCACGCTCGACCTGCGAGAGCATGGGCGCGCTCACCCCCGAGCGATCTGCCAGGTCGCGCAGGGACAGCCCCATCGCGTCACGCAACGCGTGCACGCGCGGGCCGATGTCGTGAGCGGCATAGGCAGTCTCCATACAAACGTACGCTATCACGTACAGAGGTTCGCCGCCATCCCGGTGCCGGTAGCCTGACGGCAATGCTCCTGCGCCCCGACGTCCTCGTCCTCGGTGCCGGCGGCGTGCTCGGCGAGGCGTGGATGATGGGGCTGCTCGCCGGGATCGAGGACGCCGCCGGCCTCGACCTGCGCGAGTGCGAGGCCTTCGTGGGCACCTCGGCGGGCTCAGTCGTGGCCGCTCACCTCGCCGCCGGGCGCTCGCCGCGACGGCCGAGCACGCTGAGCACCGAGATCGAGCTCGCCGGCGATCACGCCACCAGCGCGCTCGTGGTCGGGGTGCTCGAGGGCGCCCGGCGCGCCGGCTCGATGGCGATCACGGCCTGGAGCCCGCTCGCCCCCCTGGCGCTCGCCGCCGCCGCCCCGGGCGGCGCGCTCGTGCGGGCGGCCGCGCTCGCCGCCATCCCCCGGCCCGGCACCACCCTCTCCGGTCTCCGGCGCCGCGTCGCCCAGTTGGGCGCGCGCTTCGATGGCCGCCTGCGGATCACCTGCGTCGACCGCCGCCGCGGGTACCGGACGGTGTTCGGGAGCCCGGGGGCCCCGGCCGCCACCGTGGCCGAGGCGGTCGAGGCCTCGTGCAGCGTCCCTTGGCTCTTCACCCCCGTGGAGATCGCCGGCCGCGAGTACGTCGACGGGGGCGTGTGGAGCGCGACCAATCTCGACGTGGCCCCCGCCACCCGCGACACCCATGTCCTGTGCCTGAACCCCACCGCCGGCGCCCGGGGAGCCCACACGCTCATCGCCCTGGCCCGCAATCTCGCCCGGTCCGCGGTATCGATCGAGGCGATGACGGTGCGCCGGCGCGGCGCGGTGGTCCGCACCGTGCACCCCAACCTCGAGTCCGCCGCGGCCATGGATGCCGACTTCATGGATCCCGAGCCGCGCGGCCTGGTGATCGCCGCGGGCTACCGCCAGGGCCTGACGGTAGCCGGCAGCGAATGACGCGTTACGGCGTGCTCATGGCCTCGGCCGCGGCGGCGGCCTCTGCCGCGGTGGCGGCCTCGGCCTCGGCGGCCACGCCCCGGCGGCGGGCGGCGTTCGAGAGCGCGCGCACGTAGGCGCGTCCCGCGGCCTCGAGGATGTCGGTGGACACCCCCTGGCCCGATCCGCTCACCCCCCCGAGCTCGAGCACCACCGAGGTCTCCCCGAGGGCGTCCTGGCCGCCGGTCACCGCGTCGACGCGGAACTCGCGCAGGCGGGCATCGTGGCCGGTGGCGGTGTTGATGGCGTGGAAGATGGCGTCGACGGGGCCGTCGCCGGTGAACGAGCCGGTGACCTCCTCGCCGGTCGGCGTGCGCACGCCCACCGTCGCGTGCGGCGGCCGCCGCGAGGATGCCTCAACCTCGAACCACTCGAGTTGGTAGCCGGCTATCTCCTCGCGCAGCTCGTCGGCGACCAGGGCCTCGAGGTCCATGGCGGTGACCTGCTTCTTCTTGTCGGCGATCTCCTTGAAGCGCTTGAAGGCCAGGTTGAGCGCCTGGCCGGAGACCTCGATGCCGAGCTCGGCCAGGGCGTCCTGGAGGGCGTGGCGCCCCGAGTGCTTGCCGAGGACGATCGAGTTCGCCTCCAGGCCGACCGTGGTGGCGTCCATGATCTCGTACGTCGTGCGCTCCTTGAGGACGCCGTCCTGGTGGATGCCCGACTCGTGGGCGAAGGCGTTGCGCCCGACGATCGCCTTGTTGGGCTGGACCGCGTAGCCGGTGAGGCGGGAGACGAGGCGCGAGGTGCGGGAGATCTCGGTGGTGACCGCGCCCGTGTAGAGCCCCACGTCGGGGCGACGGGTGTGGAGGAGCATGACGATCTCCTCGAGCGAGGCGTTGCCTGCGCGCTCGCCGAGGCCGTTGATCGCACACTCGACCTGTCGCGCACCGGCGAGGAGGCCGGCGAACGAGTTCGCCACCGCCAGGCCGAGGTCGTCGTGGCAGTGGACCGAGAGGACGACATCGCGCAGGTCGGGAATGAGCTCGTAGAGCCTGCCCAGGTAGGCGGTGTACTCGTGGGGCATGGTGTAGCCCACGGTGTCGGCGATGCTGATCGTCGTGGCGCCCTCGTCGATGGCGATCTGGCACACCTCGGCGGTGAACTCGACCTCGGCGCGGGTGGCGTCCATGGGCGAGAACTCGACGTCGTCGAGGTACTGCTTGGCATGGGCCACCGCCGCGCGGGCCTGGCCCTTGACGTCCTCCCGCGTGGTCCGGAGCTGGTACTGGATGTGGATGTCCGAGGTCGAGATGAAGGTGTGGATGCGCGGCCGCGCGGCGTCCTTGACCGCGTTCCACGCCGCGTCGATGTCGGCCACGTGGGTGCGGGCGAGTCCGGCGATGACCGGGCCCTCGACGGTGCGCGCGATCGCCTCGACCGCCTCGAAGTCGCCCGGGGAGGTGATCGGGAAGCCCGCCTCGATCACGTCCACGCCCAGGCGCGCGAGCTGCTGGGCGATCTCGAGCTTCTCCTGCGCGTTCAGGGAGATGCCCGGCGACTGCTCGCCGTCGCGAAGCGTGGTGTCGAAGATCAGTACTCGGTTGGGATCGTGCTGCTCGGTCATGTCACTCCTCTAGTTCTCGAAACTTGGCTTCTTCTCGGTGCTGGGTTTGCGGCTACGTGCGGCCGCCGGCGCGCTATTCCCCCTTGCGGGGGAGGAGAAGAAGTCGAAGGTCGAGGCAGAGTGCCATCGACTGCAGGGTAGCGCGAGCCGGGGCGCGCGGTCAAACGCCCCGGCGCCGCGCGAGCGAGGTTGGCCGAGACCCCCGAGTGGGTAACTTGGTAGCCCCCGTGAAGCTCGTCCGCCACATCGCCCGGGTCGTCCGCCACATCGCCCGGGTCCTCGGCGACGTCGCCCGGGTCCTCCGCAACCGGCGCCACCGGCCGCCCGCCCCGCTGGTCTCGGGAGGCTCGGTGGGCGGCGGCGGGTTCTCCGTCCAGTACTACGTCGGCCATTACGGCGGGGCCGCCCTCACGCTCACGGACTTCGTCGTGCTCGCCCTCGTCATCCTCGGTGTGGCGCTCGCCGTGGAGCTCCTCGCGCGGGTGGTCCCGCGGGGGCGCACCGCGTTGCGCGCCCGCCGGGCCAGGCAGCGCCGCGTGGTCGCCGACGCCGGCGTCGAGCGCCGCACCCGCGCGCTCATGAGCGAGCTCTGCCCCCAGGGCTGGCGCGCCCAGATCACCCTGTTCGGCCCCGGCGATCCCGTCCCCGTGGACGCACCTTCGGGCGAGCGCGCCCACGTGGCGCTCGACTGGGCCGAGCTCGAGGACGACCGCGGCCGCGTCGCCGTGGTGCGCCGCGTGTGGGCCCCCACCATCGCCGAGGCCCTCGAGGCCATGGTCGCCGATCGCCGCACCGACGAGACGCTCGAGCAGATCGAACGCGGCGCGCCGCCCGAGGGCGCGACGTGGCCGGATATCTATCTGTGAGTCTGTGACGCTGCGCCCAGGGTGACGCTGCGGCCGGCCTCGAAGCCCTCGCCCGAGGCGACCGCGTCGACGAGGGCGCGGGGCACGGCGACGTCGGTGGTGATCGCCATCGCCGCGAGACGGCCGTCGTCGTGACTCGGCTCGGTGGGCTGGCGGCCCACGGCGGCGGAGACGATGTTGATCCCGTGCTCGCCGAACACCGTGCCGACGCGGCCGAGCATCCCCGGGAGGTCGCGGTAGAGGAACAGGGTGACGTGGTCCTCGAGCTGGACGTTGAAGCGCTGGCCCCAGGCCTCCAAGAGATGCGGACGGTCGCGCTGGCCGAGGTTGGTGCCCACCACGCGCACGGTCCGGTCGCCGCTCGTCACCCCGACGCGGATCAGGTCGGTGTAGTCGCGGGCGCTCGCGCGCTTGATCTCGACGATCTCGATCCCCCGCTCCTCGGCAATCGCCGGAGCGTTGACGGCGTTGACCGGCTCCTCGATGTGACCGCCGAGGACGCCGAGGAGGACCTGGATGGCGAGGAGCCGGGTATCGCGCTCGGCCACCCGCCCGAGGAACTCGACGACCACGCGGTCGATCGACGATCCCTCCGCGAGCGCCACGGCGATGCACCCGAGCGACCGGCACAGGGGTACGAAGGGTCCGAGGACGTCCTGGTCCTCGGCGGGTATGGCGGGGACGTTGACCGCGCTCGTGACCACCCCGCCGGTGAGGGCCGCCACCACCTGCTCGGCCGCCTGGTAGCCGGCGCGATCGGTGGCCTCGGCGGTGGAGGCCCCGAGGTGCGGGGTGACGATGACGTTGGGGTAGCCGAAGAGCGGATGCTCGGTCATCGGCTCGGTCTGGAAGACGTCGAGGGCCGCCCCGCCGACCTTGCCGGAGTCGAGCGCCGCCTGCAGGTCCTCGTCGACGACCAGGGGGCCGCGGGCGACGTTGAGGATGCGCACGCCGTCCTTGCACTTGGCGAGCGCCTCGGCGTCGAGCCAGCCCTCGGTGTCGGGCGTCTTGGGCAGGTGCAGGGTGATGAAGTCGGCCACGGCGTAGAGGTCCTCGGAGGACTCCGCCTTCTCGACCCCGAGCTCGCGGTAGAGATCGGCGGACACATAGGGATCGAAGGCGACCACGCGCATCCCGAACCCCCTCGCCCGCTGGGCGACGAGCTGCCCGATGCGGCCGAAGCCGAGGATCCCCAGGGTCTTCTCGTAAAGCTCGATGCCCGAGAACTTCGAGCGCTCCCACTTGCCGGCGGTGAGGGACGCGTGGGCCTGGGGGACGTTGCGGGCGAGGGCGAGGAGCAGCGCCATCGTGTGCTCGGCCGCGGTCACCACGTTGGACTGCGGCGCGTTGGCGACGACGATCCCGCGCTTGGTCGCGGTCGCTACGTCGACGTTGTCGACCCCCACGCCGGCCCGCCCGACGGCGCGCAGATGGGTGGCCTGGCCGAGGAGCTCGGCGTCGAGCTTGGTCGCCGAGCGGATGAGGATGCCGTCGTAGTCGCCGATGCGCTCGGCGAGCTCCTCGCGCGTCCAGTCGGCGCCGACGTCGACGTCGAAGTGCTCACGCAGGAGCTCGATGCCCGAGTCGCCGATCTTCTCGGCGACGAGAACGCGGGTCTTGGTCTCGCTCGCCACGCTCATTGCTCGCGCTCCAGGACGTAGTCGATGCACGCGGTGAGCGCCTCGACATCGGATGGGTCGGTGGCCGGGAACATGGCGACGCGGAGCTGATTGCGACCGAGCTTGCGGTAGGGCTCGACGTCGACGATCCCGTTGGCGCGCAGCGTCGCCGCCACCGCAGCGGCGTCGACGGCATCGTCGAAATCGATCGTCCCCACGACGAGCGAGCGTTTGGCGGGGTCGGCGACGAACGGCGTCGTGTGCTCCCCCTGTTCGGCCCATCCGTACAGGTGACCCGAGGAGGCGGTGGTGCGGGCGACCAT
>DASZKU010000052.1:0-10875 GCA_035552815.1 Solirubrobacteraceae bacterium | reverse complement strand
CGGTCTCGACCCCGAAGGGATCCGGTGGATCCGCGACCTCCTCAAGGCACTCGCGAGCGAGGGGCGCACGGTGTTCCTCTCCTCGCACCTGATGAGCGAGATGGCCGTCACCGCCGACCACCTCGTGATCATCGGCCGCGGACGCCTGATCCGCGACGTCGGGCTCGCCGAGTTCGTCGACGAGTGGTCGGGGAACGTCGTCCGCGTTCGCTCGCCCGAGGCGGCGCAGCTGCGCGAGGCGATCCTCGGCCCGGACATCCGCGTTTCCAGCGACGAGCCCGGCCTACTCGAGGTTCAGGGCCTGACCGCCGAGGAGATCGGCGATACCGCCGCTCGCCACGGGTTCGTCCTCTACGAGCTGACCCCCGAGAAGACCTCCCTCGAGGAGGCGTTCATGGAACTCACGCGCGACGAGATCGAGTATCGCGCCGTCACCCCCATCGAGGAAGACCACGCCGGCGTTGATCGCCGGGAAAGGATCGCCGCATGAGCGCTTCAGCCCCCGCCATCGAACGTCGCCCCCCGCTCCCGCTCCCGCGTTTCGCGCCGGCGAGGAGCCGCGTGACCCAGCTCGGAGCGTTCCGCTCGGAGTGGACCAAGCTCTACTCGCTGCGCTCCACGCGCTACGCGCTGCTCGCCACCGCCATCCTCACCATCGGCCTCGGGATCCTCGCCAGCGCGCTCACGGTGTCGCGCTGGTCGACCATGAGCGTCGCCGACAAGGCGAGCTTCAACCCGCTCAACACCAGCCTCCTCGGAGTCCAGTTCGGGGTCCTGGCCATCGGCGTCCTCGGCGTCCTCCTCATCACCGGTGAGTACACGACGGGGATGATCCGCTCGACGATGACCGCCGTGCCCAAACGCCTACCCGTCCTGTGGGGAAAGATCGGCGTGTACGCCGTGGTCGCCCTGGTGGTCAGCCTGCCGTCGGTGTTCATCGCGTTCTTCGCGGGACAGGCGATCCTCTCCGGGCAGCACATCCAGATCGCCTTCTCGCACTCCGGCGTGCCTGGAGCGATCCTCGGAGCGGCGGGTTACCTCACCCTCGTCGGCCTGTTCGCGATGGGGCTGGGAGCGATCCTCCGCAGCACCGCGGCCGGGATCGCCACCTTCGCGGGGATCATGTTCGTGATCCCTCCGCTCGTCTCGATCCTCCCGGCGAGCGTGGCCAACTCGATCGATCCCTACCTCCCCAGCAATGCCGGTCACGCGATGATGGAGATCGGCCATCACGCCAACACGCTCTCGCCCGGGGCGGGCCTGGCCGTGTTCGCCGGGTACGTCGCGGTGGTGATCGCCGCGGCGGCCGTCCTCCTCGTCAGGCGCGACGTCTGACCGACAAGCAGGCATGCGTGCGGCGGGCCAGGACAATGTGAGCAGCATGCTCCTGGCCCGCCCACGGCAGCTCTGGCACTTCGCGGCGCGCTACCGCGAGGTCCTCGTCGCCCTCGGCCTCGCCGTGCTCGTCACCTCGTCGGTGATCGCCAGCGCCGTCCACGGCCACGAGCCGGTAATCCTCCTCCTCATCCCGGCGGCGCTGGCGGTCATCCTCATGCGCCGCCGCCAGCCGATCGCGGCCCTGGTCATCGCGGTGATCATCGCCTCCGCCATTCCCGGCGATCGAGCGGTGGTCCTGCCCATCATGGCCGTCCTCTACACGATGGCCGGCCGCCTGCCGTGGAAGCAGGTCTCGGCCCTGGCCGCCATCGCCGCGGCGGTCGCCATCGCCGGCGGCGTCGCCTGGGGCAGCGGCGCCAGCGTCACCGAGCACGGCGGCTTCGTGGGCTATGCGATCGGCGTCGTCGCGTCGTGCGCTGCCGCGGTGGCCGTCGGGCTCTACGTCGGCGCCCAGCGCCGGGTGCGCGATGGCCTGCGCGACCGCGCCGAGCGCCTCGATCGCGAGCGGGAGCTGCTCGCCGACCGCGCCGTCGCCGAGGAGCGCGTGCGCATCGCCCAGGAGCTCCACGACATCGTCGCCCACAACGTGAGCCTGATGGTCGTCGAGGCCCAGGCCCTGGGAGCCACCGCCGATGACGACCAGGTGACCGCCACCACCGACGCCATCGCCGACCTCGGGCGCCAGGCGATGGCCGAGATGCACGCCACCTTGAGATTGCTGCGCAGCGACGGCGAGGCCCCGGAGCTCACCCCCCAGCCGGGCCTCGCGCAGCTCGAGCGCCTGATCGAGCAGCTCCGCCGCACCGGACTGGAGATCGAGCTCACGGTCGAGGGCCGGCCGCGGGTCCTCCCCCAGGGCGCCGACCTCTCCGCCTACCGGATTATCCAGGAGGCGCTCACCAACGTCGTCAAGCACGCCGCCGGCGCGAGTACCGAGGTGAGCCTGGCCTACCAAGAGCAGGCGCTCGAACTCACCATCCTCGACACCGAGCACGAGGCCCGCGTCGGCGCCATAGCCCCGCGCTCGGACGGGCACGGGGTGATCGGGATGCGCGAACGCGCCGCCGTGTTCGGAGGCAGGCTCACCACCGAAGCGCTCCCCGACGGCTTCAAGGTCACCGCCACCCTGCCCTACGCGCCCGTGCCCTGATGCCCAAGCTCCGCGTGGTCATCGCCGACGACCAGCCGATGATGCGGGCCGGCTTCAAGGCCGTGCTCGAAGCCGGGGGAGACATCGAGGTGGTGGCCGAGGCCAGCAACGGCGAGGAAGCGGTGGCGGCGGCCAGCGAGCACACGCCCGACGTCGTCCTCATGGACATCCGGATGCCGGTCATGGACGGCATCGAAGCGACCCGGCGCCTCCCCCGCCAGCGCGTGCTCATCCTCACCACCTTCGGGCTCGACCAGTACATCCTCGACGCGCTCCGCGCCGGCGCCAGCGGCTTTCTCCTCAAGGACGCCCCGACCCACGAGGTCGTCGCCGCCGTGCGAGCGGTGGCCGCGGGGGACGCCGTGCTCTCCGCCGCCGTCACCCGTCAGCTCCTCGACCAGGTCGCGCGGCGGCTCCCGGCCGCCGTCTCCCGGCGCCCCGAGGAGCTCGACACCCTCACCGAGCGCGAGCGCGAAGTCCTGCGCATGCTCGCCAACGGTCTCTCCAACGCCGAGATCGCCACCGCCCTCGTCGTCTCCGAAGCCACCGTCAAGTCGCACGTCTCCCACCTCCTCGGCAAGCTCGGCCTGCGCGACCGCGTGCAGGCGGTGATCTACGCCTACGAGACGCGGCTCATCGCCCCCGCCGATTGACACGCGCGCCTGAGACGAAGAGCGGCGGCCCGTCACCGGGCCGCCGCTCTCGATTCGCGTTCGCCTGGAAGGCGGGCCGGGGGTCGAGGCCCGGCGATCGCGAAGGGGTAGTGCCTAAGGGAGCTCGACCTTGTCCCACACCGATCCCGCGCTCGACACCGAGAGCTCGGCCTCGCCCACGGCGACTCCGGGCATGAGGGCAGCCGTGGTGCACTGCTGACCGTCTCCGTTGTCCGCGCCCTCGTCGCCCCCGCCGCCGCTGCCGTTGTCCCCGCCGCCGCCGGAACCGTGATCATCGGTCTGGATCTCCCCCGAAGCCGCCGCCTGACACTCGAGTTCGGTTCGAGTTGTCACCGCACCGCTCACCGTTGACCCGTCGGCGAGCTTGATGGTGAGTATCCCGTTCGTGAACGAGGCAATGCTGACGGTACTCGGGGTGACTGCGCCCGGCGTCGTGGTAGTCGGCGTCGGCGCCACCGGTGTGCTCGTCGCCCCGAAGTGCTCGTGGCGAATCTTCGCGTGTGAGTGATGGTGATGTCTGCTGTGATGCCGCGCGAGGGCGATCGACGGCACGGCCAGGGCGAGAACGCCGCTTGCCACAACGGTGAAGACAATCCTTCTCATTGGTACCTCCCTGTGTCGCGCGTCGCAGACGGCGACCTTGATGTGAGTGTCTCTCACCAGGGAAGAGACCGGCGGCGGCAAAGGGTCACGGTAAGGGTTTGGTCGGGGGTATCGCCGCTGGTCGCGGTGTCGCCGCTGGCGGTGTCGCCGCTGGTCCCGGTGTCGGCGCTGCCGGCTTTGCTGGTGCCGCCGCCATCGCTGGTGCCGCTGCCATCGCTGCTGCTGCTGCCGCCGCTGATGCTGCTGCCGCCGACAGTGCCGCCGCCGCCGCTCGACCCGCCGCCGCTCGTCGTCGACGCGCCGCTCCCGGAACTCGGCGCGCCGCTACCCGAGGCCGATCCGCCGCCGCCGTCCGATCCGCCCGCCCCGTCCGATCCGCCCGCGCCGTCCGATCCGCCCGCGCCGGCTGTTCCGCCGCCCTCGGACCCAGGTCCCCCGCTCCCGCCGACGCCCCCTCCCGGTGGCTGTAGACCGGCTCCGGAGCCACCGGGCGTACCGCCCTCACCGCGGCCGCCGCCGCCAGAGCTGTCGCCGCCGCCCGTGCTTCCCGCGCCTTGCGAGCCGCCGGAGGAGCCGGCGCTCTGAGTTCCCGGCCCCGACGATCCCCCAGTCGCGCCCGCCGCGCGCGAGGCGATGGCGGCGGCGGGCGCGGTCAATGCGGTCACCCCGGTCCCACCCGGGACCGCGGGCGACCGGCGTGGGGCGGCAGCGAGGTGGGAGATTCCCGCCCGGGCGGGCAGACCGGACGGCGTCCCGGGATTCACGGCGGGGGATGCCGCCGGCCCGTTCCGCTGCGCGGTGAGGCCCGCGCCGGGGAGGCCCGAGGTCTGCCCGCGGTGGTGAGTACCGGCGGGGACGACGACGACGCCGGTCGCGACGACGGCCGAGGTGACCAGCGCCCCCAGTTTCACCAAGGCGCCGCCGGCCGAGGCACCGGCGGAGCCGAGCGCCAGCTCGCCGGCTCCGTCGACACTGGCCCTCCCGCGTCCGGGAATGAGGAGCTTGGCCAAGGCATACGGCGTGATCGCGGTGACGGCATTCCTGAGGCTCGCCCGCGCCCGGTGCACGAGCTGACGTACGGCACCCTCGCTCACACCCATGGAGGTCGCGACCTCGGCGCGACTCCTCCCGCCCATTGACATCTCGACGATCGCGCGGCGCTGGCGGATCGGCAGGCGCTCGAGCTCTGAGAGCACGACCGCCGCGAGCATCCGTCTCTCGACCACGTCCTCGAGCGGCTCCGTCGCACCCACGGCGCCGTCCAGTTCAGCCTCCGGCCGCTCACGCGAAAGGGACCGGATCGCCGCGTTGCGAAGGATCTGATGCAGCCAGCCACGCAGGTGCACGACCTCGGCGCCCGAGCGGATCGCCGCGAAAGCGCTGAGGAGTGTCTGCTGGACGATGTCCTCGGCACGACCGCCGGAGTCGAGCCGCGAGGCGTGGCCCAGGAGCTCACGGCGATAGCGTCCGACGATCGCTCCGAATGCCCGCTCGTTCCCGCCTCGCGCCAGGTCGACGAGACGCTCGTCTGGCTGCGCACTGAGCGATACCTCCGATAACCATGGGCTCACGTTCACCGAGGACGCCGTGAGCGACGAGAAACTTCCCGCGGCCTCGGCCCAGGTCCCTGGTAGCGTTGCCCCGGGCAGGCACGGACCGACACGAAGGGGCACCGATGATCGCTGATGTGGAGACACGAACCGTCCGCACCGAGGACGGGAGGGAACTGAGCGTCGAGGTCGCGGGCGCGCCGTCGGAGCGTCCCGTGCTCGTGCACTGCGGGACGCCGAACTCGCGCCACCTGTTCGACCCGTGGATCGAGGACGCCGCCTCGCGGGGCATGCAGCTCATCAGCTACGACCGGCCCGGGTATGGCAACTCGACTCCTCGGTCCGGATACACCGTGGCGGACGCCGCCGGCGATGTGCAGACGATCGCCTCGGATCTCGGGATCGAGCGGCTCGCGGTGTGGGGCTTCTCGGGGGGCGGCCCGTACACCCTGGCCACCGCCGCCCTGCTCCCCGATCTCGTCGTCGCCGCGGCGATCGTCGGTTCGGTGGCACCCTGGCAGGCACCGGGCCTCGATTACTTCACGGGAATGGGCGAGAGCAACTTCGACGACGTCAAGCTCTACTTCTCAGATCCCGAGGCGTCGCGCAAGAAGGCAAGGACGGACTGGGAGGAGACGATCGCCGTCACGGCGGACGAGCTCACCGAGTCCTTCAAGACGCTCCTGTCCGAGGTGGACGCCGCGGTACTCACGGGCGAGTTCGCCGAGTACCTCGAGCGCTGCATCCACGACGGTCTCGCTCCGGGCGAACAGGGGTGGTGGGACGACGGCGTCGCCCACATGGCGCCGTGGGGCTTCGACCTCGAGTCGATCCGCGTCCCCATCAAGGTGTGGCACGGGCGCGAGGATCGCTTCGTGCCCTTCCAACACGGCCAGTGGCTGGCCGAGCATATCCCCGGCGCCGAGTCCTACCTCAGTGACACCGAGGGCCACCTCAGCCTGCTCGTCGAGAAGTTCCCGGACGTCCACGGGTGGCTTCTCGGTCACTTCTAGGGCCGAGCCGGGACGCAGGACGAGGTCGGTCAGGCCAGCGAATCGGCCTTGACGACGGTGGCGTAACCGTCCGCCAGCGCCGCCAGGAAGGCTGCGTGAACGTGTTCGCCCGCGACCTCAATCCCGTCGTGGGCAAGGTTGGGCGCCGCGCATCCGTCCCCGACCACGGTGACCTCGAAGCCGAGGTCGGCCGCCGCCCGCACCGTCGCGTCCACGCACATGGAGGTCATCATGCCCGCGACCACGAGCTCGTCGATCGACTGCGCGCGCAGGCGCTGCTCGAGGTCGGTACCCAGAAAGGCGTTGGGCTCCTCCTTCACGACGACGGTCTCGCCCGCGCGAGGGGCGACGCGCGCGTCGTGGTCGACGCCGGGCGTGCCCGGGCGCATGAACTCGGCATCGGGTGCGTCCCAGACGTGCCGCACGTGGATCACCGGCGCCTCGTCGCGACGAAAGCGCTCGAGGACCTCGGCCGCGGCGTCGGCCGCCGAGTCACTACCGACGAGCGGGTAGGCGCCGCCCGGGAAGTAATCGCGCTGGATGTCGATGAGAAGAAGCGCCCGTGCCATGACCCGGATCACCCGGGAGTGATCGCCCAGGCGGAAGACTATCGGGTCAAATGACCGCGGGGGTAGGGCTTGCCCGACTGCACTCCTCCGGAACTCGGGCGCGAGTGCTCCGGCGGCTCGGTATGTACACACGCCAGTGGCGGTGAGAACTTGCATCGGCAAGCGCGACGGTGACACCCGGAGCTGGATCCATCGCCGACCACCAGGTGATGCCGAGGAGGCATCCCATGACCGACACCATGCGCCCCACCACGAGCACCAGGCACCACCCCGAGCCCATCCTCGGCGCCTTTGCCAAGCGTCATCGCCGAGCGGCAGTGAGGATCCCGCCGAACCTCTTCGGGATAGCGCTCGGGCTCTCCGGGCTCGCGGCGCTCTGGGTGTTCGCCCAAGCGCCGTTCGGTGCCCCCGCGGCGGTCGCCGCCGCGCTCGGCGTCCTCGCCGCCGCTGTGTGGATCGGCACCTTGGCCATATACCTGCGCCAGGGCCCGAAGCGCATCCTCGCCGACGCCCGGGACGCCAGCGTCGGGCCATTCCTCGCCGCCCCGGTGATGACCGCCTACGCGCTCGCCTACGTCCTCGATCAGTACGCCCCCGATGTGGCAGAGGCGATGGTTGTCGTCTTCCTCGTCATCGGCCTGCTCGTCGGCGGCCTGCTCACCGGCCAGTGGCTGACGGGCGGTCTCCAGGAGGCGACCTTCGGGCCCGCCTTCTTCCTTCCCGGGATCGGGATCGGCTTCGTGGGGTCAAACGCTGCGGCTGTGGTCGGCCTGCACACCCTGGCCGAGCTCTTCTTCGGCATGGGGATCGCCGCCTGGGTTCTCATCAGCTCGGTCGCCCTCAACCGGATGTTCTTCACGCCTCGCCTTCCCCCGAACCTCATACCCACGATGGCCATCGAACTGGCGCCCGCGGCGGTGGCCGGCAACGCCTACTTCCTCATCCATTCCGGCGCGCCCGACCTCCTGCTCCTCGCCCTCAGCGGCTACGGGGCATTGATGACCGTTGCCCAACTGCGCCTGCTCCCGCTGTACAGAGAGCTGAGCTTCAGCGCCGGCTTCTGGTCGTTCACCTTCCCACCCGCGAACATGGCGCTGTTCGCGCTCCGCTGGCTCCAGCTCGAGCATCCCGCGGGTGCCAGCGCCTACGCCTGGATCCTCATCGCCGCGATCACCGTGCTTATCGGCGCCATCGGCGCGCGCACCATCGTCGCCGCCCGGAGGGGGAAGCTGTTGCCCTCCCCCGCTGGGGCCTCGGCGGCGGCGCCGGTGCCGGCTCGGCCCTTCGAGGTCGCGCCGCCGGTGCGGAGCGCGGCGTGACATCGAAGGATGGCGATCTGTCTGAGGAGCGCCGTAGCCTGCGAGTCACTCATGAGCAGATTTTGAACACCTGGGCTCGGCCTTTGGACGCGAGCCAGGCTTGACTTGCGGATTCGAGGGCGATCGGCGAGCGCCTGCTACGGTCTCGGGCGGGTTTCGCCACCGTCGCCGGCGCAGCCTGCCGATGGGGCCTTAGCCGATTGTCAGGCTTGGCCCGTCGCCTCTCGCGGAGCTTTTCGGTGATCTATCGCACCCTGTTCAGGCTCGTTCTTCGGCGCATTCCGCCCGAGACGGCGCATTCCCTTGCCGCACGGACGTTGTCGACGTTCGGGAAGGTTCCCGGATTCCGCGCGCTCCTCCGAAGGTTCCTGGCGGCGCCCGAGGGGAACCTCGAGGTAAGGGCATTTGGCTTGACCTTCCCGAATCCCCTCGGCGTCGCCGCGGGGACGGACAAGAACTTGACATGGTTCGAGGAGCTCGGCGCCCTCGGCTTTGGCTTTGTCGAGGTGGGCACGGTGACGGCATTGCCGCAACGAGGAAATCCTCGCCCGCGGATCCACCGGGTCCTCGCCGACCGCGCACTCATCAACAGCATGGGCTTTCCCAACAATGGGGCGACGGCCGCAGCGAGACGACTGCGCAAGCGCACCGGCCCAACCTTGATCGCCGTCAACATCGGAAAGTCGAAGGCCGCCACCGAGGCCGCCGGCGACTACCGCGAGTCGGTTCGCCAGCTCGCTCCGCTGGCTGATCTCCTCGTCCTAAATGTCAGCTCTCCCAACACTCCCGGCCTGCGCGACTTGCAGACGATCGATGCGCTGAGCAGTCTCGTGCGCGAGGTCCGCGTCGAGCTCACGGCGATCGACGCCGACGTCCCCCTCCTCGTGAAGATCTCGCCAGATCTTCACGACTCCGAGATCGACGCCATCGCCCACGCCGCCATGGAACTCGGCCTCGCCGGCATCGTGGCCGTCAACACCACCACCACCCGCGAAGGGCTGGGGCCTGATGGTGTCAATGTCAGCGCCATGCCCGGGGGACTCTCGGGCCCGCCACTAAAGCGACGTGCCGTCGAGGTCTTGCGTCGGCTGCATAGGGAGACGAAGGGAGAGCTCGTACTGGTTTCGGTCGGTGGCGTCGAGACGGCGGCCGACGCTCTGGAGCGAATCCGCGCCGGCGCCACTCTCGTGCAGGCGTACACAGGCTTCGTGTACGGGGGCCCACTGTGGCCGAGCCGGATCAACCGAGGGCTGATGGAGGAACTGCGAGCGCGGGACGTCGGTTCGATCCAGGACCTGGTTGGCAGCGACGTGTGCGCGGAGGGCAGTCCGGGGGACACGGCCGCGGTCGGCGGTCGCGTTGCCGCGATCCCGGCGCACCCAACCTCTCACTAGGTCCCGTCTCCTCTGTTCCAGCTCGTACCCCGGGCCAGCGGGAGGGGTCGGATCGCCTCCGTGGAGACGGCGGTCCCGTGTTAGGGCGTTCCCAGGACGGCGGAGATGTTGAGCCGCACGTAATCGAGCGGGAGGCTGACCCCGGCGACGACAGCGGCCGCAAATGGCTCGCGTTGCTCCTCGGGTAGTCGCGCGAGGTGTGCCGCGAGAATCGACGTTGGCACGAACGCTGCCACGTCCTCGGGATAGGTGGGGCGGTCCTGCAACCAGCACCGGATCGCGGTGAACCCGGCCTCTTGCAAACGGCGTTCTGTGTCCTGCGGCGTTGCGAAGTTCCAGGGCGACCAACCGACGAGTTCAGGTGCGTGATCGCGCGCGCCTGCGTCGATCACCTGGCGGACGCGATCAATGTTGCCATGTCCACCGCACTGAACCTCGAGCACGCCCCCCGGCCGTAGCGCCTGCGCAAGTCGTACCCAGAGGCGATCGTGGTCGGTGACCCGCATCCGACGTCGAGAATCGTGGCGTCGCCCGCGATGCCGTCGAGCCGGGCGAGCACGTCTGCAGCCCATGCCTGCTGCGGCTGGCTCGACCCGTCGTACGTGCGCGCGTCCCAGGGGGTGCCCACCAACGCCTCAGGCTGGGGTGGCAGTTGGATGACCGGCGGCCCCTTGGAGGCGGAGGCCGAGACGGCGTAGGGCTTTATCGCCGGTTGTCGTGAGCTTGAGGCCGCGTGGCTGCTCGGTGGCCTTGACCCAGCCTTGTCGGCGCAGGGAGGCCGCGAGCTGGGCGCCGAGTTGACCGCCGAGGTGTGGTCGTCCGATGCGGCTGTCCACGCAGGAGAAGGCGAGCATGCGGCGGGGAGGCTTGGTCGGCAGCTCGACTCCGAGCTCGGCGAAGGTGCCGGCAGCCGCTGGGCCGAGTTTGAGCTCTCCTTCGCCGTCCCGGGCTTCAAGCGCTCGTGATTGGACGAGGTGGTCCATCAGAGCCACGCCGATCTGCCCGGCAAGATGGTCGTAGCAGGTGGCGGCCATCTGCACCGGCCGACCCGTTCGCGGTGGCGCTCCGCGTAATCCGTTGAGCATCGAGAAGATCTCCCGCAGCCCCGGCTCAGCGAGCTCGTAGAGCGCGAGGCGGCCCTGGTGATTGACCGTTACGAGCCCGGCATCCCGGAGGCGCCGTAGGTGGTTGGCCAATTGCGTCGG
>DASZKU010000051.1:0-24296 GCA_035552815.1 Solirubrobacteraceae bacterium | reverse complement strand
CGATCACGCGCATGATCCCTTCCTCGAGCTCGACCTGGGTGATCTCGCGCTTGCCCGTGCGTGCGGCGAGGAGGGCCGCCTCGTTGACGAGGTTGGACAAGTCGGCGCCCGTGAAGCCCGGGGTCTGTCCCACGAGGACGTCGACGTCGATCTCGCGGCCGAGGGGCTTGCCGCGGGTGTGGACCTCGAGGATCTTCTTGCGACCGTTGCGGTCGGGACGATCGACAACGATCTGGCGGTCGAAGCGCCCGGGGCGCAGAAGCGCCGGGTCGAGGATGTCCGGGCGGTTCGTCGCGGCGATGAGGATGATGTTGTCCTTCATCTCGAAGCCGTCCATCTCGACGAGGAGCTGGTTGAGCGTTTGCTCGCGCTCGTCGTGGCCCCCGCCGAGTCCGGCGCCGCGGTGGCGCCCGACGGCGTCGATCTCGTCCATGAAGATGATGCACGGGGAGTTCTGCTTGGCCTGCTCGAAGAGGTCGCGGACGCGCGAGGCGCCGACGCCGACGAACATCTCGACGAAATCCGAGCCCGAGATCGAGAAGAAGGGCACGCCGGCCTCGCCGGCTACGGCGCGCGCGAGGAGCGTCTTACCCGTGCCCGGAGGTCCGTAGAGGAGGACGCCCTTGGGGATGCGGGCACCGAGAGCCTGGAATTTCTTGGGGTTCTCGAGGAACTCCTTGATCTCGTGGAGCTCCTCCACCGCCTCGTCGACCCCGGCGACGTCGCGGAAGGTGATCTTGGGCGAGTCGACCGACAGCCGCTTGGCGCGCGACTTGCCGAACGACATCACCTTCGACCCGCCGCCCTGGACCTGGTTCATGAGGAAGATCCACAGCCCGATGAAGATCAGGAAGGGAAGGATGGTGGTGAGTAACCCGAGCCAGTCGCTGCTCGAGGTACTGGAGACGTCGAGCCCGGAGGGGCCGCCGTTGGCGGCGAGGTCCTTCTGCGAGAGCTGGATCAGCTGGGTGACGTAGTTGTTCGGATAGCCGACCGAGAACTTCTGCACCCCGGCGAGTTGCGTGCCCGCCTGGTTCAGGGTCACGTTGGCGCTCAGGCTCTTCTGGTCGAGCGAGATTGCCTTGACCTGGTCGTTCTGCAGGTAGGTGACGAGCTGGCCGAACGTCGGCTTGGGCGTGTGGCTGTTGCCGCCGATCAGCTTTTGCGCAAAGAAGGCGAGCACGACCACGATGAGGATCGGGAAGGCTGCGCTCTTGAAGAACCTGCTCATAGTCGGGTTTCCGCGCATCGCGCCGGGTGGTCTCCGCGGGGAATGGTCAAGCGTAGCACTTGGATTTCACGCTCCCGCCGCCATCATTCCTTCAACGTCGCCACGAATGGCAAGTTGCGGTAGCGCTCCCCGTGATCGAGCCCGTAGCCGATCACGAACCGGTCGGGAATCTCGAACCCGACGTAGCGGGTGGGCAGTTGCACCTTACGCCTCTCGGGCTTGGTGAGCAGCGCGCATACCTCGAGCGTACGCGGATTGCGCGCGCCGAGGTTACGCAGCAGGTACTGGAGCGTGAGCCCGGAGTCGACGATGTCCTCGACGATGAGCACGTCGCGGCCCTCGATGACGGCGTCGAGGTCCTTGAGGATCCGCACCACCCCCGAGGACCGGGTCGCCGACCCGTACGAGGCCACCGCCATGAAGTCGACCTCGCACGGCACCTCGAGCTGGCGCATGAGGTCGGAGAGGAAGAACACGGCGCCCTTGAGCACACCGATGAGCACGAGGTCGCTGTCGGCGTAGTCGCGCGAGATCTCGGCCGCTAGCTCGCGAACCCGGTTCTGCAGCTCCTCGGGTCTCACGAGGATGTCCCCGATGGCGTCGTCGTCCACCTTGGGGGAGTCTATGTGGTGTCCCCTCGCGAGGCGCCCGGCGCCTCGATCGCGCTGAGAAAAGCGGCCTCGCGCGTGTCGGCGGTTACCGGGTCACCGCGGCGTCGCCGTCAGGTAAACCGCCTCGCGCGTGTCCGCGGTTACCTTGAAGCGCTCGGAGGTGGCCACCCCGGCCACCCATACGATCTCGCCGCCCGACTCCACCACGGGGACGGTGGCGCGGCGGGCGCGGGCGACGCGCCGCGCGGTGAAGAGATCCTGGAGGCTCTTGGTCCCCCCGAGACCGAGCGGGGCCATCCGGTCACCATGCCGCCAGGTCCGGACCACGAGCTCGGTCCCCAGGGCGGCGCGATCGAGGCTGCCGGGACGGCGCTGCGGCGGCCCCACCTCGCACCGCACCTCATAGGCGCCGAAGCCCACGGCGCCGGGGACGGGGAGCCGTGCCGGCTCGGGCGCGCGCCGGGGCGCGCTCGCGAGCTCGAAGCGGAGCACCCCGTACTCGGCCACCCCGCGCACGCCGAACCCGAGATCGAGCGACGCCGTGCCCTGCTCGCCCAGCCCGGTCAGCTCCTCGGCGCGGGCGGCGACCCCGGGCGCGGGCCGGCCCCGGGCGAGGTCGGCGAGCCGCTGGACGACGAGGCGACGAAGGGGCCCGGGCAGCGCGCGCAGACGCGCGAGCTCGATCTCCGCGCGACCCTCGAGGACCTCGTCGACGAGCCCGTCGAGCACCTCGCCCTCGGCGCGGAGGATGTCCACGAGCGCGAGCACGTTCGCCTCGGCCCCGGGGTGGATCGCCCGCAGGGCGGGCACGAGCTCGCCTCGCACGCGCCCGCGCGCGTAGCGAGACTCGGCGTTGGTCACGTCCTCGCGCCAGCTCAGCCCGCGCTCGCGGCAGTAGGCTCCGGTCTGCGCCCGGGTCAATCCGAGCAGCGGCCTGACGACGATCCCGCGGCGCTCGCGCATGCCCAGCAGCGCCCGGCGGCTCGGCGCCGAGGCGAGCCGGTAGAGCACGCCTTCGACCTGGTCGGTGGCCGTGTGCCCCACCGCGACGTCGGCGCCCATCGCCGCGGCGAGCCGCGTGGCCCCGTCGTAGCGGAGCTCCCGGGCCCAGGCCTGGACGTTGCCCGCCCGCGGCGGCGGTGGTCCTGGGTGCTCGACGTCGATCGAGACGCCGAGGCGCCCGCACAGCGACAGGCAGTGGCGTTCATCCTCGTCGGACTCCTCGCGCAGGCCGTAGTTGAGGTGCAGGGCACGGACGGCGTCGGGGCCGGCGATGCGCGCGGCGAGATCGACGAGGCACACCGAGTCACGGCCGCCCGAGAGGAGGACGACCACCGGGCGTCCTGCGGCCAGGAGCCCCCCGGCGTGCACGCGTTCGAGGATCTCGTTCGCGTTCAATCCGGCTCGGCCTCCGGAATCCGGGCGAGGAAGATCTCGGTCGGCTCGGTGAACCCCTTCAGGCGCACCTCGGCGATGCGCTCGAATTCGAGGTGCGAGCCGGCGTGATCGACGACCGGCTTGGTGAGGAGGACCTCGCCGCCGGCCGCGCGGGCGGCGACGCGGGCGGCGATGTTGACGTCGCGGCCGAAGTAGTCGCCGTCCCGATAGATGGCGTACCCGTAGTGGATGCCGATGCGCGGCAGGGGCCGCTCGGTCTGCATGCTCTGAAAGCCCACCGCCCAGTCGGTAAGCGTCGCCGGGTCAGAGCCCACGACCATCACCTCATCGCCGATCATCTTGATCACCCGGGCTTCGTCCGGCAGCGTGATCTCCACGGCCTCGACGAAGCGCTCGACGGCATCAACGGCCTGCTGCTCGCCCTCCTCCTCGGTCAGGCGCGTGTAGCCCGCGAGGTCGGCGAAGGCCACAGCCACGCGCATCCGCCCCAGCCCCCCGGCGGCCCCGTCGAGGTCGGCCTCCATATGCCCGACCACGTCCTGCTCGACGAAGTGCTGGAGGAAGTGCTGGTGGACGGCGTCCATGACCGGGGAGGAGAGGGGAAGGATCGCGCGCGCGAGGGTCTCCATCTGCTCGGCCATCTCGAGGCCCGAGACGCCCTCGCGCATGAGCGGCTCATGGACGTAGAGGTGGAAGAGCCTGACCTCGGCGTCGGCGATCTGCGCGAGCGCCTGACCGTAGACGCGCACGAGCTGGAGCATGGCCACGAGGGGAAACCCGGAGGCGAGCACGGCGGCGATGTAGCGCAGCAGTTGCACGTCGGCCTCGGAGAACCACTGCGTGTCGATGGGCCGGAGTCCGAGCGCGGTCGAGATCCGCTCGATCAGGGCGGGCTCGAGCTCGGTCTCCCGGGCCGCCTCGGCCAGGGTGTAGGCCGAGTCGCTGGCCGGGAACAGCTCCTCCACGTAGGCGAAGGCGAGCCGGCCTTCGGCGGTGGCCCGCCGGATCTCCTGCAAGGAATGGCCGCGGGCGCGCATCCGGGCCACCACGCGTGCCTGAGCGGCGGCCTCGGGCGTCCACTCTCCGTGGTGCTGGGGGATCAAGCCCTGCGCCACCCAGCGTCTCAACGTCGCGGGCTTGACGCCTGCTCGGTCTGCGACCTCGCGCGTGCTCAGCACAGCAGTCGGCGGCGGGATCCGGTGAAGACCCCGCCGCCCGCGGGCGAAGCGGCCCGCTCCGTTGGCCGTAGGCGCTCGTCGTGGTGGCGACGCCTCGCGGGTGCACCTCCGGTGCGCGCTTGCACGCGCGGTGCCGGTGGTGCGCTCACGCTCCGGCCTTGTTGCCTGGTTCGGACCACTAGGTCTACTCGCTTCACGAACGGGTGTCAATACCCGGAGGGCGCTAATCCTCGAGGTGCGGGTAGTCGGCGGCGATCATCGCCCGGTACCGGGGGAACAGGGGCTTGGTGAGGGGCAGAATGGCGAGCGCCGCCTTGACGTCGCCGGCCGCCTTGATGCGCCGGCGAGCGATGGCGATGGCGACGTTCTCCTTGCCCTGGAAGTAGCGGTTCGCGGTCTCCGAGCTCATCGACATTCTCACCTTGGGCTCCCAGTCGATGTCGTCGGACCACACCCACGCGAGGTTGGGCTCGGTCGGGCCCCCGGCGCGGATGTTCACGACGAGGTCGACGTCGGTGAACTCGAAGCGCTGCGGGGTGTCGGCATCTCGGAGCCGTGGCCCCATCTCCGGATCCTCGCTCATGAGCGCGAAGGCTCGATCCATGACCTCCCGGAACTCGGTCTCGGACTTGAACTCGCTCATCGTGGTCCCGCCCGAACCGCTGGGAGCCTGCGCCGTGCCGCCGGGCATCGCGGCGCAGTCTACCCGCGGGCCTGTGGCATACCGTTCGGGCGCGTGAGCGCAGGTCCCATCCATCTCCAGCCGACGGCGCCGCTGGCCGAGCGCGTCCTCCTCCCCGGCGATCCCGGGCGTGCGCTGCGGCTCGCCCAGACCCTCCTCCGCGAGCCGCGGATGTTCAACCATCACCGCGGCCTGTGGGGCTACACGGGCACCGCCGCCGTCGACGACGCGCCGCTGACGATCCAGAGCACGGGCATGGGCGGGCCCAGCGCCGCCATCGTCATCACCGAACTCGCCATGCTCGGGGCCCAGCGCCTGATCCGCGTGGGGACGTGCGGAGCCCTCGACCCAACCCTGGCGCTCGGCGACCTCGTCCTCGCGCGCGAGGCGATCGCCGACGACGGGACGAGTCGGGCGCTGGGCGCCACCGGCCGAATCGCCCCCCACCCCGATCTCGCCGAGGCGATCGCCGCGGGCGCCCGCGCCGACCTCCGCCAGGGCCTGGTAGTCACCACCGACCTGTTCTACGACGGCGAGAGCCGGGAGCAGGACTGGGCGGCCGCCGGGGCGCTGGCGATCGAGATGGAGACCGCCACCCTCTTCACCGTCGCCATGCACAGGAACCTGCAGGCAGCCTCGCTCCTCATCGTCTCCGACCGGGTCCTGCCCTCTCGGGCCCGCATCGACCCCGATGCTCTGATCCAGAGCGAGGAACGGGCGGGCGAGATCGCCGCCGCGGCGCTGAGTCCCTAGACGCCGGTGGGGGGCGACGCCGGCGGGGCTGGAGCCGGCGGGGTCGGAGCCGGCGGGGTCGGAGCCGACAGCCGCTTGAGCTCGGCTTCGATCGCCGTGAGGCGCGCCTCGACGGCGCTGTTCGAGCCCAGCCGGTCGATCCGGTCCTCGAGCCGGTCGAGCGCATCCTCGATCCCCTCGAGACGCTGGGAGACGCCGCGCAGGCGCCGGGTGAGCCGCTCGAGGTCGCTCGCAGAAGGGAGATTGAGTGCCCCCATCGCGACCTCTTGGGCTCGCACCGCGCGCTCGCGGGTCTCGAAGGCCGCCGACAGCGCTCCCGTGACGAGGGGATTCTCGAGCAGCTCCTGAGCGAGCTTGCCGATCGCCTCTTCGCCCTGTCGCGTCACGCGGTCACGCAGGCCCTTGCTGTCTTCGGACAATTTTTCTAGGCCTCCGATCATGGCTCCCGGGTAGGCCGGTCACTGTAGCGCACGGAATTCGCCCGCTCCCGCGCCGCCGGACCGACCCTGAAGCTCTAGTTGAGCTTTATCTGATGACGGCGTGATCGCCCGGCCGGACTGGCGGTCTGGACACATCACCGACCCGATTACAGTCTTCCCGTGTGGCGGCCGATGAAGGGTCGAACAAAGCGCAAACGGCCCTCGACGCCGCCCCGCGCACGAGTCCGGGGCCGCTGCGATGTCCGCGCCAAGACCCCCTCGCGATGCTTCTTCGTTGCAAACCTGACCGTCAATGTGTACCGTGCACGCCGCGCTGCCTGAACAGTAGCGCCGACGACTTGCGCAGGCAGCCGACTTATTGGCGTGGGAGGAGATTGGCAACGGTGTTGAGGAGTCGGAGGATCATTGGCGCTTTGGCCGCGGCAGGGGCCATGTCCGCCGGCATAGCGATTGCTGCCGTCCCGTCTGCTTCAGCGGAGCAGTGCGTGGTTACCGTGACGCTGCTCGGCGGCGTGCAGCTCCCGTTCACCATCGACGTGCCCGCAGGCACGCCGCTGTCGAACCTGTCACTGCCGGGACTCAAGCTCCCGATCCTCTCGGAGTCGGAGTCGTGCCCGCAGGCGCCCGCGACGCCCACGAGCACGGCGGCCGCGCCGCCGACGGCGGCGGGCACCCCGACGACGTCAGCGCCGACGACGACTTCCGCCCCGACCTCGCAGTCGACCTCCGCGGGCACCAAGTCCAAGACCGGCAAGTCCGCCAAGGGCGCCAAGGGCGCGCTCTCCGGCCAGGTCCAGGGCAACGTCGTAGTCAAGAGCGCGACGCCGCAGTCCCCCGCCGCGGTCAAGAACGGCCAGGCCCCACTGCGGACCTCGACCGGCGCGCCGACGGCCGCGAACCCGACCTTCTCGTTCGCGCTGCCGACGCCGGCGCCGCTCTTCGTGCCCAACTTCTTCATCGACAGCTTCCAGATCCCGCCGGGCCTGCTCCCGATCTATCAGGCGGCCGGGATCCAGTACAACGTGCCGTGGGCGGTGCTCGCGGCGATCAACGACATCGAGACCGACTACGGGCGCAACCTCTCGGTCAGCTCCGCCGGCGCGATGGGATGGATGCAGTTCATCCCCTCGACCTGGGCCAAGTACGGCCAGGACATCACCGGCGGCGGCACCGCGGATCCCTACAACCCGGTCGATGCCATCTTCGCCGCCGCGCGCTACCTCAACGCCGCCGGCGCCTCGAAGAACCTGGCCAAGGCGATCTTCGCCTATAACCACGCGAACTGGTACGTCCAGTCCGTCCTCCTGCGCGCCAAGCTCATCGAGGGCATCCCCGAGCAGCTCATCGGCGCCCTCTCCGGCCTCGTCGAGGGCCACTTCCCGGTCGCGGCCGCCGCCACCTACGCGGACGACGCCGTCGAGCGCCTGGCCACGCGCAGGGCGCACAGCGTAAACGCCGCCCTTCCCATCAACTCGGGCACGGCCCGGTCGATCTCGATCTTCGCCAAGGCGGGCTCGCCGCTCATCGCCGTCAACGACGGCAAGATCGTCGCCATGGGCCACAGCCGCTCGCTGGGTCGCTACCTCCAGCTCCAGGACACGAACGGGAACACCTACACCTATGCGCACCTGGGCTCGATCTCGAAGACCTTCGCGGTGCCCAAGCCCGTCAAGGTCACCGCCAAGGAGATCGCCAACGAGCTCTCGGCCAAGCCCGCCCCGCGGCCGACGGGCCCGGCCACGGCCGGTAGCCAGGTCACCGCTGCGGCGATCAAGCCGAGCACGATCGCAGCGGCCGCCGCCCGCAAGACGGCGCAGGTCAAGGCCAACGTCGCCCCCAAGCCCGCGGCGAGCAGCACCGGCGTGAGCACCTCGCAGCCCGCGGGCTCGCCCAAGGTGCGGCTGTTCGCGAATCCCTCGCGACCGCTCTCCTACGCCTCCGGCGGCCAGACGCAGCTCACCAATGCCGCCGGCGCCATCCAGAGCTTCCAGAACTACTTCTCGGACACGCTCCATCTGGCGCGCAACCAGTACACGCTGCAGCCCCTCAAGGTCGGCTCGACGGTCATCGCCGGCACGATCCTGGCGCGCGTCGGGGTCGGCACCGCGACCGACGCCTCGCATCTCGAGTTCATGATTCGCCCCGCCGGCCGCGACGCACCGCTCATCGACCCCAAGGTCATCCTCGACGGCTGGGAGCTCCTACAGGCGAGCTCGATCTACCGGGCGGCGAACATCAACCCCTTCATCGGTCAGGACGCCAAGAACCCGTCGATCGGCCAGGTGCTGCTCATGAGCAAGTCGCAGCTCCAGCAGGTTGTCCTCTCCGACCCGCACATCCAGATCTACTCCTGCGGCCAGCGTGACATCACCGCCGGGCTCGTGGACCGGCGCATCCTCGCCACCATGGAGTTCCTCTCGCAGTCGGGCCTCGATCCGACGATCTCGGGCCTGCAGTGCGGGCAGAGCGCCGTCACCCACTCGACGCCGGGCGCCAACTCGGTGGCCACCGGGGACAGCATGGAGATCTCCAAGATCAACGGCATCACCGTGCAGGGCCACCAGGGCACGGGGTCGATCACCGACCTGACGATCCGCCGCCTGCTCACCCTGCAGGGGTCGATGCGGCCGAACCAGATCATCAGCCTGATGAGTTATCCGGGCCAGACCAACACGCTGGCACTGCCCGATCACGCCGACCGCATCCAGATCGCCTACACCCCGCTCTTCGGGCAGAACAAGAAGCTCTCCAAGAAGGTCAACAGCATCCTCAAGCCGGCGCAGTGGATCAAGCTCATCAACACGATCAGCACGATCCCGCAGCCCACCATCCCCACCACCACCGTCAGCCCGTCCAGCGGTCACTGACGGGCTGGCGTCGACGCTCTTTCGCTTCGTCCAGCTCGAGCTTCCCTGGGCGATAGGGCCGGCCGACGGCCGCTATCTCCTCCGCCGGCCGGGCGAGGAGAGCGACGCGCCGCCATCGCACGTGCTCGTGCTCGCCACCCTCGGCGCTCCCGAGCGCAGGCGCCGGCTGCAGCGGAAGGCGTCGCAGACTCAGGCTCAACCTGAGCCTGAGCCAACGCCGGTGACCACCGGCCGGGTGACCGTCATCGATGTCAGCGAGCCGCTGGGCGACGAGGCCGCGGCCCGCACCTGGCTCGATCGGGCCGGCGAGGAGGAGCTCGCCGCCGGGCTGGCGGTGATCAACCGCGCCCTGCATGCCTACCGGATCGTCACCGCCGATCCCTACCTGCACGAGATCGGCCGCGAGCAGGCGCTCGTCGCCCGCCTCGGGTACGGAGCGGGCGACGAGGTCGCCGACGGGCGCTGGAGCGAGGCACGGGAGCTCGCCCCGGCTCTGGGGAGCCGGCGCCGCTCGGCTATCCTCGAGCCCCAGGCGCGACTCGCGGCGGCGCTCAACGGACGTCAGCGCATCCTCGCCTGCGAGGAGCTCGCGCTGCGGGCGCGAAGCGACGCCGATCACGGTCGCGACCGCGAGGCCGCCCTGCAGCTCCTCGTGGCCCTCGACGCCGCCCTCGCCGAGCTCGCCCTCGACCCCGGCGCCGAGTCGCTCGCGGACCGGCTCGCCGAGCTCCGGGGACGGCGCGAGGGCGTCGTCGCCGCCGCGCAGAGCGCCCTCGCCGGACCGCTCGACGACGCCGCCCGGACGGCGGTGCTCGAAACCCTCGGGCGCCTCGAGGCGGCGCTCCGGGCGCGGGCCGCCGTCAGCGGGTGAGCTCGGCCCCGCTCAGGGCCAGCGCCTCGACCACGGCGTCGAGCTCGCGCACGATGTCGCCTCCCATGCGCACCGTGGCGCGGGCGTCGACGGGGGTGGGACCCTGGGTGAGGACGGCGATCTTCCCGCCTGCGGCGAGGGTCACGAGCGGGAGCTGCGCGACCGGATAGACCTCGAGCGAGGAGCCGATGCAGAGCATGAGATCGGCGGCGGCGGCGAGCTCCTCGGCCCGGGCCAGGGCGTCGACGGGGAGGTACTCCCCGAAGAGGACGACGTCGGGCTTCAGCGCCTCGCCGCACTCGCAGCGGGGGACGCGCCGCTCGTCGGCGAGCTGGCGCGTGCGCACGTCGTCGAGCGAGTAGCAGGCCCGGCAGCGCAGGCACGAGGAATGGGCGATGGTGCCGTGGACCTCGATCAGCTCCCGGGTCCCGGCGCGGGCGTGGAGCCGGTCGATGTTCTGGGTGATGACCGCGTCGAGCAGCCCCGCTCGCTCGAGCGCCGCCAGCGCCCGGTGGGCGCGGTTGGGCTCCTTGCCCTCGAGGCTCTGGAAGCGGTCGCCGTAGAAGCTCCAGAAGCGCTCGGGGTCGCGGCGGAAGACATCGATGTGCGCGACCTCCATGGGATTGACGTGCTCCCACAGGCCGGTGCCCGGGGAGCGGAAGTCGGGGATCCCCGAGGGGACGGAGATGCCCGCCCCGGTCAGGGCCACGACCGAGCCCGCGCCGCGGATCAGGGCTGCGAGCTTCGCCGCCGCGGCGCTGTCGCCGGCCGCCGTCACTCGCCCGTGAAGTGCGGGGTGCGCTTCTCGACGAAGGCCGAGATCCCCTCGCGCGCGTCCGCGGAGGTGAAGACGCGGAGAAAGGCCTGCTTCTCGGCTCGGATCCCGTCGTCGAGGTCGCCCTGGGCCGACACCCGCTTGATCTCCTCGACGGCCAGCGGCGCCTGGCCCGCGAGCTTGCGCGCCCACGAGACCGCCGTGTCGAGGAGCTCGTGGTCGGCCACGATCCGGTTGGCGAGGCCGAGCTCGTAGGCCTCCCCGGCGGAGATGGCGTCGCCGAGGAGGTTCATCTCGAGCGCCTTGGCCTCGCCGATGAGGCGCGGCAGGCGCTGGGTCCCGCCGAAGCCGGGGATGATCCCCAGGTTGATCTCGGGCTGCCCGAAGATGGCAGAGTCGGCGGCGATCCGGATGTCGCAGGCCATGGCGAGCTCGCAGCCCCCGCCGAAGGCGAGCGCGTTGACGGCGGCGATGGTGGCCACGCGCGAAGTCTCCAGCTTTCGCAGCAGCGCGTGCATCCGGTCAAGGAGCTCCTGGCCGGCGGCGGCGTCCATCTTCGTGAACGCCTTGATGTCGGCCCCGGCGCAGAAGAGCATGGGATTGGCCGAGGCGATGATCAGGGCTCGGGCGCCGGAGCCGGCGACGGCGTCCCACACCTTCTCGAGCGCCTCCACCACCTCCGGGGAGATGGAGTTCGCCGGGGGGCGGTCGAGCCAGGCGATCGCGTACTCGGCGCGCGACTCGAGCTTCACCGGACTCTCCTCCCACCCGGCGTCCGGCCTCGCGTAGGGGAAGAACCCCTGGCCTGACTTGACGCCGAGCCGTCCCTGGGCGACGAGGCGGCGCAAGATGGTGGGCGGCTCGAAGCTCTCCCCCCACTCCTCGGCGGCGCGCTCGAGCTTGGCGAGGACCTCATCGAGGCCGAGCTCGTCGGCGCGGGCGAAGGGGGGCGGGATGATCCCGGCCCCAGCCATCATCCCCAGATCGATGTCCTTGACGGTGGCGACCCCCTCCTCGAGCACGAGGCAGCTCTCGACCAGCGCCTTGAGGGTGAAGCGCTCGACGAGCTTCTCGGCGTCGAGCTCAGTGGCCGTGCTCATAGAAGCCCTTTCCCGTCTTGGCGCCGAGATCGCCGGCGGCGACGAGCTCGCGCATCCGCTGGTGGACGAAGAAGCGCTCGCCATAGGCCTCCTCGAGGTACTCGGCAACGTGGAGGACGGTGTCGAGGCCGAGGAGATCGGCGAGGAAGAACGGGCCCATGGGCGCCGCCTCGCTCTCCTGGACGATCTTGTCGACCTCGGTGACCGGCGTCCCCGTCTCCTCCTGGACGCGCCAGAGCTCGGACACCGCCGAGTTGAGAATGCGGTTGACGACGAACCCCGGCGCCTCGCCGCAGCGGATCGCCGTCTTGCGGACCTGCGTGGCGAAGTTGACCGCCGCCTGCACCGCCTCCGGCGAGGTCTCCTCCCCCTCGATGACCTCGACGAGGCGCATCACCGAAGCCGGATAGAAGAAGTGGAAGCCGAGGACCATGTCCGGCCGGCTCGTCGCCTCACCCATCTCGGTGACCGAGAGCGACGAGGTGTTCGAGGCGAGGATGGCGTGACCGGGCGTCACCTCGTCGAGCTCTGCGAAAACCGCCTGCTTGACCTCCATGCGCTCCGGCACCGCCTCGATCACGAAGTCGACGTCGCGGAACGGCGCATAGTCGGTGGTGCCCGTGATCAGTCCGAGCCGCCGCTCGAGCTCGGCGGGCTCGAGCTTGCCGGCGTCGACCCGGCTCTGCCACAGCGACCGGGCCTTGTCGAGCCCGAGCTGCACGAACTTCTCATCGACATCCTTGAGCACCACGGGGATCTCCGCGTTGGCGATCGTCTGCGCGATCTCGCCGCCCATCGTGCCCGCGCCGACCACCGCAGCCTTGAAGACGAACATGGGGCTTCAGTCTACGGGGCCGCTCCGAGGTGCCGGGCCGGGCGCCCGGCGTACCGTTTCGCGCCGGGCCCACCGGGGGAGCGTGGCCCCCCGCGCCGGCGCCGGGCCCACCATGGCGGCGCCGGGCTCCCCACGGCCACGCCGGGCCCCCCGCCGCCCCCGGCCCCGCCGCCCCCCCCGCCGGCGCACCGGCCCCGCCGCCCCCCGCCGGCGCACCGGAAGATGGCGTGATGAAAACCTTCGGATTGTCGTACGAAATTCATCACGGCCTCCGGGGCCGGCACCCGGCGCGGCCCCGTTCTACCCACCCGCTCACGCGACGCGCTCGACACACCCGCGATACTGGAGCAATGCCGCCCATCTCTCGAGGCTTCCGCGGTCGCCGCCGGCGGGATATCGATCCGGCCCGGATCCCGCCCGGACAGTACGTGGTCGAGGACTTCCCGGTGCTCTCGGCCGGACCGACTCCGCGCACGCCGCTCGAGGAGTGGACGTTCACGATCGAGGGACGGGTCGACGTGCCCGTGTCCTGGCGCTGGGAGGAGCTCCTGGCGCTGCCCGCCCAGACCTTCACCGTCGACATCCATTGCGTCACCAAGTGGTCGAAGCTCGACACGGGCTGGACCGGCGTCTCGCTCGACACCCTGCTCGAGAGCGTGGCCACGCAGTCGCGCTACGTCACCGCCTGGTGCGACGGGGGCTACACCACCAACCTCCCGCTCGAGGACCTGACCGGCGGCCGCGCCTGGGTCGCCTACCAGTTCGACGGAGCCCCGCTCCACCCCGAGCACGGCGGCCCGGCCCGCCTCCTGGTACCGCACCTGTACTTCTGGAAGAGCGCGAAATGGGTCCGCGGCCTCACCCTCACGGGCAGCGACGAGCCGGGCTTCTGGGAGGCCGCCGGCTACCACAACCGGGGGGATCCGTGGAAAGAGCAGCGCTACTGGAACGACTGACCCGGGGCCGCCCGGCGATCGTCTGGCGCACGGCGACGGTGCGTGAGGTGGTGCCCGAGACCGAGCAGGCCAAGACCATCCTCCTCGACGTGCCCGGCTGGCCCGGGCACCTCGCGGGCCAGCATGTCGACGTGCGCCTCACCGCCGAGGACGGCTACCAGGCCGAGCGCTCCTACTCGATCGCCTCCGCGCCCGAGAGCGCAGGGCTCGCGCTCACCGTGGTGGCCTTCGACGACGGCGAGGTCTCGCCCTACCTGGTCGACGAGCTCCGCCCCGGAGACGAGTTCGAGATCCGCGGGCCCGTGGGCGGCTACTTCACCTGGCGCGTGCAGGACGGCGGCCACCTCCTCCTCGTCGCGGGCGGGTCGGGCCTCGTGCCCCTGATGGCCATGCTCCGCCATCACGCCGCCCAGGCGAGCACCGTACCGGCGCGCCTGCTCGTCTCCGCCCGGCGATGGGACGACGTGCTCTACCGCGAAGAGCTGGCGACCACGGTCTCGACCGAGCATCCGAGCGTCGCGGTGAGCTACACGCTCACCCGCGACCAGCCCGCCGACTGGCATGGGTTCGCTCGCCGCGTCGACGCCGAGATGCTCGCCGCCGTCGGCCCCGCCCCGGCGGAACGTCCGCGGATCTTCGTCTGCGGCCCCACCGCCTTCGTCGAGTCGGTGGCCGACCGGCTCGTCGAGCTCGGCCATCCGCCGACCGCCATCCGCGCCGAGCGCTTCGGCCCGACCGGCGAATGACATGAGCTCGGAAGCTGTCTGGCTCGACGGCAACGCCATCGCCGGGCTCCTCGACGAGGTCTTCGGAGCCGAGCTCACGAGCACCGAGCGCGGTTGCCAGTCGTGCGGCGCCGTCACCCGGTTGGGCGCCCACCGGGTCTACCGAAGCGCCGGGACCGTCGTCCGCTGCCCGGTGTGCGGGGATCTCGCGCTGCGGATCACGAGCTTGCCCGACCGGTACCTGGTCCTGATGGCGGGGACGTGGACGGTCGAGGTGCCGCGGGGGTAGGGCGGCGGCAGCGCCGCGCAGTCATCACCGCCCTCACGTCCGCGTGACGTGCGCCGGGGCAGGTGCGCTATCCGGACCGGGGACGTCCGGATATCGCAAGACCTCCCCGCCGGCGCCCCGTTCTAACGTGAGCAATCGTGACCGCGGCCGATATCGACAAACGCCTCGACGCCATCGCCAGGCAGCCTTTCCGTGCTCGCTTCCACCTCCGCGGCCGCGAGCGCGCGCTCGTGCAGCTGCGTGGGATCGACACGATCCGGCGGCACGGCGAGGACATGATCGCCCGCCGCGTGGCGGCGGCCGAGCCGGTCAACGACGGCCGCCAGACGCCCTACCGTGGGCACCCGGTGTTCGTGGCCCAGCACGCCACCGGCACGTGCTGCCGGAGTTGTCTGGAGCGAAACCACGGCATCGCCGGCGGTCACGCGCTCACCGACGCCGAACGGCGCTACCTCGTCGAGGTGATCATGCGCTGGATCGAGCGGGAGATCCCGGGCGCCCCCCGGTAGCGCCCCCCGCCCGCCGCGCCCGCCGCGCCCGCCGCGCCCGCCGCGCCCCCCGCGCACCCCGCACCCCGCACCCCGCACCCCGCACCCCGCACCCCGCACCCCGCACCCCGATCGACAGCGTCAACCAAGCAGACGAGTAGCGCGCAGCCCAAGCGCGACGAATCCACGGCGCAGGACGCCGAGACGCGCGCGATCGACGGCCGGTCGCCGCGCGGCGACCCGGTCCCATGCCATATTCATACTATTTCGATCAGACTTGTTATCTTTGCAGCGCCAGCCTGAACGCCGCCCCCGGAAGGAGCCATTATGAGCACCCCCGATCCCGCAGGCCACGAGTCCACCGGCCCCGGCTACCCCTCACCGCAGGCGGCACGCACCCAGCCGCCCGAGCAGATCGTCTACGTGGCCGGGCTCTATGAGGGCACGGGCATCGACAGGCCTGATTTCATCGCCGTGGTCGACGTCGACCCGGCCTCGTCGAGCTATGGGCAGATCATCAACCGCGCCGAGATGCCCAACGTCGGCGACGAGCTCCACCACTTCGGGTGGAATGCGTGCTCGTCGGCGTGCCATTCCCAGCTCCAGCGCGACACGCTGATCGTGCCCGGCTTTCGCTCCTCGCGCATCCACCTGCTCGACGTCTCCGATCCCCGGGCGCCTCGGATCAAGCACGTCATCGAGGGTGAGGAGATCAAGGAGAAGCTCGGGCTGAGCGCGCCCCACACCGTGCACTGCATGCCGGGCGACATCATCACCATCTCCATGCTCGGCGACGCGGACGGCAATGCCCCGGGCGGCTTCGCGGTCATCGACGCCCGCGACTTCTCGGTCGCCGAGCGCTGGGAGCGCGACCCGGGTGACCTCGAGTTCATGTACGACTTCTGGTACCAGCCGCGCCTGAACGCGCTCGTCTCCAGCGAATGGGGAGCGCCCAACACCTTCCAGGGCGGCTTCGATCCCGCCGACGTGGGCGCCGGCAAGTACGGGCGGCGCCTGCACTTCTGGGATCTCGAGCGCCGGGCCAAGGTGCAGACCGTCGATCTCGGCGAGGAAGGATTGATTCCGCTCGAGATCCGCTGGCAGCACGACCCCGACTCCGCCCAGGGCTTCGTCGGCGCCACGCTGTCGAGCAACATCCTGCGCTTCGCGCGCGACAACGGCTCCTGGGCCGCCGAGAAGGTCATCGACGTCGGCAACGAGGAGCTCGAGGGCTGGCCCCTCCCCGGCGGCGTGCCCGGGCTGATCACCGATCTCGTCCTCTCCCTCGACGACCGCGACCTCTTCTTCTCGAACTGGCTGCACGGCGACCTGCGCCACTACGACGTCTCCGACCCGCGCAACCCCGTGCTGCGCTCGCAGGTCTGGCTCGGCGGGCTGCTCGGGCGCGACGGCGGCCACCCGAAGTCGTCCGAGGCCCTCACCGGCGGCCCGCAGATGCTCCAGAGCTCGTTCGACGGCGACCGCGTCTACGTCAGCAATTCGCTGTATTCGACCTGGGACAACCAGTTCTACCCCGACCTCCGGGGCTGGCTGACCAAGCTCGACCGCCTGTCGGACGGGAGCTTCGCACTCGATCCCGAATTCTTCGTCGACTTCCACGAGCAGGCCGACGGCGCCCGCCCGCACGAGATCCACCTCCCAGGCGGCGACTGCACGACGGAGATCTTCCAGTAGAGCGCCTCTTCTAGCATCGGGGGCGTGCCAGAAGTGCGGCCCCTGACCATCGAGGAGACCCGACCTCTGCGCCGGGCCATCCTCCGGCCCCACCAGAGCATCGGGGAGATGGCCGGACACGAGGCGCCGGGCGCGTTCGCCGTCGGCGCCTTCGAGGACGGCGAGCTCGTGTCCGTGGGCTTCGTCGCGCCCGACGGCGCCCCCGACGCCCGGCCCGACGGCGCCCCCGACGGCGCCCCCGACGCCCGGCCCGACGGCGCCCCCGACCGCTGGCGCGTGCGCGGGATGGCCACGGTCCCCGCCGCCCGCGGTCGCGGAGCGGGGACGGCCGTGCTCGCGGCCCTGGTCAGGCACGCCCGCGCCGAGGGCGCGCAGCGCATCTGGTGCAACGCGCGCACGCCCGCACGCTCCCTCTACGAGCGCGCCGGCTTCGTCCTCGTCTCCGAGGAGTTCGAACTCCCGGAGATCGGGCCACACGTGGTAATGGAACTACAAGCGAGAGGAGCAGGAATGAAACGCCGCCGCCTTGGATCACTCGAAGTGTCGGCCCTCGGGCTCGGCTGCATGGGCATGTCCGCGTTCTACGGATCCGCCGATGAGGACGAGGCGATCGCCACCATCCAGCGCGCGCTCGAGCTCGGCATCGACTTCCTCGACACCGCCCAGCTCTACGGGCCGATGAGCAACGAGGAGCTCGTCGGCCGTGCCATCAAGGGGCATCGCGAGGAGTATGTGATCGCCACCAAGTTCGCACGCCGGATCGAACCCACCACCGTCCCCGGCGACATGTCGACGATCGGCCCGCTCGATGGCTCGGCCGAGCACGTCCACCGCTCGATCGAAGGGTCGCTGCAGCGCCTGGGCACCGATTACGTCGATCTCTACTACCAGCACCGCGTCGACCCCAACGTGCCCATCGAGGAGACGGTGGGAGCGATGGCCGACCTCGTGCGCGCAGGCAAGGTGCGCCACCTCGGGCTCAGCGAGGCCGCGCCCGAGACCATCCGCCGCGCTCACGCGGTGCATCCCATCACCGCCGTGCAGACCGAGTACTCGCTGTGGACGCGCGATCCCGAGGCCGAGATCCTCCCCACGTGCCGGGAGCTGGGAATCGGCTTCGTCGCCTACTCCCCGCTCGGGCGCGGCTTCCTCTCCGGGCGCTTCTCCTCCCCCGACGAGCTCGACGAGAACGACTTCCGCCGCCATGGGCCCCGCTTCACAGGCGAGAACCTCGAGGCCAACCGGCGAATCGCCGCCAAGGTGGCGGAGATCGCCCAGGAGAAGGACGTCACCCCGGCGCAGCTCGCCCTTGCCTGGGTCCTGGCCCGCGGCGAGGACGTCGTTCCCATACCCGGCACCAAGCGGCGCACGTACCTCGAGGAGAACGCCCGCGCCGTCGACGTCGAGCTCACCGAGGAGGACCTCGCGCGGATCGAAGCCGAGCTTCCGCCCGTGGCAGGCGAGCGCTACGACCAGGCGGGGATGGCATCCGTGAACTTGTAGCGCCCACGGGGCCGTTTCGTACCCTCGCCCGCTGGGCAAGCCTCCTCTCGGTTTGCACTATGACCCTGGATGCGCGCACGTGAGGCGATCGTGAAATTGCGCGGCGCCTTGGCGGCCGTCGTCGCCCTTACCGGTGGCCTGCTGCTCGGGATGGCGCTGACCGCGGCGGCTTCGACCGACCAGACCGTGAGTCCCCGCGACAGCTGCGGCGGGTTCAACGGGCACGTCGTGTGGTCGGGGCCCTCGGGTCCCTACATCGAGATCTACGGCGAGGTGTGGGGGAACAAGTGCCCGGGCAGCACCTCGGTGTGGCTCTCGTGGGACAGCGGCGGCCATCACAACGTCCAGGGCGGATCCGCCACCGGATCGCAGACCCAGGGCGTCAACTACAAGGCCACCACTTCCTCCACACCCTCGAACATCAAGGTCGCCGTGTGCAGCACCAACGGCGGATGGCACTGCGGAGCTACGGTGGCCGTGTCCCCCACCGCGCCAGTCCCGCCGACGGTGACGGTGACGACGACGACGACCACCCCGGCGCCCGTGGTCACCGTGCCCGTGCCCGTCCCCGTCCCGCAGCCCGCTCCGCGGCCGCGGGCGCTGCGGGTCAGGCTGACGATGAGCTGGACGTGGAACGGGGCGATCAGCCGGCTCGGCACGGTGCGGGTGGGCAGCGTGCCCTCGCGAACGCGCCTGCTCGTGCGCTGCGTGGGTCACGGCTGCCCACGGCCCACGCGGGTGACCGCCACCGGTGCGCACGGGGTCCACCGGCTCTTGCGAGCGATGGAGGGACACCGCTACCGGGCGGGGGACCGGCTGCTCATTTCCCTGCAGAGGTCGGGATGGCGACCCGAGCGGGCGGAGATCGACATCCGCTCGGGGCGAGTGCCCAAGGTCAGGCTGCTCGGCAGCTGACGGCCTACCGCACCCCCGCGACCCGCCGGCCCTCCTCGAGGTAGACGCACCGCTTCTTCCCCGAGGCGGCCCGCACCCGCCGCCGCAGCGGGCCGCTCAACAGCGAGAGCGCCTCTTCGAGGTCCACGAGCCGGTGCTCGAGGATCTCCTCGTGCTGGAGCTCGATCGCCTTCAGCGCGTCGTCGTCGAGAGCCCCGCAGTCGAACAGGAAGCGCACGCCGCCCGGGCGCCGCGGGTCGGGACGGGGGCGGAGGAAGTCGACGGCGGCGAGGCGACCGCGCTCCACGCGCAGCCCGCATTCCTCGAAGGTCTCGCGCCGGCACGCCTCCCAGGGCGACTCGCCGTCGGGCTCGATCTGGCCGCCGGGGATCGTCCACTTGGGCTTGTAGCTCGGTTTGAGGATCAGGAGCCGTCCCGCGGGGTCGAAGATCATCGCCCCCGCCGAGGCGGCGATCTTGGGGAGCCGGTAGGTGGTCTCGGCCATGGGCGATCCTAGGCGCGGGCCGCCGCGAGCTCGGCCCCAAAGCGGGCGAGCGTCGCGCGCAGGGAGGCCCTCATCGCGCGCCGGATGAACAGGGCGTCGACGAGGGGGGTGAGGATCGATGGTTGCTTGAGCTCGTACTCGAGGGCGAGCTCGACGGCCACGCCGCCCTCGAGCTCGCGGAAGGCGACGATCTGGCGTCCTCGGACCGAGTCGTCCTCGACCTCGAGGGTCTGACCGAGGCCGGGCTCGTAGCTGACGACGAGCTCGACGACGCGACCTCGGCCCGCCGGGTTCGACTCCCAGGTGACCTTGGACCACGGCCGCGGCCAGTCGCCCTCGACGGCGATCACGCCCGCGAGCCCATCGACCCACGCCGGCCAGCGCTCGGTGTCGTACCACCGTGCCTCCACCTCGGAAACCGAGGCGGCGAAGGAGTCCTCGGCGCTCGCCCGCCGCATCAGCGCGCGAGGAGCTCGGTGCGGATTACCTCGACGCTGGCGGCCACGGCATCGAGGTGACGGGCGAGCCGGGCTGCCAGGCGCACGCGCTCCTCGTCCCCGGCGGGCGTGATGCGGTAGAAGCGCCGGCCCCGCTCGCCCGGAAGCTCCCATTCCCCGACCACCAGGCCCCGGCCCTCGAGCGAGCGCAGGAGCGGGTACATGGTGTTGGGGTTGACGGCCACCGTGCCCGCGGTGAGCCAGGCGATGCGGTCGATGAGCTGATTGCCGTAGCAGGGCTCGCGCGCGACGTAGTGGAGCACGAGAAGCGGGAGCAGCCCGGCCCGGCGCATGTCCCCGAGCAGCGGGTCCGCCGTGCCTGGCCCGACGACTGCCGAGTGCGACGAGGATTCCATGCAGGCGCGATTATCGCTCGCGCCGCGGACCCAGGAGTACTACGCTGCGTCCAGACGCTGATGACAGATGCCCTTCCCGAGGAGATCCAGCCTTACCCCAACATCTCCTCGAAGGCATATGAGCACCCCGCGGACCGCGCCGCGACGGCAGCGCTGAAGTCGATTCCCATGCTCGACACGGTGGTGCGCCGGCTCGTCGAGTGGCGCTACGAGCGCGCCACGCGGCAGATGTTCCTCAGTAATTCGGTCCGCGTCGGCGAGCGCCAGCTTCCCGCCCTGTGGTCACATCAGGTCGCCGTGTGCCAGATCCTCGACATGCCGCAGACCTACGACCTGTACGTCACCGACGCGATCGGCCCTAACGCGATGGCGATCGGCTCGCAGAATCCCATCGTGGTGGCGGGGACACCGCTGCTCGAGCGCCTCGGACCGGGGGAGACGCGCTGTCTCCTGTCCCACGAGGTCGGTCACATCCTCTCCGATCACATGCTCTACATGACCGCCCTCAACATCCTCCTGAGCATGGGGGGCAACGTTCCCTTCCCGCTCGGCATCCCGGCGATGGCGGTGAGAACGGTGCTGCTGGAGTGGTACCGCGCCGCCGAGCTCAGCTGCGACCGGGTCGAGACTCTCGTCGTCCGCGATCCGCGGATCAGCTGCCGGCTTCTCATGGTCGCCGCCGGCGGGATGAAGGCCGACGACCTCGACCTCGACGCGTTCCTCACCCAGGCTCGGGAATACGAGGACTGGGACGATCCCAGCGACCGCGTCCGGCGCTTCTTCTACGAGATCAACGCGCGGCACCCCTACGCGGTCAGGCGCGTCTCGGAGATCATGCGCTGGGTCCAGAGCGGCGAGTACGACCGGATCGCGCGCGGTGACTACATCAAGCGGGGCGAGGAGCCCCACGTCCGCGAGGAGGCCGGCGACGCGTTCGAGTTCTACGCCGAGCGCTTCCGTGCCATCTTCCGCGACATCGGCGAGAACGTGACCAAGCTCGGCGCCCAGGTGGGCGGGATGGCCGAGCAGATGGCCGACTGGATTCGAGGACGGGGCGGCGGGTCGGGTCCGCCCCGCGACGACGACGCCCCGTGATCGCAGGCCGGCGGCGGGTGGGGGCTACCCTGTAGGGCAGATGAGCGACGACGCCACCACGACCGCCTCCGCGGACGGTCGCGGCACCTCTGAGCTCCCTCCCGCCATCGTCGTCCGTCACCTCGAGAAGTCCTTTGGCGAGGTGCAGGCGGTGCGCGGCGTCGACTTCGAGGTGCAGACCGGAGAGGTGTTCGGCTTCCTCGGCCCCAACGGCGCCGGCAAGACGACGACGATCAACATGTGCTGCACCCTGGTCAGCCCCTCGGGGGGCACGGCCACGGTCGCCGGGCACGATGTCGTCCGCGAGCGCGACGACGTCAGGCGCAACATCGGGCTCGTCTTCCAGGAGACCACGCTCGACGGCTACCTGACGGCGGCGCAGAACCTCCGCCTCCACGCCGAGCTCTATGGGGTGCAGTCCTCGTTGGTGGCCGCGCGCATGCAGCAGGTGATGGAGATGGTCGGCCTGTGGGAGCGCAAGGACTCCCCCGTGCGCACCTTCTCGGGCGGGATGAAGCGCCGCCTCGAGATCGCCCGCGGGCTCATGCACTCCCCGCGCGTGCTCTTCCTCGACGAGCCGACGATCGGGCTCGATCCCCAGACCCGTCGCTCGATCTGGAACTACATCCGCACGCTCAAGGAGAGCGAGGAGATCACCATCTTCATGACCACGCACTACATGGACGAGGCCGAGTGGTGCGACCGGATCGCGATCATGGACCAAGGGGTGATCGTCGCCCTCGACTCGCCCGAGGCGCTCAAGGCGCAGGTCGGAGCGGACCGGATCCGGATCGAGACCGAGAACGACGAGGCGGCGATCGCCTCGTTGCGCGAGCGCTTCGCCATCGACGCGGTCATCTCCGAGGGTGCGGTGACCTTCGGGATCCCCTCAGGAGAGGAGTTCGTCCCCCGTCTCTTCGCCGAGCTCGGGGTCCCGATCCGCTCGGTCAGCGTCTCCCGGCCCACCCTCGACGACGTCTTCATGTCCTACACGGGGAGCTCGATCCGCGACGTCGAGGAGTCCGGCGGGTCGGAGCGCAACAAGATCATGATGCAGGTCATGTCCGGAGGAGGAGGGCGCCGGTGAGCACGACCGTCGCACCCGAGGTCGCGGCGCCACGCGAGGTCGTGCGGGTTCGGGTGCCCGAGCGCAGCCTCGCCAGCGAGCTGCGGGCGATCAGGATCGTGTGGAAGCGCGAGCTCATCCGCTATCGCAGCGACCGGATCCGCATCGTCACCACGCTCGTCCAGCCGCTCCTCTTCCTCTTCGTCCTCGGCTCGGGACTTCAGTCCCTGTCGGCCGCGAGCACCCACGGCGTCAACCTGAAGACCTTCATCTTCCCGGGGATCCTCTGCATCTCGGTGATGTTCACGGCGATGTTCTCGGCCGCCTCGATCGTCTGGGACCGGGAGTTCGGGTTCCTGCGGGAGATGATGGTGGCGCCGGTGCGTCGCAGCTCGATCGTCATCGGCAAGTGCCTCGGGGGGGCCACGGTGGCGAGCTTCCAGGGGGTCATCGTCCTGTGCCTGGCCGGCGCCGTGCACGTCCCCTATGCGCCGACGCTGATCCTCGGCGTCCTCGTCCTCCAGGTCCTGCTCGCCTTCGCGATCACCGCCTTCGGGGTCATGGTGGCCGCCCGAATCTCCCAGATGCAGTCGTTCATGGGCGTCATGCAGATGGTCGTGATGCCGATGTTCTTCATCTCCGGAGCCCTGTTCCCGGTTTCCGGGCTGCCCGGCTGGCTCGCGGTCCTCAACCGCATCGACCCGCTCACCTACGCGGTCGATCCCATGCGCCGGCTCGTCTTCTCCCACCTGCACATCAGCCCGCTGGCCAAGCGCGTGCTCGATCCCGGCGTGACCTGGTGGGGCTGGCATGTCCCGGGCGTGCTCGAGGCGGGGATCATCGTCGCCCTCGGGCTCGTGATGCTCGGGGTCGCGATCTGGGAGTTCAGCGCCACCGAATGAGCGGTCGCGGGTGCCAGCCACCTGCGTTGTGACAAATGTCACTGGTTGAGGGCTCACCCGACGAATAGGTTTCTTGGTGGATGGGCTTGTTGCTCGCAAATCGTCGATCGGCACCGGAGGGCTCTCGGCTGCGCCGGGACGCTGGGCAGCGCGTAAGCGAGTCATGGGGGCATGTCCGTCATGGTCGGGCGATCGAGCTTGGGGGGGCCTCAGCTTGATCGGGTGGATGCGGCACGATCCCAGGCGGTGCGGGGGCATGCCGTCTGGGACTTTCCGCCGTGCCGCGGAAGCGATCCCCGAGACATGACAGGGAGAGGGCCGCCCGGGGGGGCGGCCCTCTTCATGTTCGTCTTGTGCTGTGAAGCGCGTCAGGCCGCGGCGGGCGCGGGCTCTTCGACGCGGCGCGGAAGCAGGGTCTCGCGAGCGATGACGAGCCGCTGGATCTGCGCGGTGCCTTCGTAGAGCTGGAGGATCTTCGCGTCGCGCATGAGCTTCTCGACGGGGTAATCCTTGATGAAGCCGTAGCCGCCGTAGACCTGCACCGCGTCCGTCGCGACTTTCATCGCCGTGTCGGCCGCGAAGCG
>DASZKU010000050.1:0-5057 GCA_035552815.1 Solirubrobacteraceae bacterium | reverse complement strand
CCGGCCCCGGCGCCGCGCCGCGCCGCGCCGCGGCGCGGCGCGACGTGGCGCGGCACGGACGGCGCGGCCGCCGGGTGCCGGCCGCCACACGTGATGCCCGTTGAGCCGCATATAGCGGCTCAAGAGGCGCCACCCCCCCGGGCTTCGGCGCGAGAGCGCTCGGCGGGCGGGGCGGAACTGGGATACGCGCCGGGTCGGCACTCAGTCTCCCGCGGGTGGATTCCAGCTACGGGCCGCTAAGGCGAGCTGCCCAGGCCGGCCCCGCCCGAGGTGGGACCGGCGCCGCCCCCGCCTGCGCCGGTGTTTCCGCCGGCGCCGCTGTTGCCGGTGGCAGGCGGTGCCCCGGTCCCGGTGTTCCCGCCCGTGCCCGGCCCCCCGGCGCCCGGCGCCGTCGTCGCGGGCGTCGTCGGCGTCGCCGGGGCGGGCGTCGTGGGAGCGGCGGTGGTCGGGGCCGTGGCGCCCGTGGTCGAGGACGCTCCGGAGCCCGAGTTGCCCGCGGTGGTGAGGGCCGGGGTGGTGATCGTCGTGGTCTTGGTGCTCTGCTTGGCCGCCGCCTCCTGGGTGAGGATCTGCAGCGCCGAGACCATGAAGTTGTGCCAGATCGCCGCCGGGTAGGTCCCGCCTTCGACCGGGCCACCGTTCCACTGCGTGGTCATCGGCCTCAGCCCGTTCGGATAACCGACCCAGACCGCCACCGTGAGCTTCGGCGTCCACCCCACGAACCAGGCGTCACCGTAGTTCGAGGTGGTGCCCGTCTTGCCGGCGGCGAACACGCCGGGGATGGCCGCCGAGGCGGCGGTACCCGACTGCACCACGGTGGTGAGGATCTGCCCGACCTCCTGGGCGACGGGCGCGGGCATGACCCGCTGGTAGGTCGGGTGGTTGACCATCACTCGCTGCGGGCACCCGGTGGTCGGCGGGCATTTGATCTGCTGGATCCCGATCGGACCCCCGCCCGAGTCCCCGAGGGCCTTGTTCCAGACCTTGATACCGCCGGTGGCGAACGTTTCATAGGCGTGGGCCATGTCGAGCGCGCTCACGCCCGTCTTCAGGCCGCCGATGATCATCGAGGGGTTGGTGGAGATCGGGGTGCGGATGCCCGCGGCGTGGGCGAGGCGCGCGATCGGCTTGGTTCCCACCTTCATGCCCACCTGGGCGTAGATCGAGTTGTCGGACACCGTGGTCGCGCCCAGCAGGGTGTTGGTACCCGAGTATGAATTGGCGAAGTTGTGGACGATGAAGTGCCCGGGGACTCCGCCGGGGCCCCGGAACGGGATGTTCTGGGGGGCGGAGGCCCAGGTCGAGTAGGGGGAGATGCCGTCCTCGAGGGCGACGGCGAGGGTGAAGGGCTTGAACGACGACCCCGGCTGCCGGTAGCCCTGGGTGGCCAGGTTGAAGGGATGGGACTGGTAGTCCGGGCCCCCGACCATGGCCCTGACCTCGCCGGTCTTGTTGTCGATGGCCACCAGGGAGGCGGAGGGGAGTCCGTAGCCCTGCGGGAGCTCGTTGTTCACGGCAGTCTCGGCGGCCTGCTGGAGAGGCAGGTCGATGGTGGTACGGATGCTCAGTCCCCCGTAGTAGGCGCGGTACTCGGCGACGTTGGGGTTTGATCCCATGGCCGCGAGGATCTGGGGGGCGAGCCAGCTGGTGAAGTAGGGCGCCGCGGTGGGCTCCGTAGGCTGGAGGATCTGGCTCTGGGTGGGCAGCGGCTGAGCCTTCCCGCTGAGGTACTGGGCGTGGGTGATGTCGTGCTGCTGGTACATGTCGTAGAGCACGAGGTTGCGCCGGGCCGTGGACGCGGACCTCTCGAGCACCGGGTCATAGCCGGACGGCGAGGCGACCATTCCGGCGAGGAGCGCCGCCTGGTAGTAGTTGAGCTTCGACGCGCACAAGGGGAGTACGGGGGGATCGCCGCACGCGCCGGCGGGCGCGGACGTCGCCGTCGTCGAGGTTGTCGTGGTTCCCGGAGCGGTCGACGCACTCGAGGCGTTCGAAGCGCCGCTGTTGAGGAAGCCGAGCTGCGAGCCGAAGTAGACCCGCGCCGCCGACTCGATCCCGTAGGCCCCGTTGCCGAAGTACACCGCGTTCAGGTACTCCCTGAGGATCTTGGCCTTGGACCAGCGATGGTCGAGGTTGTAGGCGAGGGCGGCTTCGCGGAGCTTCTCGAAGACCGTGCGGTTGGACTGCTCGGAGAGGGCGACCTTGACGAACTGCTGCTCGATCGTCGAGGCGCCCTGGAGCGCGCTCCCGCCGGTGACGTCGGCGAGGACGGCGCGGGCGATGCCGCGGAAGTCGATCCCGGGATTCGAGTAGAAGCGCTTGTCCTCGACGGCGACGATCGCGTCCTGCATGTACTTGGAGATCTGGTTGATGTGCTGGACGACCACGGCGTTGTTGGGCGGGGCGAAGATCCCGATCGGCCTGCCCTCGTCGTCGTAGAGCATCGAGTTGGCGGCGTGCTTGTACTGGGCCAGGTTCTCGAGCTGAGGGAGGTCCTGGGCGACCGCCATCATCATCCCGAAGGCGGTCGAGACCAGGGCCAGGGCGACGAAACCGAAGAGGATGAGAGCGAGGCGGAACTTGCGTATCCGGGGCTTGGCCGGGCGCCCGTCGGCGTGACGGCGCAGCCGGCGCCTGCGCGGCGGCGCGAACGGGATCGGCCCGTCCGGGTCGGTTCTGTGAGTGCGAAGCACGTCGTCGCTCATGCGATCGGGAAGGGGCTGCGTACGGGGGGGAAGGTCAGCCCGGCGGCCCGTGGGCGGACCGCGCGGCGGGGTAGGCAACATCCCCCGCCGGAGGGCGAGAGTCTAGCATTGGCTCGGATGTCAGGAGAGCCCGCCACGGCCGCCGACAGGGCCGCGTGGCTCGCCCGTAACGCCGTCGATTCCCTGCCCGAGGGCGGCCTCGAGCGCAAGCTCGCCGCGGACCGTCCCCTGCGGGTGAAGCTCGGCATCGACCCCACCGCGCCCGACATCCACCTCGGCCACACCGTCGTCCTGCGCAAGCTGCGCGAGTTCCAGGACCTCGGGCACGTCGTCGTCCTCATCATCGGTGACTACACCGCGCGCGTGGGCGACCCGAGCGGGCGCTCGGACATGCGCCCGATGCTCTCGCCCGAGGAGATCGACGCCAACGCCCAGACCTTCCAGGAGCAGGCCTTCAAGATCCTCGACCGCGACCGGATCGAGGTTCGCCGCAACGGCGAGTGGCTCGACATGCGGATGGACGAGCTCTTCCGCCTGGCGCGCACCACCACTGTGGCCCAGATCCTCGAGCGCGACGACTTCGCCAAGCGCCAGCTCGCGCGTGCACCGATCTCCCTGCTCGAGCTCTTGTACCCGCTTCTCCAGGGCTATGACTCGGTGGAGGTGCGCGCCGACGTCGAGCTCGGCGGGACCGACCAGAAGTTCAACCTCTTGCTCGCACGCGACATCCAGCGCGCCTACGGCGTCCCCGAGCAGGCGATCCTCACCATGCCCATCCTCCCCGGCACCGACGGCGAGCGCCGGATGTCGAAGTCACTGGGTAACTACATCGGGGTCAGCGAGCCACCGGGAGAGATCTACGGCAAGACGCTGAGCATCCCCGACTCGGTCGTGCCGCTGTACTACGAGCTCCTGCTCGGGCGGCCCGTGCCGTTGGATCTACCCCCCCGCGACGCCAAGCGGGCGCTGGCGCGCGAGCTCGTGGGGGAGTTCCATGACGCCGAGGCCGCCGCGGCGGCCGAGCGCGAGTTCGACCGCGTGCACCGCGGCGGGGGCACCCCCGACCAGGTCGACGAGGTGACGTGGCCGGTGGCCGAGCTGGGGGAGACCGTGCACCTGCCCGAGCTCCTCAGGCGGGCATTCGACGTGTCGACGTCCGACGCTCGCCGCGCCCTCGGTCAGGGTGGCGTGAGTGCGGGTGGTGACCCGGTTCCCGCCAGAGTCCTCGACCTCCCGGCGGCCGAGCTCGACGGCAAGGTGCTCCGGCTCGGTAAGCGCCGCTTCGCCCGCGTCCGGGTGGTGTAGCCACGATGGCCGTGCACGGGGGCATCCTGCGCATGGACACGCCGGGTGACGGCCACATCGTCGACCTCACCGACGGCGTGCGTCGCATCGTCGACACCGGCGGCGTCGACCGCGGCCTCGTGTGCGTGGCCGCCGTGGGCTCCACGGTCGCCGTGACGACGATGGAGTACGAGACCGGCGGGGTCCACGACCTTCAGGCCCTGCTCGACCGCCTCATCCCGCCCGCCGGGGACTACGAGCACAACCGCCTGAACCACGACTCCAACGCCCACGCCCATCTTCGCGCCGCCGTCATCGGCCCCTCCGTCACCGTGCCCCTCCTCGACGGCGCCCTCGCCCTCGGCACCTGGCAGCAGATCGTCCTCATCGACTTCGACGACCGGCCGCGGACGCGGACGGTGACGGTGCAGATCGTCTCCTAGGACGGAGCGGGGGCGGGCGTCCGGGATCGGGACTCGAGGCCGGCGGGCGCGCCGCAGGCGATCACGCTATGCTGGCCGCCGTCCCGGCGACTGGGGCAGCGGCCCCGGTAGACGGAGCCCTTGCCCGAGCCCTCGGGACCGCGCTATACTCGTCGGTCCGTCCCTGGAATGCCCATGCGGCTTCAAGGGCGTACCCCTGAGAAGGAACAACCTTCCTGGAGAGGTGCGGCGGTCTTTGAAAACTCAACAGCATGCACAACTCGATCGAATCCCTCGGTCGAGAAGTGTGTCCAGGTTCGACGCCGCCGCCCCTGGTCCCGTTCGCGGGACTCGTGACGACGGCGCCAGAGATTGACCCCGTCTGGCACCCCGGACGCCCGCCAGTGTACGCGGGCTCCCTCGTGTGGGTGCCTCGGATCCAAGCCCGCCAGGGCTGGGTCCATAGACGACTCTTTAGTGAAGCTGTAACGCGTGGCACTCGTGCCGCGCGCGTGGGCTCAACGCCCGCAACGTAGTTCTTCACGGAGAGTTTGATCCTGGCTCAGGACGAACGCTGGCGGCGTGCATCACACATGCAAGTGGAGCGACGAACCGGGCTTCGGCCCGGGGCAAAGCCGCGAACGGG
>DASZKU010000049.1:0-4311 GCA_035552815.1 Solirubrobacteraceae bacterium | reverse complement strand
CTCCTGCCCGAGCAGAAGGAGATCTCCGACATGGGGGGGACGATGCGACTCGGCGCCGACCCGATCAAGCTCCACGAGGCGACGAGAGCGCGCGAGCTCTACGGCGAAGCGGTCATCTACGAGCGCCACCGCCATCGCTATGAGGTCAACAACCACCTCCGCCGGCGCCTCGAGGCCGCCGGCCTGATCTTCTCGGGCACCTCGCCCGACGACCGGCTCGTCGAGGTCATCGAGCTTCCGACCGACGTCCACCCGTTCTTCGTTGCCTCCCAGTACCACCCCGAGTTCAAGTCGCGCCCCGAGCGTCCGGCACCGCTCTTCCGCGAGTTCGTGGGCGCGGCGCTGAACCGCGAGGCGGACGAGCGCCGCGCGGCGGCGCGCACGACCGCACAGTGACGGCCCCCGGTGAGGCGGGCGAGTGACGCGGACCGAGCGCGGCTGAACGGCACCTTCGCCGACCTGTGCCGGATCGAGAGCCCGTCCGGGCACGAGCGGGCGTGCGCGGACCGCGTGACCGAAGAGCTGCGCGGCCTTGGGCTTGCGGTCGAGGAGGACGACGCCGGGGCGGTCGTGGGCGCCGACGCGGGAAACCTGCTCGCGCGCCTGCCCGGACCCGGGCCCGAGAGCATCCTGCTCTGTGCCCACCTCGACACCGTCCCGCCGCTGGCGCCGATCGATCCCGTGATCGTCGACGGCGGCTGGGAGAACGCCGCCGAGGGCATCCTCGGCGCCGACAACAAGGCGGCCGTCGCCGTCCTCCTCGAGCTCGCGCGCCGCTTTGCCGCCGGCGGCGAGGAGCCGCCCATCGGGGTCGAGCTCCTGTTCACGGTCTCGGAGGAGAACGGACTTCGCGGCGCCCAGGCCTTCGACACGAGCCGGCTGAGCAGCAAGTTCGGCTACGTGTTCGATCACGCCTCCCCGATCGGGGGGATCGTCGTCGCCGCGCCCACCTATGACCAGATCGTCGCGGTCATGCACGGCCGCGCCGCCCATGCCGGGATCCGGCCCGAGCAGGGACGCAGCGCGATCCTCGCCGCCGCGCGGGCGATCGCCGCCATGCGCCTCGGGCGCGTGGACGAGGAGACGACGGCGAACGTCGGCACCATCGTTGGCGGCACCGCCACCAATGTCGTCCCCGAGCGCTGCCGGCTCGAGGCCGAGGTCCGCGGGCTCGACAACGCCCGCGTGGCCGAGCTCGTCACCGAGATGGTCGACCACCTCCACGACGCCGCCAACGCCACCGAATGCGACCTCGACGTCACGGTCGAGCGCCAGTTTCAGGGCTACCGGTCAAAGCCGAGCGCGCCGCAGATCGTGGCCGCCACGCGTGCGCTGCAGGCGTGTGGCTACGAGCCGCACCACCTCGTGACCGGGGGTGGTTCGGACGCCAACGCCTTCCAGGCCGCGGGCCTGCCGTGCGCCAACCTGGCCGACGGCACCGAACGCAACCACGAGCCTGGCGAGCGCGTCAGCATCGACGCGCTCGAGGGGATGCTCGAGGTCTCGATCGCGCTCCTCGACGCCGCGGCGGAGGCGACGAGGGCGTGAGCCAGTTCGAGCCCCTGGGCGGGGAGCTCAAGTACTCCGGGCAGATCGTGACCGTCAGCGTCGAGCGCTTCCGACACGAGGACGGCGAGGTGGTCACGCGCGAGAAGGTCGCCCACCCGGGGGCGGTGGGGATCGTTCCCCTCGACGATGGCCACGTGTGGCTCGTGCGCCAGCCCCGCGAGGTCGCCGGCCTCGAGGATTCGCTCGAGATCCCCGCCGGCAAGCTCGACGTGCCCGGCGAGGAGCCTCTGGCGACGGCCAAGCGCGAGCTCGCCGAGGAGATCGGCAAGCAGGCGGCGCAGTGGGAAGAGCTCAAGGTGTTCTTCACCAGCCCGGGCTTCAGCGACGAGCGCGTGTGGCTGTTCCTCGCCACCGACCTGAGCGACGCCCCACCGGCAAAGGTCGAGGAGAACGAGCGGATCGAGATCGTCCCCTGGCCCCTGACCGAGCTCGACGCCGCGATCGACGAGTGCGAGGACTCGAAGTCGCTGATCGCGCTGCTGTGGCTGGCGGGGCAGCGCGTCTTAGCGTTGTAGGGGGCCCGACTTGACACGTACGCGAACATACGTTCGTGTCGAGCGACGGAAGCCCTTACGCACGGTTTCGCCGGGCCCTGAAGACGGGGAATGAGGCGCTGGTGGTGGCGGCCGCCCTCGAGCTTCCCCACGTGGCCCTCGACGACGCGCTCCAGATCTGCCTCGTGCTCCGCAACGGCGACCCCGATCGCTTCGAGCGGGCGGCGGTGCGCTGGCTCGGTCGCTTCGCGCTCGAGGCGCGAGCGGTCACGATCGAGGACGTGCGCGAAGCGGCGCGAGCGCTCGACGAGCTACCGATGCGCGCCGCCGAAGCGATGGAGCGGCTCGCCCGGCTGTGCGTCGCCCACGGCGTTGGCTGAGGGCCGGTCGGCGCGCGGCCCGGTCGGCGGCCCGGTCGGCGGGCGGTCGGCGGGCGGGCGGGCTAAACGCTGCCGGGCTTACGGGCCCGAATGATCGCCGACGCCGCCCGCTCGTGGACGCGATGGGTCTCGCGGATCTCGATCTCGGCGAATCCGGCCTCGGACAGCGTCTGCGCGAACTGGGGGCGGGTGAGGGCGCCGGCGATGCAGCCGGTCCAGGCGGCCATGTCGGCGCGCGTGGCCTCGTCGAGGTCCTCGTCGGCGATCACGTCGGAGACGGCGAAGCGTCCGCCCGGGCGGAGGACGCGCGCGGCTTCGGCGATGACCCGGGACTTATCGCCGGACAGGTTGATGACGCAGTTGGAGATGACGACGTCGACGCTGGCGTCGGCGAGCGGCATCTGCTCGATGTAGCCCTTGACGAACTCGACGTTCTCGACCCCGGCCTCAGCCGCGTTTCGCCGCGCCAGGGCGAGCATCTCGTCGGTCATGTCGAGGCCGATCGCCTTTCCGCTCGGCCCGACGCGGCCGGCGCTGATGAGGACGTCGGCGCCGGCGCCCGAGCCGAGGTCAAGCACCGTCTCGCCTTCGTGCAGGTCGGCCACTGCCGTCGGGACTCCGCACCCGAGCGAGGCCGCCACCGCACCGTGCGCTTCCTCGGCCTCGCGCTCGCCGTAGAGCGAGGCGCCGAAGACCTCATCATCGGAGTCGTCCGCGGCGGTCGTGGCGCCGCAACCGCAGCTGGCCTCACCGCCGCCGCTCACAGCGCGCGCGGCGGCCGCGTAGCGGGCCCGGACCTCCTCGCGGATGCCCGTAGAGGTCCCGCAACAAGCCTCCTTGTCGGCCGGCTCACAGCAATCAGCCTGTTGCTCGGCGCTGCAGCAGCTCGAAGTGGTCGTGGCGCTCAGCTCAGCCATCCGGAAAGCTCCTTCAGTGCGTCGGGGATCACGTAGTAGTAGGCCCAGAGCCCGACTCGCTCGGATCCGACGATGCCCGCTTGGCGCAGGACCTTGAGGTGGTGGGAGACGGTGGGCTGGGAGAGATCGAAGAGGGGAACGAGCTCGCACACGCACACCTTGCCGGCGTGCTTACGCAGCACGTCGACGAGCTGCAGCCGCACGGGGTCGCCGAGCGCCTTGGCGACCTGAGCCATGCGGGCGGCCTGCTCGCGCTCGACGTCGGGGTAGACGACGGGCTCGCAGCACGGCTCGCCCGCGCCTCGCTTCGTCTTTGGGGTGAGCTCCAGATCGATAGCCATCGATGTACATATACCGATTGAACTCATGATTGTCAATGTATAGACTCGCGCTGGTGTCGCCTGGGAGCTCAGCCGCGGGAGCCAAGCGCCGCGACCTGGGGCGCCGGCTGTTCGCGGAGTTCCTCGGCTCGGCCTTCCTGGCGGCCGTGGTCATCGGCTCCGGGATCGCGGCGCATCAGCTCTCGCCCGGCGACGTTGGCCTGCAGCTGTTCGAGAACGCGGCCGCGACCGCCGCGGGACTGTTCGCGATCATCCTCATGTTCGGTGGCGTCTCGGGCGGCCATTTCAACCCCATCGTCTCGCTCGTCGACGCCAGCTTCGGGGGGCTGCGCTGGCGCGAGGCCTTCGCCTATGCGCCCGCCCAGATCGGCGGCTGCATCGTGGGCGCGATCGCGGCCAACGGAATGTTCGCCCTCACGGCGCTCAGCATCTCGACCAAGCATCGGGCCACGAGCGCGCACCTGCTCGCCGAGGCGATCGCCACGCTCGGGCTGCTCCTGGTCATCTTCTCGCTGGCGCGCACCCGGCGCAGCGCCACGGCGCCGGCGGCCGTAGGCGCCTACATCGGCGCGGCGTACTTCTTCACGAGCTCGACGAGCTTTGCCAACCC
>DASZKU010000048.1:0-2752 GCA_035552815.1 Solirubrobacteraceae bacterium | reverse complement strand
CTTCCTGCTCCCGTTCTACGACCGCAGCCCCGAGCGGAGGATCGAGCGCCGTCCCGTCGCCCTCACCGCGGGCATCCTCACCATCCTCTCGATGGCCTACCTGACCTACATCGGCGCCAACGCCGGGTCGATCAACACCGGCGACCTGAAGCCTCCCTCGTACCTGACCGCGGCCCAGGCCAAGGTCTTCGAAGCGGGCCAGGTGGTGGTCGGCCAGTCGGGCTGCCTGGCCTGTCACCGGATCGGCAAGGACAATCCCGGCAGCGGCGTCGGTCCCGCGCTCACCCACGTGGGTAGCTACCTGGCGCCCAACGCGATCGCCTCGACGCTCAAGAACCCGACGCCCCCGATGCCGCCCTACAACAGCCTCGCTCAGCAGAGCCCCACCAAGTTCAAAGATCTGGTCGCGTTCCTGAGCGATCTGCAGTAGCCGCTAAGGCTGCTGGCGCCCCGAGTCTGGCCCTGCGCGTGGACGATAACCCCGGCACCCTCGAGGAGACTCAGGTTCGGGCGATGTTCGACCGCATCGCCGGCCTCTATGACCGCATGAACACGGTGATGACCGCCGGCCTGCACCACGATTGGCGCCGCCGAGCCGCCGACCTGGCGGCGCTGGCGCCAGGGGACCGGGCGCTCGACGTAGCCACGGGGACCGGCGACCTGGCCCTCGAGCTCTGCGGGCGAGTGGCCCCCGGCGGCGAGGTGGTGGCGAGCGACTTCTCCGAGCGCATGCTCGAGATCGCCCGCGCCAAGGCCTCGGGCCGCCCGGGCCTGGCCGTGCGCTTCGAGACCGCCAACGCCCTCGCCCTGCCCTACGCCGACGACGAGTTCGACGCCGCCACGGTGGGATTCGGGGCACGCAACTTCTCCGATCTCGACCGAGGTCTGCGGGAGATGACCCGGGTCGTCCGTCCCGGCGGCCGGGTCGTCGTGCTCGAGATGACGACGCCGCAGCGCCCGCCGCTCTCCACCTTCTTCCGCCTGTGGTTCGACCGCGTGGTGCCCGTGCTCGGGCGCCTGGCCGGCGACCCCGAGGCCTACGACTATCTTCCAAGTTCGGTCCGGCGTTTCCCCGGGCCCTCGGAGCTGGCCGCTGTGATGAGCAAATCTGGTCTTCGCGACATCCGCTACGTCCTCACCGCGGGAGGGATCATCGCCCTCCACGTCGGCGTGGTCGGCTCGGTCGGCTCGGTCGGCGTCAGCGACGGCGGTGGCGACGGCGGTGGCGGGGCGGGGGTGCCGTGAGCGCCGTCGAGACCGTGCTCGACGCCGGTGGCGCCGGGGTGCCGAGGCTGATGGAGCGCCTCGAGGAGCGGATGGCCGCGATCACCTCGGGCTACGGGCCCGAGCTCGTCCGCCACGCCGGGGAGACGATCGCCGCCGGCGGCAAGCGCCTGCGCCCGCTGCTCGTGTTCCTCGCCGCCGGGGTCCCGCCCCCCGAGACCGATGGCCTGGTCCGGGCGGCGGTGGCGGTCGAGCTCGTGCACAGCGCGAGCCTCGTCCACGATGACGTCCTCGACCGGGCGGCCCTGCGCCGCGGGAGGCCGAGCGTGATGGCCGCCGGCGGGCGCGAGCAGGCCACGGCGACGGGCGACCTCCTCTTCGCGCGGGCCTTCGCGGAGCTCGCCGGGGGCGGCTCGGCCGACGCCGTCCGCTCGCTCTCTCGCGCCAGCCTCTCCCTCGCGCGCGGCGAGCTCATGCAGCGCGCCGACGCGTGGAGCGCCGACGTGACCCTGCCCAGGTATCTCGAGCGCTGCCGCCTGAAGACCGGGGTCCTGTTCCGCGCGGCGTGCGAGCTCGGGGCGATCGAGGGCGGCGGGGCCGTGGACGGTCTCGGCGCCTTCGGCGAGCGCATCGGCATCGCCTTTCAGATCCTCGACGATGTCCTCGACATCACCGGGCCGCCCGAGCGGACCGGGAAGCCCCAGGGGACCGATCTCCTCGACGGAACCGTGACGCTCCCGCTGATCCTCGCGCGCGAGCGCGACCCCGAGCTCGAGGCTCTGGACCTGCGCGCGGTGCGCACCCCGGCCGAGGCGGTCGCGGTGTGCGGACGTCTCGGGACTACGGGCGCCCTGACCGTCGCCCGCGAGCACGCGCTCGAGCTCGTCGCCGAGGCCAAGCGCATGCTTCCCTCGCTCCCGCCGCGACAGCTCGAGGTGCTCGAGCTCGTCGCCGACGGGGTCGTCGAGCGGTATTCGTAACCGGCCGGGCGAGTCGTGCCCGGCGGGCGGGCGCTAGAAGTCTTCGGGCAGGATCAGATCGGCGCGGAGAGCCGCTGAGAAGCGATCGACCTCGGCCGTCATGTTGGCGTAGGTCAGACGCTTGAGGTCGTTGAGGATGTCCTCAACGCCCGCCTCGAGGGTGTCCTCGAAGCGCTCGATCTGGTGCTGGTCGTACACGCCCTGACCTTCCCAGTCGCAGTTCGGGCAGTAGAGCTCGAGCTGCCATTGGGTCTCTCCGGCCTCGGCCCAAGAGATCGGCTGGACCAGGTGCGAGTCGCACTCGGGACACACATGGATCCCGCGGTGATCCTGATCGACCTGCTCTGCGAAACGTATTACATCGATCTTCCGCCCGCTGGGGAGGACGATGCGACGGACTGAGTGTTGATGAGGTTCGTTTGCCATCGTGATCTGAACTCTTCATCGGCCGGTGGCGAGCGTGACTTGAGTGAGATCCGTCACGAAAGTGCGCATTGACCGCTACTCTGTGAAAGGAATCGTCAGGAGTGCATGACTCATGTTCAGCA
>DASZKU010000047.1:0-2466 GCA_035552815.1 Solirubrobacteraceae bacterium | reverse complement strand
CGGCCGGTTTGAGGAGGGGACGGTGCGCCTGCACTTCATCGACACCGTCGAGCCGAGCGTCCTCGCCCACGAGATCCTCAACGGCGCCCCGTTCACCTACCTCGACGAGGACACCGAGATCGGCGAGCGCCGGTCGCGCGCTGTGCCGCTGCGCCGCGGGCTCCCGGTCGAGCCCCACGAGCTCGGTCGGCTCGACCCGGACGCGATCGAGCGCGTGCGCTCCGAGGCGATCCCGGATGTGCGCGACCCCGACGAGCTCCACGACGTGCTCCTCTCGCTCGTCGCCACCCGCCCCCGGGACGACTGGGGCGAGCACTTCGAGGCTCTGGCCCGCGCCGGACGATGCTTCGAGGTCCGCGCTCCTGCTCTTGCCGACGTGCTGTGGGCGGCGACCGAGCGCCGACGGGAGCTCGAGGCCCTGTTCCCAGGCGCGCGCTTCCTCCCCGATCACCCGCTCCCGCCGAGCTTGGCTCGCGCCCTCGAGGAGGCCGACGCCGACGGCGCGGCGGTAACCCTCGTTCAGGGCCACCTCGAGATCTCCGGTCCTGTCACCGTCGACGATCTCGCCGACGCCACCGGGCTCGCGGGGTCCTCGATGCTCATCGCCCTCGAGGCGCTTCGAGGACGCGGATTCGCGGTCAGCGGCCGGTTCGAGACCGATCGTGGCGAGCAGTGGTGCGCGCGCCGGCTGCTGGCGCGCATCCACGCCTACACCCGCGAGCGCCGGCGCGCCGCGGTCCGTCCGATCACCCAGGAGGAGTGGCAGGCCTTCCTCGAGTCCTGGTGGCACGCCGCGCCCGGGACCCAGCGCCACGGACGGGCCGGCTTGGCGGAGGTCATCGAGCAACTCCAGGGCTTCGAACTACCGGCCGGGGAGTGGGAGCGGATCTTCGCCGAGCGGGTCGAGTCCTATCGCCCCGAATGGCTCGACGACCTGTGCCTCTCGGGCGAGGTCGCGTGGGGCCGCCTCTCGGTCCTCGAGCCGGTCCGGGTTGACGACGGCGCCGCGGACAAGCCCCTCGGAGAGGCCAAGACCCCGTCACGGCGGACGCCGATCACCTTCATGCTCCGGCGTGATCTCCCCTGGCTGCTGCAGGCGCACCGCGGTGACACGGCACCCGCCGAACCCACGGCCGGCTCCGGGCGAGAGGTGCTCGATGCCCTGCGCCGGCACGGCGCCCTGTTCCACTCCGACCTCCAGGCCACGACCAATCGCCTCCCCACCGAAGTCGAGGAAGGGCTCTGGGACGGCGTCGCTCGCGGGCTTCTCACGGCCGATGGATGGGGTGCCGTCCGCTCACTACTGAACGCCCGCACCCGGTTCGCCCGCCGCCAGCAGACCCGTCCCCGCCCGGGTTCGCGCGGCCGGCGCGGCACATGGCGCCAGGCGGTGGAGGGCCGCTGGACGCTGCTCCCGACCGCCCACGCGATCGACGAGGTCGAGGAGCTCGCTGAGACCATCGCCTGGCAGCTCCTACTGCGCTGCGGGGTCGTCTTCCGCGACGTTTACCTCAAGGAACGGCTCGCCGTTCCGTGGCGAGAGGTTCTCTGGGCCCTGCGCCGCCTCGAGGCCCGGGGCCTGATCCGTGGCGGACACTTCGTCACCGGCATGACCGGCGAGCAGTTCGCCGAGGAGACGACCGTCCCCTTACTGCGTCCCCGGCGCGCCGGGAGCGCGTTCGCGCCGCCGGCTCGAGCGCCGGTGGGCGCGCGCCAGCGCCAACCCGCGGGCGACTCAGCGGCGCACTTTTATCGGCCAGTCGAGGGTGACCGATCCGAGCCGGGTGTGGACCACGACCTGGACCGACAGCGGTTGGCCGATAGCCGCCGGCGGGAACTTGAGAAAGTCGTTGGTCAGCCGCCCGCGGCGCAGGCGGTGAGTCGGCGGCCTGTCGTGTCCCACGATCTGTCCGCTGAAGACGAACTCGGTGTCGACCGTTCCTGAGAGTGGCCGGCCGCCCGCGTCGGTGACGAGCACCGCGTAGCGCCAGTGCTTGTTGACGGTGGGGGCGTGGTTCTCCCCGTGAAACGTCGCGTGCATACCGCCGCTTGACCCTGCCACGACCGCGCCCGCCCCTAGCGCTTGACCGTGATTGGCGGTCGTCGCTGTCGACGCTTTCGTGGTGCTCGTCTCAGGTCCGCCGCTCCCGCATGCCGCGGCCCCGAGTAACCCCAGAGCAGTCACGAGAACGCCAGCCGCGCGTCGAGGAATCATGTCGTGGCGCTTACTCACGCATCGGCGTTCACTGTTCGGTCACAAGTCCGGGCGCCGTCTCGCGTCCCGAACCTCTGTCCTCGATCGCTGGCACGATACGACCATTCGCGGCGCGGCGTGCCGGGCGGCTATGGGCGAGCCTTGAAGGCCCAGTCGAGAACGACGGTGCCCAACCTCGTTCTCACTCGGACGCGGAGGGTGAGCGGAACGTGCATTTGCCGTCCCTGGGGCCCAGAAGTCGCTCGTACCCG
>DASZKU010000046.1:0-20204 GCA_035552815.1 Solirubrobacteraceae bacterium | reverse complement strand
GCGGCCATCCGCCGCCGTATGGCCGACACCCCGGTGGTGTACGCGATCTTCGACCTCCTCTACCTCGACGGCCACTCGCTGCTCGGCCTGACCTACTCCGAGCGTCGCCAGCGCCTCGAGGCCCTCGGCCTCAGCGGCCCGGCGTGGCGCGTGCCCGCGCGCCACGCCGGCGACGGCGAGGCGCTCCTCGAGGCCACGCGCGCGCAGGGCCTCGAGGGAGTGGTGGCCAAGCGCAGCGACTCGCGCTACGAGCCCGGCCGGCGCACCACCGCCTGGGTCAAGGTCAAGCACACGAGTCGCCAGGAGCTCGTCATCGGCGGCTGGCTCCCCGGCGAGGGTCGCCGCTCTGAGCGCATCGGCGCCCTGCTCGTGGGTTACCCGGACGGCGGTTACCCCGACGGCCTCGACGGTGACGGCGCCGACCCGCCCGCCACCGGGCGCCTGCGCTACGCCGGGCGCGTGGGCACCGGCTTCACCGACGCCACCCTCGACGAGCTGTCGCGACGGCTCGCTCCCCTGCGCCGCGAGGAGAACCCGTTCGATCCCCGGCCCAAGCTCCCGCGTAACGCCGTGTTCGTCGACCCCTCGCTGGTGGCCGAGATCGAGTTCGCCAACTGGACCAGTGACGGAATCATGCGAGCTCCCTCCTTCAAGGGACTGCGCGACGACAAGCCCGCCCGAGAGGTCATCCGAGAACGCGCGGGCGGAGGTTCACCGGCGCTGCCCCCCGGCGACCCCGAGGCCCTGTTCGACGAGGTGCGGCGCCTGCCCGCGGGCGCGCTCGAGGTCCTCGTCGAGGGCCGGCGCCTGAAGCTCTCCAACTGGGACAAGGTGCTGTTCCCGCGCACGGGCTTCACCAAGGGCGACCTGATCGCCTACTACGCGAGGATCGCCCCCGCGGTGCTGCCCCATCTCCGCGACCGGCCGCTCACCCTCAAGCGCTACCCCCACGGCGTCGAGGAGAAGTACTTCTACGAGAAGCAGGCGCCCTCGCACCGGCCCGAGTGGGTGCAGACGGCGCGGGTCGGGTCGATCGACTACGTGCTCGCGCAGGACCGCCCGACGCTCGTGTGGCTGGCCAACCTCGCCGACATCGAGCTCCACACCTCGCTCGCCCTGGCCCGGAGCCCCGAGCTCCCGGCGATGATGGTCTTCGACCTCGATCCCGGCGAGGGCGCGGGCATCCTCGAGTGCTGCGAGGTCGCGCTCGTGCTCCACGGCCTGTTCGAGCAGCTCCGCCTGAGCACCGTGGTCAAGACCTCGGGCTCCAAGGGCATGCAGGTCTACGTGCCCCTCGCCCCGGGAGCGAGCTACGAGCAGACCAAGCCCTTCTCGCGCCGGATCGCCGAGCTCCTGGAACAGCGGCTCCCCAAGCTCGTGGTCTCGCGGATGACGAAGAAGCTCAGGGCGGGCAAGGTCCTCGTCGACTGGAGCCAGAACGACGAGCACAAGACCACGGTCACCGTGTACTCGGTGCGGGCCCGCGAGCGACCGACGGTGTCGACTCCGGTGAGCTGGGACGAGGTCCAGCGCTGCCGCGAGGAGGGAGGCCCCGAGCTCCTGAGCTTCGAGACCGACGAGGTCCTCGCGCGCGTCGAGGAACGCGGAGACCTGTTCGCGCCGGCGCTCGCGGGAGGGCAGGAGCTCCCGAGCCTGTAGCGCCGCGGGTCAGGAAGGGGGGAGGGTGGGGCCCCCAGCGGCGTGGAGGATCCGTCGCAGCGCGTCGGCTCGACTGTTCGCGTCGAGCTTTCGGTAGACGCGCTCGAGGTGCTTGTCGGCGGTGCGCGTGCTGATCCCCAGCCGATCGGCGATGTCCGCGGTCGGCGCGCCCGAGCCCGCGAGCTCGATCACCTGGCACTCCCGGCGACTGAGTCCGAGTGCCTGAGCACCGAGCCGCAACGCCGCCTCGCGGACCGTCTCGAGGGTGATCACCTGAAGCTCCTCGCCGGCGGCCGGGAGCATGCGGGCGCGCACCAGTCCTCCGCGGCAGGCGAAGACCAGCGAGTCGCTGCCGCGCTTGGTGGTCGCGGCCGCGAGCCATTGGCGTAGCGGGGCTCGGAGGGGAGCCGGGACGTGGGTGTCGAGCAGCCGTTGCGCGGTGGGGGTGGCCTTCAAGATCGTCCCCCCGTCATCGACGAGTAGGACCGCCCGCGTGCTCTCGCCCGCGTCGAGCGCGGCCAGCATGAGTTCGAGGTGGGCGAGCTCGCTGAGCCGCCGGTGCGAGGCCTGCAGGAAGGGTCGCAGGAGGTCGAGCATGGCGACCTCGTCGTCGCTGAAGTCCCGACGCCGGCGATTGAGAGCGACACCGATCACTGCGGTGCCCGGCGGGTTGATCGCCGTGGCGAGCTGGTACTCGACGCCCCTCGGCTTGTAGACGAGCTGGTAGACCTCCAGGCGCTTCAGGTCTCGCCGGGTCAAGAGGTCCGAGAAGCGCATTCCCGGCGCCGGGCCGTGGGCGGCGCTGTAGGCGATCAGCGGGTTTTGCCAGGCGAGACTGTCGAAGAACGCGGTGTTATCGCCGATCGACGCTTCGTCGGGGTTGGTGATGACGATCGCCGGCGCGGTGCGAGAGATCTCGTTGTAGGACGCGCTGTCGCAGTCCACCAAGCTCCGAATCGTCTCGAGTACCTCGGCGCGCAGGGCCGGCAGGTCCTGACAGGACGCGAGCCTTCCCGCGGCGGCGAGGACGCACTCGAGCCTGTCGGCGCTCAAACCGGTCATAGGCGAGATCGTAGTGCCGAGCCCCGTTTTGCGTAAATATTGCGTATTGACCCGGCGGGGGGACCTTCGTAGAGTCTCGGCGAGCACGCTGCTGGCATTCAAAGGGGCACCTTGACCGGGAAGGTCGTTTCACGCATCGTCGGGCGTGGCCGGCGAGGACTCTTAGCGCTCGTGATCCTGCTGCTCATGGGCTGGGCGGCCGCGTCGGCACGGGCGGCGGGCACGGAGCTGTTCGTCGACGCCGCGAATGGCAACGACCAGAGCGGGGCCAACAACTGTCAGACGCAGGCCACGCCTTGTGAGACCATCGGGCAGGCCGTGAGCGTGGCCGCCGGTGGCGATGAGATCAAGATCGCACCCGGCACCTACGACGAGGCGATCAGCACGAGCCTGAGCCTGAGCTTCATCGGCTCGGGGACGAGTGGCGCGTCGGCGACGACGATCGACAGCACGGGTCAGAGTGCCCCGGCTCTCCTGCTCTCCGGGGGCGGGTCGGTGACCGACCTCGCGCTCAACGACGACGACTCGGGCATCGGCGGTGCGCTCCAGGCGGCGGGGGGGACGGTGACCGCCCAGGGCCTGCTCATCACGACCGCAGGCACGACCGCGGGCACCGATGCGATCGACGTGACGGCCGGGACCCTCGATCTCTCCGACTCGACCGCCGCCGCGATCAATAACGACGCCGACGTCGAGCTCGGGAGCGGCCATTCGGTCGTGTTCGACGGCTCGGGCCTCGAGGTCAGTGGAGGGAGCGCCAACGTATCGGCGAGCACGCTGTCCGCGGTCGAGGGGATCGCGCTGCGCGTCCACATTTCGGCGCTGGCCGTGAACGTGCGCGACAGCGTCATCACCTCAGGAGGAAGCGAAGACCTGACCGGCTACACGGGAGACGGCTGGCAGGCGATCGAGGCGGGCGCCGGAGCGCTCACCCTGACCGGAGACACCGTCTATAACGCCACCGCGGGCAACACCTCGTCGGGCCAGCCGCCCGCCGACGCCATCACGGTGGAGCCGGTGGCCGGGATCACCACGGCGATCCACAACACGATCCTGCGCTCTCAGAACAACGGCGCCGGAGTTGACGTGAACGCGAGCGAGCCGGTGAGCATCGACCACAGCTCGTTGACCACGGTGACCAACGCCGGCACCACCGTGACCAACCCCGACGACGCCGGGAACATCGCCGGCGATCCCCAGTTCGTCTCACCCGGGAGCGGTAACTTCGCGCTGGCCGCCGCCTCGCCCCTGATCGGCGCCGGTGACTCCTCCGTGGTCCAGGCGGGGGAGACCGATGTGGCGGGTGCGGGGCGGGCTCTTTCGTGCCCTGGCGGCGTCGAGGTCGTCGACATCGGCGCCGTGGAGACCGGGGGGCAGTGCCCGGCGCCGGCGCCGGCGACCAATCCCGGACCCGCCAGTTACCTCTACGCCAGCCACGCGTCGTCGGTGAGCAACGACTACGACCAGTTCGTCCTCGGTACCGGCGGCCTCCTCTCTCAGCTCTCACCGTTTGAGGCCGGGGCGCACGGCACGGTGGGGACGCTGATCACCGGCGCCGACGCGCCGCAGGTCTACGCGCTCGAGCAGGGCGGGTCGGGCACCGTCCTCGAGCAGTACCAGGTCGGCACCGGGGGCCAGCTCACGGCGGGCATGACGATCGCCGCCCCCGCGGGCTCGAGCCTGCTCTCGGCCGCGCTCAGCCCCAACGGCGCGCGCCTGTACCTCGCCGTTTCCTCGGGCACCGGCGGATCGCAGTCGATCGCCATCGACGAGGAGAACGTCAGCGCGGCCGGGGTGGTGACCTCGGCGGGCGCGCCCACGCCGCTGCCCGTCACCTCGGTGAACGCTCAGCTCGCCGTCGACGACACGGGCCTGGTGTACGCGCTCGCCGCCCATCAGGACGGCTCGGCCACGCTCCACGACTACCGCGCCAACGCCGACGGGACGCTGACCCAGGAGGACTCGGCCGACCTCGGCGCCAACGGCACCCTCAGCGTGGCCCCGGCCGGCGACGAAGCCGTCGCCGTCACCCAGGGCTTCTACCAGGGCGCGACGAACATCGGCGGATTCCTCTACCCGGTCGGCGTCGCCGCCGGCGGCACCCTGACCGTCGCCCCCAGGGTCGACGCGGGCAGCCAGGCCAACACCAACTTCAACAACCCGCAGGGGAGCGCCTACTCGCCGAGCGGCTCGACCCTGTACGTGGAGGACATCCTCACCGTCACCAACAGCAGCGGGCTTCAGGATGAGGGGAGCATCGTCGCGCCGTTCACGGTCAACGCCGACGGGACGCTCACCCCCGAGACCACCACCCCCGACACCGGGAGCTCCGCCAGCTTCCCCAATAGCTTCCAGTTCGACGCCGGCCTCGTCGCGAGTCCGGGCGGCGGCGAGCTCTACGTACCCAACGACTACAACGAGCCCACCAGCGGCTCCGTCGACGCGTTCGCCACCGGCACGGGCGGCGCGCTCACGCTGGCGCCAGGAGCGCCGGTGAGCGCCGGGCCGTTCCAGACCTCGGTGGTGCTCGACACGCCGCCGCCGGCAACCGCGGTCGTCACCCACCGCCGGGAGGAACGACGACGATCACCCCGCCACCGCCACCGCCCTCGGGGTCGGGCGGGTCCGGGTCAGGATCGACGGTGATCCTCCACGGCCAGATCACGGCCGCTGCCAGCGGGCAACCGGTCGCGGGCGCCAGCATCAGCGTGTGCCCTCCGCCGGGCACGGCCCGCGCCTGCGCGACGGGCACCTCCGGGGAGAACGGGGGCTACGTGCTCTCCGGCCTGGCCAAGGGCAACTGGCTGGTGCAGGTGGAGCCGGCGAATGGGAACCTGTTCGGCGCTTCTGACCACATCGACCTCACCGCCGACACCGCCCTCAATTTCGGGCTGCGCCCGCCCGTGCCCCTGGCCGACGGCGTCAGCTTCCAGACGCCCTTCGGGGGGGAGAGCAGCGGCGTCCCCTCGATCAACTGGGACGAGCCGTACGGGATCAACATGCCCGTGCACGTTCCCACCACCGAGGCGCCGAACACGAACCTCGCGTTCGTCCTCACCGCCGGCGTCGGCTCCGACGGCGGCAGTTCGACTACCGATGCCGGCTTCAACCTCGCCGGCGTGCTCATGTTCTCGGCTCACTACGGCGCCGACGGGACGATGCAGTCCGTCTCCCCACCGATCGTCGGGCAGGTCAACTGCACGCCCTCCGCCGGCCAGGTCTCGCCCTGCGCGCTGATGTCGACTCTGAGCCAGAGCGCCGGTTCGCAGGCCAGCGCCCGAAGCCTGCACTCCGTGGGGGGCGGCGGGCCGGTCGTGGGGGGCGGCGGGCCGATCGCCCACGCCGCCGAGTGCCCACCCGCCAGCGGGTTCACCATCACTCCCAACAAGTTCGGTGGGATCGACGTCAACATCCCCTTCCCCGACGGCTCGGTGCACACCCTCTCGGTCTATCAGGCCGCGATTCCGGCGACCGTGAGCACGGGTAACTACTGGCAGGACCTCGTCCTCAACCTCGGCGTCGGCGCCGTGAACACGGTGGTCGGCGCCCTGATTCCCGAGGTCGGGCTCTACAACGCGGTGGTGGGCACCCTGAACACGATCGCCTCGCTGCCCGGAAACTCCCTGAGCGCGAAGATCCTCGCCAGCGGGGGGGCGATCGAATCGATCCTCGGCGCCGCGCTCAACAAGGAGACCCACGGCGCCTCCTACTACTTCGGGAACATGGTCTCCGGGCTCCTCGGCCAGGGGCTGAACACGTCGGCGTCGAGCGGCGCGACGGCGGCGCCGCAGCCCGACTGCCCGCCGAAGAACGGGGTGTCCGGCGGCGGCGGCGGGAGCTATACCAACGTGGGCGGAAGCTTCGTGGTCGACCCCAGCGGGACGATCCAGACCACCCACGGGGCCCCGCTCTACCGGGCGCGGGTCAGCATCACCCGATCGAGCAGCGCAAGCGGCCGCCAGACCCCGGTCCCCAACGGCAGCTCGATCCTCGCGGCCTCGAACCGCCACAACCCGAGCATGAGCTCGCTGCTCGGCAGCTTCGGGTGGGACGTCACCCCCGGCTACTACCAGATCGATGCCACCCACCCAGGCTGTGCCGCCCCCGCTCACGGCAAGACCGCGCGCAGTCCCGTGTACGCGGTACCCCCGCCGCGCGTGAATCTCATCCTCCGGCTGAGCTGCCCGCATCTGCACCGCGCGCCCACTCGCGTCCACCTCGTGGTCCTCAGCGGTCACGCGGGCAGCGAGCAGATCATCGCCACGGTGAGCGCCGCCCACGGCGCGGCCGGTGCAAGCGCGCTGCTCGGCGCCGTCACCTTCAAGGCGGGTCGGCGCACGCTGACCAGCGTGCTCGTGAACCGGCGTCGCATGGCCATCGTCGACCTTCCCCACGTGCCGGGGGTCGGCCGGCGCACCACCGCCCGCTACGGCGGGAACGGCCTCTACGCGCCCTCGGCAGCGACGAGCGGCTGACCTCCACGCGTACCCCGGTCGGTGCCGGCGGGCGGGGCGGAGGAACGCGCAGGCCCATTAGGATTCGCGTCTGTGCCCGAGCTCGACGCCATCACCCTACGCAATCGCCTGCTCCTCGCCACCGGCATGTGGCGCGAGACGACCGGTGAGCCATTGCCGCGGATGGAGCCGGGCGACCCCGCCCACCAGATCCAGTCCTTCGAGCTGCGCCTGGTCGACCGTCTGTGGGAGATCGCCACCCCGGAGACGGCGCGCGACGTCGCCGACCGCACCTGGGACCTGGTCCACGACCGGCCCGACAGCGACCCGGTCAAGCAGCGCGTCGTCGAGTGCCACGAGGCCCTAGCCCGCCTCACGCGCCTGAACGACTAGCCCCCAAGCCCGTCCGGCGGACAGGCCCCCGCGATGTTCGCCCCCAGGGCGAACTCGCAAGGGCGACGAAGTCGCCCCGCGAACTCGCAAGGGCGACGAAGTCGCCCCGCGATGTTCGCCCCCCGGGCGAACTCGCAAGGCCAGCGAAGCTGGCCCGTTCACCGCTTCTTTACAGGAATTTGGCGGCCTGGTCACTAATCCCCGCTGTTTGCGGGTGATTCTGTGACCATGAACAAAACAGAGAAGATGATCGCGCGAAGCGCGAACGGCGAGCGGCCTGAGGCCGGAAATCAGCCGCACAGCGCGGGTCTGGACGATCCGCAGCGAGTCCTCGCGGGCACCGACTGCACCGAGGATACCGTCAAGGTCGACCTCCACTGCCACTCCACCGCCTCCGAGGCGGCCAAGCTCGGCGTCCAGCGCGCGCTGGCGCTGCCCGAGTGCGCCACCCCGCCCCAGGAGGTCTACGAGCTCGCCAAGCGGCGCGGCATGGACTTCGTGACCATCACCGACCACGACACCATCGCCGGCGCGCTCGAACTCGCCGACCTGCCCGACGTGTTCGTCTCCGAGGAGCTCACCGCCTGGTTCCGCGGCGAGCATCAGGCCGTCCACGTCCTCTGCTTCGGGATCACCCCCGACGACCACGAGTGGCTCCAGGCTCACAGCGGCGACGTCTTCGCCTGCGCCGACTACCTGCACGGGCGCGAGATCGCCTGCGCCCTGGCGCATCCCTTCTTCCATGTGGCGGCGCCGCTCACCCCGGCCCACCGGCGCGTCCTCGCCGAGCTCTTCCCGGTGTGGGAGACCCGCAACGGCGCCCGGGCCCGCGAGCTCAACGCTCCCGCCGCCGTCTACATCGAGACCCACGGGGGGATCGCCGTCGGCGGCTCGGATGACCACGCCGGCGTCGACATCGGCCGCACCTACACCGAGGCGGCCCACGCCGACACGCCGGCCGAGCTCCTCGCCCACATCCGCGCCGGCCGGGTCCGCCCCCACGGCAAGCAGGGCAGCGCGGCCAAGTGGGCCCACAGCGCCCTCGTCCTCGCCGCCCGCTCCTTCGCCGGCGCCCCCGGACCCGGCGCCCCCGGACCCGGCGCCCCCGGACCCGGCACGCCAGGACCCGGCGCAGCGCCAGGCGCGACGCCGGGCGTGGCCCAGGACACCAACGGCCCCGACCCCGGCGCGGTGCTCGAGCTCGCCGAGCGGATCATGATCGAGGGCGACGCCCGCCAGGGCAGCGTGGGCTCGGGCCTCGGGCCCGAGGACGGCCGGCGCCTGCTCCGGGCGTGGCTGAACGAGATGGAGCTCGGCCTCGACACGGCGGACCTCGTGGCCTCGATGCAGGCCGAGGACTTCAGCCACTCCGACCTCGAGCGGCGCGCGCGCCGCGTCCACGAACGCAAGCTCACCGTCGCCATCGACCAGCTCCTCGCCAGCGCCGGCGGGGACGGCTTCGCCCCGGCGCTCACGGGACTGTTCGCCGCCTGCCTGCCCGCGGTGCCCTACGTGCCGGCGTCCGCCTTCCTCGCCCGCGAGCAGGCCAAGCTCGTGGCCCGGGACGGTGACCCGATCCGCGTGGCGGTCGTCGCCGACGGCGTGGGCGCGGTCCACGGCGTCACCCACACGCTGCAGCAGCTCCGCGAGCGCGGGATCCGCGGCCACGAGATCGAGGTGATCGGGACCGACGCCAGCGTCGATCGCCGTCTTGCGGCGGTCAGCGAGATCGACCTGCCCTTCTACGCCGGGCTCAAGCTCGGAGTTCCCAGCGTGTTCGCGGTCGCCGAGGCGCTCACCGAGCGCCGCTACGACCTCGTCCACGTGTGCGCACCGGGCCCCGCCGGCATCATCGCCGCGCTCATCGCCCGGGTCATGGGGCTCCCGGTGGCCGGGAGCTACCACACCGAGCTCCAGATGTACGCGCGCATGCGGTCGGCCGACCCCAGGGTCGAGTTCGTCATGCGCACGGTGCTGGCGAAGTTCTACTCCCAGTGCCGAGTCGTCCTCTCGCCCAGCCGCGCCGCGGACGACTCGCTGCGTGACCTGGGGATCCCCGCCGAGCGACTGGCCCGGTGGGACCGCGGCGTCGACCTCGAGCGCTTCAATCCGGCGCGCTACGCACCCGGGGTCCTGCCCGGCGACCACTCCGAGCTCGGCAGGCGCTTCAACGTGCTCTACGTCGGGCGCCTGAGCAAGGAGAAGGGCGTCGACCTCCTGGCCGAGGCCTTCCAGATCGCCCGCGACCACGACCCTCGCCTGCACCTCGTGCTCGCTGGGCGCGGCCCTGAGGAGGAGTCACTGCGCCGGCGCCTGGGCAGCGCGGCCACCTTCCTGGGCTGGGTCGGAGGGGACAGGCTGGCCCAGGTCTACGCCAGCGCCGACCTGTTCATGTTCGCCAGCACCACGGACACCTTCGGGCAGGTCATCCTCGAGGCGCAGGCCAGCGGGCTGCCCGTCCTCGCCGTCGACGCCGGGGGGCCGGCCGAGCTCATCGAGGACGGGCGCAGCGGCTGCCTGGTCGCTCCCGAGCCCGAGTCGCTCGCCGGCGCCCTGCGCGGTCTCGCCCGCCGCGACGCGATCCGCGAGCGCCTGGCCACCGGCGGCCTGCTCGCCGTCGGTGAGCGCTTGTGGTCACGGTCGCTGGACCAGCTCGCCGGCGGCTACGCCCGCGCGCTGGCGACCGGCACCGAGGCGAGGACGACCACCGCCGCGAGCAGGGACATCCCCCGCAGCGGCGTCGTGGCACGTGCCGCCTGAACCGGCCGTCGCGGTCGCGACGGGGGCCCTCGCGTCAGGCATCGCCGAAGCGCACGCGCGCTTCGGCGGTCCGCTGCGGGTGGCCGATGTCGCCATCTTCTACGGCGAGCGCAGCGGCGGGATCCGTACCTACCTCGAGGCCAAGGCCGCCTTCGCCGCCCGCACGCGCGCGCTCGAGCACCATCTCGTGGTGCCCGGGCGCGAGGGCAGCGGCGACGGCAACCGCCACGAGCAGCGCTCGCTCCGGCTCGCGGCCTCCAACGGCTACCGCGTGCCCCTGGGCGGGGCCGGGCTCCACGCGACGCTGCGCATGCTCCGCCCCGAGGTCGTGCTCCTCCACGACCCGTTCTGGACGCCGCGGCACGCGAGCCGGATCGCCCACGAGCTCGGTGCCGTCGTCGTCGCCGTGCACCACTCCTCGGCCGCCCTCCACGCCGCGGGGCTGCCGGGACCGCACGCCGTCTACGCCCGCGCGCTGCGGCGATGGATCCGCCGCGCCTACGGCGAGGTGGACGCGGTGATGTCGGTGGTCGAGACCGACGTCGACGCCCGCCGGCCTGCCACCCTCCAGCTCCGTCTCGGGCTCGATCCCGCCTTCAACCCCCGTCCCGAGGTCGAGCGCGGCGACCACGTCCTCTACGTCGGCCGCATGAGTCGCGAGAAGGGGCTGCGCGAGCTCCTCGAGGCCGCGGCGGCGTCGCGCGAGCCCTGGCGCCTCGTCCTCCTCGGCACCGGACCGATCGGCGACACCCTGCGCGAGCGCGCGCGCCAGCTCGGCCTCGGCAAGCGCGTGCGTTTCCACGCCTACCTCAACGACCGCGACGACCTGGCGCGGGCCTACGCGGCGGCGCGCTGCGTCGTCCTCCCCGGAGCTCACGAGACCTTCGGCCTGGCCGCGCTCGAGGCGGCGGCCTGCGGCGCCGCCGTCGTCACCGCCGCCACCACTCCGAGCGCCCACCTGCTCGGTGGCTTCGTCGAGACCTTCCAGGCCGGCGACCCCTCCGACCTGCTGCGGGCGATCGAGGCGGCCCGTCACCGCGAGCGCGACCTCGCGGCCGCCCAGGCACTGGCCGCGCGCCACGATTGGGACACCCTGCTCACCGCGGAGCTCGCGGACATGCGCCGGCTCGTGGGGCGCTCGTGAGCTCGCTCCTCGCCGTCGCCCTCCACGACGTCGAGCCGCGCTCGTTCGCGCGCTCGCGGGAGATCCGCGAATGGCTCGAGGCCCGCGAGGTGCCGTGCGCGACCCTCCTCGTCATCCCCGCCGCCGACCTGCACCCGATCGGCGCCCGGGCCCCGGAGCTGGCGGCATGGCTGCGCCGCCGCGTCGCGTGCGGCGACGCCGTCGCCCAGCACGGCCTCATCCACCGGGCCACCGGTGCGCCTCCGTGGCCGCGCAGCGCCCTGGCCGCCTTCCAGGGGGGAAAGGCCGCCGAGTTCCCCGGGCTCGACCGCGAGGACGCCGCCTGCCGGGTCGCCACCGGGCGCCGGCTCCTGCGCGAGATCGAACTCGATCCCCGGGGCTTCGTGGCACCGGGCTACGCTTACACGCGGGCGCTGCGGGGGATCCTCGCCGGCTCCCACGAGTGGTTCGCGGACATCCGCGCCGTCCGCTTCCGCGCCCGCGACGTCCACGCCCCCGCCCTCTGCCTCGGGAGCTCGACGATGCTCAAGCGCACCCTCTCGCCACCGCTCATCCGCACCGCGGCCCGGGCCAGCGGCGAGATCATGCGCGTCGACATCCATCCCGCCGACTTCGATCGGCCCAGCCACGTCGCCACCCTGGAGCGCGTGCTCGAGCAGGCCCGGGACCAGGACCGGATCCCGGTCACCTACGACGACCTGTGCTCGGGAGCAAGATCACCGAGCGAGTTCGCCTCACAGGCCGCGGGGCCGGCGGGCCGGGTCCTCGGCGAACGGCAAGGGGCCACCGCCAGCGTCCGTTCGATGCCGATTGCGTAGCCTGCCGTCGCGAGGCGGCGTCCGTGGGCAGACCCTGATGAGCCATACCCATGATCTCAACGCCGCGGCCCTCAGCACCCTGACCGCCAACTGGCGCGAAGGTCACCGCCGCGACGACGGGGTTCCCTACGCCTTCGCCTGCCCGTCGACGCCGCGCTACCGCCACCAGTGGTACTGGGACTCGTGCTTTCACGCCATCGTGTGGCGCCATTTCGACCCCGGCCGGGCCCGCGCCGAGCTCCGCACGCTGATGCGGGCGGGCCGGCTCGACGGCTTCATCCCCCACACCGCCTTCTGGGACTGGCCGGCCCACTGGCGACGGGCGCCCTTCTACGGGACGCACACGATGTTCGGATGCTCGGCCACGGCGACGATCCAGACGCCCCTGCTCGCCCTGGCGTGGGAGCTCGTGGCCGAGATGTCGCCCGACGATCCCGGTTTTGGCACCGAGGCCCTGCCCGCACTCCGGCTCCACTACGACTGGCTCGATCGCGAGCGCGACCCCGACCGCGACGGCCTGCTCACCATCCTCCTCCCCGACGAGTCGGGGCTCGACGACTCGCCCAAGTACGACGGCGTGTTCGGGTGGATGCGCCACGACCGGCCCGGGCACCTGTGGCTCGTCGAGCGCTACCGGCGCCTGGGCTACGAGGCGGGCAAGATCGTCGAGCGCTACGACGAGCACGTCGAGGACGTCCTCCTCAACGTCTTCTACGCCCTCTCACTGCGCTCCCTCTCCCGCCTCGACGCCGAGCACGGCGGCGTCTACGCCGCGCGGGCGGCACGCACCGAGGCGGCGCTCCTCGAGCGCTGCCTGGACGAGCGCACCGGCCTCTTCCTCGACCTCGCCGGTCGCGAGGAGCGCCCGCTGGCGGTCTCCACCTGGTCCTCGCTCGCCCCCCTGGCCCTGACCGAGCTTCCCGTCGAGGTACGGCGGCGGCTGGTCGAGGAGCATCTGCTCAGCGCCCGCCGTTACCTGGCGCCCGTGGGGATCCCCTCGGTGTCGCAGGAGGAGCATTCCTTCGATCCGGGATTCTCGCGGTGGCGCTGCTGGCGGGGCCCCTCGTGGATCAATACCGCATGGCTCCTCGTCCCCGCCATGCGGGAGCTCGGATACACCGAGGACGCCGAGCGCATCGTCGCCTCGCTCGCCGACTCGGCCGCTCGCTACGGGTTCCGCGAGTACTACAACCCGCTCACGGGCCGGGGTCTCGCCGCCCGCGGCTTCGGCTTCGCGACCCTGCTCGTCGACCTCCTCGAGCAGGCGCAGACCGAACCGTCCGTTCCACCGCCGATGATGCACCCGTGAGCTGGAGGGAGACCACTGCATCGGGGCATACCGAGCAGGGCAATCGCAAGGTCGCGGTCATCGACCTCGGGTCGAACTCGTGGCGGCTCGTGGTGTACACGTACTCGCCCGGCGCGTGGTGGAAGCGCACCGACGAGCTCTACGAGACGGTGCGCATCGGAGCCGGGCTGGCGGCGACGGGACGCCTCGGGCTCGACGCCATCGAGCGCGGGCTCGAGACGCTGGCGGTGTTCGACCGCTTCTGCCGTGCCAGCGGCCTCGCGTCCTGCGACGTGCACGCGATCGCCACCAGCGCGATCCGCGACGCCGCCAACGGCGAGGAGTTCCTGCGCGCCGCCGACGAGACAATGGGAACGACGATCGAGGTGCTCTCGGCCGAGGACGAGGCCCGCTTCGGCTATATCGCCGCGGTCAACACCACCACCATCACCGACGGGGTGGTGCTCGACCTCGGGGGCGGGAGCATGCAGCTCATCCGCGTCGAAGGTCGTCAGGCCACCGAGCTCACCTCGTTCCCCCTCGGGGCGGTGCGCGTCACCGAGCGCTTCCTCTCCGACGGCGGCCCGGCCAAGCGCAAGGACATCCGGCGGGTGCGCGCGCACGTGCTCGAAACGCTCGACGGGCTCACCTGGCTCGGGCGGTCGGGCCCCCGCCTCGTCGGCCTCGGCGGCGCCGTGCGTAACCTCGCCGCCGCCGCCGGGCGGATCGCCGGCCGGGTCGATCTCGGGGTCCAGGGCTTCCTCCTCTCGGCGGCGATGCTCGACGACCTCGTCCAGCGGCTGGCCGCGCTCCCCGCCGCCGAGCGCGGGACCATCGCCGGGATCAAGCCGGGGCGGGCCGACATCATCCTCGGCGCCGCGCTCGTGCTCCAGACCGTCGTCGAGCTCGGCGGCGTGCAGGGCATCGAGGTCACCGAGGCCGGGCTGCGCGAGGGCCTGTTCCTCGGGCGGACCCTGCTCGAGCCCGACGACCCGCTGTTCCCCGACGTGCGCGAAGCGGCCGTCCGCAACCTTGCCGTGCAGTACGAGTCCGATCTCCCCCATGTCGAGCACGTCGCGGTGCTGGCGCTGCAGATGTTCGACTCGCTCGTCCAGGGGGGCCTTTTCGAGCCGCGGCCGGGAGAGCGCGAGCTCCTGTGGGCGGCGGCGATGCTCCACGACGTGGGGATGACGATCAACTACGACGACCACCACAAGCACTCCCGCTACCTGATCCTCAGCGCCGAGCTCCCGGGCTTCGATCCTCGCGAGCGCGGGCTCATCGCCCAGATGAGCCGCTATCACCGCAAGGGCACGCCCGAGCTCGGGGAGATGGCCTCGCTCGCCCAGGAGGGCGACGAGGAGCTCCTCGAGCGCTGCGCGGTCATGCTGCGCCTGGCCGAGCACCTCGAGCGCGGGCGCGACCAGTCGGTCCATGAGGCCCATCTCACCGCCAACGGCCACGGCGTCGACCTCCACCTCCGCGCCGAGGGCGATCTCACCTTGCCGCGGTGGAGCGTCGAGCGCTACGGCGACGGCGATGTCTTCGAACGCGTGTTCGGCCGGCGACTTGTGATCGGGTGAGCGGTCACCGGGCCCGAGGGCCGCGCCCGCCCACCCCAGGACACACGGCGTACAGTTCAGACCATGCTCTGGCTCCTCAGACACGCCGACGCAGCGAGCGGGAGCCCCGACTCCGAACGTCCCCTGACCGAGCGGGGGGTGCGCCAGGCCCAGGCCGCCGGGCGCGCGCTCGAGCGGCTCGGCGTGCACATCGACGTGTGTCTCACGAGCCCGAAACTGCGGTCCCTGGACACGGCGCGCCTGGCCACCGAGCGGATCGGCGTCGAGGTTCGCGAAGATCTCCGGCTCGGCGGCGAGCCCTTCGACATCCACGAGCTCACCGCGGGCCTCGGGAACGTTCTCCTCGTCGGCCACGACCCGTCCTTCTCGCTCACCCTCCACGACCTGACGGGCACCCAGGCGCGGATGCGCAAGGGCGGCCTGGCGGGGATCGAGAAGGGTGAGCTCCTCGTCCTCATGCGCCCGTCCGAGCTCGAGGCGATCGCCGTGGCCGCCGAGGTGGCTTCGTGAACGATAAGGCGACGACGGCCGCGGCCGAGCGCGAGGCGATCGACGAGCGGGCCCGCGCGGCCGGCGAGGACGGCGCGGGCGACGCCACCGGGGAGGTCACGCGAGACGCGTCCGATCTCGCCGATCCGGCGCTCTTCACCAACCGGGAGCTGTCCTGGCTCGACTTCAACGATCGAGTGCTCCAGCTCGCCGAGGACGACACCCGGCTCCCGCTGTTCGAGCGCATGAAGTTCCTCGCCATCTTCGCCACCAACCTCGACGAGTTCTTCATGGTGCGGGTGGCCGGGCTCCACGACCAGCTCGCCGCCCAAATCGATGTCCGGGGCCCCGACGGCCTCTCGGTGGCCGAGACCCTCGAGGCCATCGCCGAGGCCGTGCGCGAGCAGGACCGCCGCCACGCGCGGCAGTTCTCCGATCACATCTGCCCGGCCCTCGCCGAGCACGGCATCGTCATCGCCTCCTGCGAGGAGTCCGGCGCCTCGGACGAGACCCTCGCCAGCCTCTTCCACGAGCAGATCTTCCCCGTCCTCACCCCGCTGGCCATCGGGCACGGCCGGCCCTTCCCCTACATCTCGAACCTGTCGCTGAGCCTCGCGGTGCGCCTGCGCGACCCCGACGCCGAGCAGGATGTCTTCGCGCGCGTGAAGGTGCCCAAGGAGGTCATTCCCCGCTTCGTGGAGGTCGGCGAGGGGACCTTCATCCCCCTCGAGGAGATCATCGCCAAGCACCTCGACGTCCTCTTCCCGTCGATGGAGATCGTCAGCTATGCCCTCTTCCGGGTCACCCGCGACGCCGACTTCACCGTCTCCGACGAAGCCGACGACCTCCTCCAGGCCGTCGAGGACGAGCTCCGCCGCCGGCGCTTCGGCGAGGTCGTGCGCCTCGAAGTCGACGCGGGGATGGATCGCGAGATGCGCGCTCACCTGGTCGAATGGCTCGAGGTCGACGAGCGCGAGGTGTTCGACGTCGAGGGCCTGCTCGACCTCTCGGACCTGTGGCAGATCGACGGCCTCAAGGGGCACGCCGACCTGCGCCTCCCCCCGTGGACGCCGATCACCCACCCGGCGTTCTCGGCCGACGGGGGCGACGAGCCCGCGGACGTGTTCGCCGCCATGCGCGCGGGCGACATCCTCGTCCACTACCCCTACCACTCCTTCGCCAACAGCGTGGAGCGCTTCGTCCAGCAGGCGGTGGCCGATCCCAACGTCCTCGCCATCAAGCTCACCGTGTACCGGACCTCGGACGACTCCTCGCTCATCCCCTCGCTCATCGAGGCGGCCGAGAAGGGCAAGCAGGCGGTGTGCCTGGTCGAGCTCAAGGCGCGCTTCGACGAGCGTCGCAACATCCGCTGGTCGCGAGCGCTCGAAGAGGTCGGAGCGCACGTCGTCCACGGCATCCCGGGGCTCAAGGCGCACGCCAAGATCCTCCTCGTGGTCAGGCGCGAGGGGCGCCGGGTGCGCAACTACGTGATGATCGGGACCGGCAACTTCCACGCCAAGAACGCCCGTCTCTACGAGGACTTCGGCTTCTTCACCATTGACAGCGACATCGGCGACGACGTCGCCAACCTCTTCAACACCCTGACCGGCTACGGGCGCCCGCGCCGCATGCGCAGAGTCCTCGTCGCCCCGAGCTGGTTGCGCGAGCCGCTCCTCGCCGAGATCGACCGGACGATCGCCGCCCACGAGTCGGGGATACCGAGCCGCATCGCCATGAAGATGAACTCGCTCGTCGACGCTCAGTGCATCCAGGCGCTCTACCGGGCCTCCCAGGCGGGCGTGCCCATCGACCTCAACGTGCGCGGAATCTGCTGCCTGCTCCCCGGCGTCCCCGGAGTCAGCGAGACCATCCGCGTCGTCTCCGTCGTCGGGCGCTTTCTCGAGCACTCGCGCATCTACGCGTTCCACCGTGGCGACGAGCACCGCTACTACATCGGCTCGGCCGATCTCATGCCCCGCAACCTCGATACCCGTGTCGAGCTCCTCACCCCGATCGAGAACGAGGAGCTCCAGGCCGAGCTCGAGGACACCCTCGAGCGCTGCCTGGACGACGACACCTTCGCGTGGACGCTCGACGCCGACGGCGATTGGACTCGCCGCACCGGGCGCACCAGGAGCGTCCATCAGGAGCTGATGGAGAAGGCGCTGGCCCAGGTCGCGGTGGCGGCTTCTTAGCAGCGCGTGCGCTGAAGGGCGAGCACGCCGGTCGAGAGGAGCTTGTGCTTCGCCCACAGGCGCGTGGTCAGGCGCGGGCCGGCGGCGGCGTGGAGCACCTCGATGCTGTCCTGCGAGAAGGCGGCGGCGAGCGCGCGCTCGATCGTCCGGCGGTCGGCCGGCGACATCGTCGTGAGCACCGTTCCCGTCACCGATACGAAGTGGAACGGGTGGCGGCGATGGTCGTTGCGCAGCGCGAAGGAGACGACGACGTGCACGGTCTTGCCGGTCAGGGGGCCGGCCGTGTACTTGTAGGCCAGGCGCATCGTGTAGATCCCGAACTCGCTCGCCCCGCAGTGGCGCGCGGAGTCGATCGCCGTGTAGGGACCTTGGGAAACGGTGCGCTTGACCTCCCAGCCAGGCTTGGAGGCGGCGGCGACACCCGTCGCGACCGAAATCGCGACCACGACCAGCGCCAGCAGGCGCCGTGACCGGCGCAATTTCACAAATGGACGGTAGCGCAGGCGGCTGCCCTGACCTCCTCGCGCAAAATGCGGACCGCGTCCCCCGCGAAGCGGCGGGAACCGGCAGACTGTGAGAGGCCGCTCATGCACAGCGACCTCCTACTCGTGATCGTCGTCGGCGCTGCGCTCGCGTTCGATTTCACCAACGGCTTCCACGACACCGCCAACGTCGTCGCCGCCTCGATCTCGACCAGGGCGCTGTCCCCGCGCACCGCGGTGACGATCGCCGCGGCCCTGAACTTCGTCGGGGCCTTCATCTCCCTGAAGGTGGCCGCGACGATCGGGTCGGGCATCTTCGCCACCGGCCGGATCACCGAGACCATCGTCTTCGCCGGGCTCATCGGCGCCATCGCCTGGAACCTCGTGACCTGGTTCGTGGGCCTGCCCTCGAGCTCCTCGCACGCCCTCATCGGGGGCGTCGCCGGTGCCATGCTCGCCGCCGTGGGCACCAGCGGCGTGAGGGGCCAGGCGCTGGTCCGCACGGTCCTGGCGCCCGGGGTGGTGGCGCCGGTGCTCGCCTTCGTGGTGGCGGGGATCTCGATCGTCCTCGTCTACCGCGTCGTGGGCCGCCGGCGCCCGGGAGTGGTGACCGACGGCTTTCGCCTCGGGCAGATCGTCTCCACGAGCATGCTCGCGCTCGCCCACGGCACCAACGACGCCCAGAAGACGATGGGAGTGATCACCCTCGCCCTCGTCGCCCACGGCAGCATCAGCGAGCAGCACTTCCACGTCCCCACCTGGGTCGTCGTCTCCGCGGCCACCGCGATCGCCCTCGGGACCTACGCCGGCGGCTGGCGGATCATCCGCACCGTCGGGACCCGCATCATCAAGATGGACATCGCTCAGGGCTTCACCGCCCAGGGCGCGGGCGCTGCCGTCATCCTCGCCTCCTCGCACTTCGGCTACCCGCTCTCGACCACTCACGTGATCTCGGGCGGGATCATGGGCGCGGGCGCCGCCAAGCGCCTCTCGGCCGTGCGCTGGGGGGTGGCGGGCAACATCGCGGTGGCGTGGATCCTCACCATCCCCGCCGCCGGCCTCGCCGGGGCGCTCACCTACGGCGTCACCGACATCTTCGGAGCCGGGGTGCTCGGGCCGATCCTCGTCACCATCCTCGCCCTCGGGGTGGTCGCCTCCGCCCTCGTGCACCGCGGGCGCTCCCCCTACCCGGGGACGGAGGCCCGCGGCGCCAGCGCCAACCTCCAGGCATGATCGCCGCCGCCGCCATCCTCGACACGAGCACGCTCGGCAAGGTCATCCTCTACGCCCTGGTGGCCGGCGTCGGCGTCACCGTCGTCTTTGCCCTCGGCGTATCGAGCGCCGCCAGCCTCGCCGACGCCGTACGTCAGCGGCGAACGGCGGCCACCGCCCTGTGGGGGTTCGCGGCCATGCTGTGCCTGGCGGGCTCGCTCGCCGCGATCGTCCTCGGCGTGGCGGTCATGGCCTCGAAATAGGGCTCTCCGGGCATGTTCGTAGGTGAAGTCACGCGAGCGCTTGTTCGTGGGGGAGTGTGAGAGTGACCGGCCCGCATGCGAGGTGAACGAGCGCGACCGCGGCGGAGGTCGGCGATCGGCCGCGGTGTCGTGGTGTGGTGGTGTCGATACTCCTGGGCGTGGCGGTAGTCGCGTCACGCAGGGCGGGGACGGGTGCACGTCACTCGCCCAGGTTTGTGAGCGGGTGAAGCGGGTCGATGTCGCGCGAGGCGATAACCGGTGGCGCGTCACGTGTGGCGGCCGGCACCCGGCCGCCGCCCCGTCCGCGCCGTACCGCGCTACGTCGCGCCGCGCCGCCGCGCCGCGCCGCCGCGCCGCGCCGCGCCGCGGGAGATCGTGACGTGATGCCTGTTGACCACCTCT
>DASZKU010000045.1:0-1723 GCA_035552815.1 Solirubrobacteraceae bacterium | reverse complement strand
CTGCTCCTCGTCTCGGCGGTGCTGGTCATCGCCGGGTGCGGGAGCTCGAGCAACACGCCCGCGGCCGGGTCGGGCTCCTCGACGCCGACCGCGACCCACATCCATTTCGCCACCTCCAAGTTCGCCATTCACGCCGGCCTCGCGTTCGGGACCTTTCATCACTTCATCTACGCGCCCTTCAAGGCCGGGGACTTCTCGCATCCCTTCAGCCACAAGCTGACGATCCTCAAGGCGGTCGCCGCGGCGACGTTCATCGACCACGAAGTCAAGCTCGCGCTCACCGACGCCAAGGGCAGCAAGCTGCTCTCTCATGTCGTCGCGCCCCTGGCCGCCCTCGGCGGCGGGCTCGCGGCCATCAAGGCGAGCATCGGCGCCGCCCATCCGAACGCGCAGGAGATCAACTCCGCCAACGCCAACGTCGGCTCGGCCGAGTTCAGCAGCTCGTCCGCCGGTCAGCCGATCAAGGAGACCGTGGGCGCGCCGTAGGGGCGGGCTATTGCAGCCCCTCGCGCGCCTCGCGCACGAGGGTGACGGCCTCGGGGAAGACGAGCGCGATCACGCCGCGGAGCTGCTCGGCCTGCTGCTCGGTGCTGCCCTGGATGTTCACGCGGTTGATGGCCGCGACGGTGAGATCGACGGCGAGCTTGATCGCGTTATCGGCCCACGCGAGCCGCTGCGCTCCCTGCATCTGCTCGGCAAACTCCCCGAGCCGGCGCTGGAGCTCCTCAGGATCTCCGAACAGGTCTCCGAATCCGCTTCCTTCCATGTCGTCAATGGTAGCCGGTCCGGTCACGCGCGCTAACGAGCGCGCCGGGCGAGGACGGCGATCGTGCCGCCACGGCGGGCGAGCCCGGCGGTGAGCTCGACCAGCGCCGCCGCCGGAGCCAGCGGGAGGGCACAGATGGTGATGGCGAGGTCGGGCGAGCGGGCGGGCGCGTTCCGCTTGAGCAGGTTGTAGAGGTAGGACGGGTGGGTGGTGAGGCGGCTGACGAGCGATTGCCACATGCCGAAGGGATTGTGTTCGGTGAGCAGGTGGTGCGTTCGCAGCGGCGTGAACCCCTGGGCGCGCAGGAGGTCGTCGAGCCCGGCCGGGGTGAAGTGGACGCGATGGCGGGGTACGTCGAGGTGGTACCAGCGCTCGCCCCCGACCCGGGCCTGGAGGCTCGCGAGGTTGGGAACGCCGACGAGGAGAACGCCGTCAGGCGCCAGCCAGGTGGCGATCCCGGCCAAGGCGCCGCCGGGGTCGTCGAGGTGCTCGAGCACGTGCCACAGCGTCACGACGTCGAGCGATCCGGGCGCAACCGTCGCCGCCGCGATCGTCGCTCGCTCGACGGGGACGCCGGACGCGGCGGCGGCCGAGGCCCCGCGCCGCGAGGGTTCGATCCCGCTCGCCTCGTATCCGGCCGCCCGGGCGCCGGCGACGAAGCGCCCGCGCCCCGCCCCGGCGTCGAGGAGCCGCGCCGGCGGGGGCGCCAGCCCGGCGAGCATGCTCAGGCGGTGGCGGTCGAAGGCCTCGAGCACGGGGGCCGCCGCGCGCGCGAGACGCGGGTCGCCGGGCGCGTAGGCGCCCGTCTCGTGGAGTTCGGGGGGCGGATCGCCCGCGGTGACGGCGCTCCCGCACCACCGGCAGCGGCGCAGCTCGTAGCGGGCGGGCCCGAGCGCGGGCTCGGAGCTCGGAACCGAGCGCCAGGCGACGAGCGGCCCGCCGCACGCCGGGCAGACG
>DASZKU010000044.1:0-2624 GCA_035552815.1 Solirubrobacteraceae bacterium | reverse complement strand
CGGCGGGCGGCCGAGGTCAAGGTCCGCGAGGCGCTCGAGCGCGTCTCGCTCCCGGGCCGCGTCGCCGGGCTCTATCCCGATCAGCTCTCGGGCGGGGAGCGCCAGCGCGTGGCCATCGCCCGGGCCCTGGTGTGCGAGCCCGAGATCCTCCTGTGCGACGAGATCACCTCGGCGCTCGACGTCTCGGTCCAGGCGGCGATCGTCGAGCTCCTCGCCGATCTCCGGTCACGCGATGGCCTCAGCCTGCTCTTCGTGACCCACAACATGGGTCTCGTGCGCTCGATCGCCGACCGGGTCATCGTCATGAGCGAGGGGCGCCTGGTGGAGTCGGGGGCCACCGGGGCGCTGCTCGACGCGCCGGCCGAGGCGTACACGCGCTCGCTCGTCGAGCACACGCCGAAGCTCGCCGCGGCCACCGAGCCGAGCGCAGGACCGACCCCGCCGCCGCGCGCCGAAGCTCGCGGCGAGCAGTCGGGCGAAGGCTGGCGCTTTGCCAGCGCCGACGCGGGCGGCATGCCGAGCCGCCCTCTGGGGGCCCCGTGAAGGTGATCACCGGCGGCATCGTGGTCACCGAGGCGGGCCTGGCGCAGGCGGACGTGGGGATCGACGGCGATCGGGTCGCCGCGGTGGGGAGCTCGCTGGCAGGCGAGGTCCTCTTCGACGCCACCGGCCTGCACGTGTTCCCCGGCTTCTTCGACGCCCACGTGCACTTCTGCGACGAGAACCTGAGCCACTGGGAGGACTTCACGTGTGCGGGCCGCGCCGCCGTGGCGGGAGGGATCACCACCGTCATGGACATGCCGCTCAACGATCCCGTCACCGCCACCGCGGAGGCGTTCGCCAACCGCCTCGAGGTCGTCGGGGCCAAGACGATCACCGACTTCGCCCTGTGGGCGGGGTGCATTCCCGGCAACGTGGAGGAGCTCGAGCCCATGCGCGACCTCGGGGCGCGCGCCTTCAAGGCGTTCATGCGCGAGAGCGCGGGCTTCCCGCACTGCGACACCGCCGACCTCCTGGTGGGGATGCAGGAGGCGGCGCGGCTCGGCGTTCCCTTCGGCGTGCACGCCGAATCCGACGAGATCATGAAGGCGCGCACGGCACAGATGCGCGCCGAGGGTCGCAACGATGCCGAGGCCCACATGTGGGCGCAGGACTCGTTCTGCGAGCACGAGGCGATCAACCGCGCCATCCTCGTGGCCCGGGAGGCCGGGTGCCGGCTCCACGTCATGCACGTCGGCGCCGTCGGGGCGCTGCCCGAGATCGCCGCCGCCGACCACGTGATCGGCGAGGGACAGATCAGCCTGCTCACGATGGACTCCGACGACTACGTCGAGCACGGGGCCTGGGCCCGCTTCGCCCCGCCCCTGCGGCCTCGCGCGGACGTCGAGCGCCTGTGGGAGGCGCTCATCGACGGCACCCTGTCCTACGTGATCTCCGACCATTCGGGGGGGCCGCCCGAGGGCAAGGAGGTGGAGACGATCTGGGAGGCGTCCGACGGCGCCGGGGCGACCCAGACGTGTTACCCGCTCCTCATCTCCGAGGGGGTCCACCGCCGCGGCCTCTCGCTCGAGCGCTTCGTCACCCTCTCATCGTCGTGCGCGGCCCGCCTCTACGGCCTCTACCCGCGCAAGGGCGCGCTCCTCCCCGGACGCTCCGACGCCGACCTCGCCATCGTCGACCTGAACGAGCGCTGGACGATCGACCCGGCCGAGCTCTTCTACAAGCATCGGTGGACGCCCCAGGCGGGCGTCGAGGTCACCGGCCGCGTCCTCGCCACCATCCGCCGCGGCGAGCTCGTCTACGCCGGCGGCCAGGTCCTGGCGCAGCCGGGAAGCGGAGTGGCGGTATGAGCGGAGTGGCAGCGGTATGAGCGGGGTGGCGGTCGGCGTCAACGGGCAGATCGAGCAGCTCGCCCAGATCAACTCCGACCCCGGCGCCGGGGGGATCACCCGCGAGGTCTTCACCGCCGACTACATGGCCGCCACCGCGTACGTGTCGAACCTCATGCACGAGGCGGGGCTCACGGTGCGCGTCGATCCCTTCGGCAACCTCTTCGGTCGCTTCGAAGGCTCCGATCCGGATGCGCCCGCGGTGATGACGGGGTCCCACATCGACACCACCCTCAATGCCGGCGCCTACGACGGCGTGCTCGGCGTGCTCGGGGCGATCGAGGCGGTCCGGCAGATCGCCGCCGACGGGGTCCCGCGCCGCTCGATCGAGATCGTCGTCTTCGCGGGCGAGGAGCCGCGCTTCGGTTCGGGCTGCATCGGCAGCCGCGTCCTCACCGGCCGGCTCTCGCGCGGCGACCTCGACGCCATGAAGGATCGCTCCGGGGTGAGCATCGCCGAGGCCATGCGCGACGTCGGCCTCGACCCCGACCGGGTCGCCGAGGCGTGCCTCGACGGCTCGAAGATCGTGGCCTTCGTCGAGCTCCACATCGAGCAGGGCAGCGTGCTCGAGGGGCTCGGGGTCCCGATCGGGGTGGTCACCCACATCGCCGCCCCCCACGACATGCACGTCACCATCCGCGGCGCCGCCGCCCACGCCGGGGCCACGCCCATGGACGCCCGCCGCGACGCGCTGGCGGGCGCGGTCGAGGCGGCGGTCGAGCTCGAGCGCCTGGG
>DASZKU010000043.1:0-18778 GCA_035552815.1 Solirubrobacteraceae bacterium | reverse complement strand
TGCCCTCGCACACGCTCGCAGCCAACTCCTCGAGACCTGCCGTGCGCAGCTCGCCGAGGAGAACCCGCAGGATCTCCGCGGCCTTATGAGCGCGCTGCGCGCGATCGTCACCGACCCAGTCAACCGTCCCTGCTTCCGGCTCTTTGATGAGGTCAACGCCCTCGCCCAAACCCAGCCCGACCGGTTTCCGGGTTTCGGCCGTGCCAGCGTCCACGACTGGCTCCCCCAATTCACCGAGCTACTGAGATCGTCGGGCACCGACGAAGTAACCGCTCGAGCCCAAGCCACCCTAGCCCTCGCGGTCATCCGCGGCCTCATGCTCGACGCCAACGCGACCGGCGAACAATCGAGGATCGACGCCGCGTTTGCGATCTTCGACCGCCTGTAACGCGGAGCTCCTTTACCCACGGCGGCCAGAACGCCGGCCTGTAACGCTTTGGCGTCAAACCGACAGTTATGAATATGAGCGGCCAGCCCGAGCGCAATGTCGCGGCCGAGCAGCGCTTCGCCGACGTGTTCTCACACCTCGGACTGATCACCGCGTACGCCCAACGGCGCGGCGTCCCCGACCCCGACGACATCGCCGCGGACGTCATGACAATCGCGTGGCGACGCCTCACCCACGTCCCCGTCGACGACCCACGGCCATGGCTGATAGCGACAGCGCGCAACCTCATCCTCGCCGACCGCCGCAAACACCCAGCGGAATCCGAACTGGATGCCCAGGACAGCACCGACGCGATCGACCCACTATCCGCGATCGCTGCGCTTGATCCGGAGCTCGAGAGCGCCCTGCGGACACTGTCGCACAGCGACCGTGAGGCGCTGCTGCTCCTCGCCTGGGAAGACCTCACACCCAAAGCTGCCGCCGCCAGCCTGGGGATCACCCAAGCCGCGTTTCGCGTCCGCCTGCACCGCGCCCGGCGCCGGCTGATCGGCGAACTCGAAAGCGACCAACCCAGCAGACGTGCCCAGAGCCGGCGCGCGCCCGTGGAGGAACCATGAGCCAGCACACAGACATCATCGGCCGTCTGCGCGACGCCGATCCGGCGCGCGTCACCCCGATCGAGAACGCCGCGCTGTTCGCATCGATCATCGCGGACCCCGCCGACCCGGGCTTCCACAGCCGTCGGCATCGGGCGGCGGGATCGCTTCGGCGTTGGCGGCAGCGACATACCGGCCGCAAGGCGCTGATCGCGGTCGCGCTCGTGGTGACCCTGAGTGGCGCCGCCGGGCTCACAACGATCTTCGACGCCTCGCAGTACCAGCACGTCAGCGCGTTCACCCTGTTCTCCGGGATCCGCGGCGACTCGCCGCGCGGGATCCCGGGCGACCCTCTGGCGCCCGGGCACACCGACGTCATCCGCGCAAGCGTCAAGCGTCTGGAGACCTTCCAGATCCCAGACTTCGGCGCACTCCAATACTGGGTCGCGCAAACCAAGAGCGGTGACTGGTGCGCCGCGTTCCGGCTCCCAGACGGAGTCTGGGCCGGCACCATCGAGGACCCGAAATACAGCTTCGGCGGCATCGCGTCGATTACCGACTGCACCCCCCCAGCATCCGGGGAGAGCGCAGGACCACACTTCACCTACAGCAACAGCAGCTTCAGCTTGACCAGCCATTCGGCGCTGCCAGGACCCCGCGACTGGACCGTCGCCTACGGGATCGTGAGGAACCTCGCAGGCGCAGCGCGGGTCCGCGACGCCACCGCCGGCGTGAGCACCCCGGTGCTCAATGGACACGACTTCGCGCTGCTGATCCCGAACCATCTCGCGCTCGGAAGAGACACGCCAGGCGGCTGCTCCTGCGGAGCGCACACGAAGATCTGGTTCTCGGGACCGATCCGCCTGGAGGCGCTCAACGCCGCCGGCCACGTGATCGCACGCGCGAGAGTCGGGCCGTGAGCACCGACACCTCAGGCTCCCCGAGCGCGGCACTGCGGAGTGACCAACTATCTCAGCCCGTCGGCGCTGTGCGGCGAATCGCGAACAGCGGGGCACCGCACTCGGGGCAGTACCCCTCCCACCCGGGACGACCGTTGGGCAGGGTTATCTCCTGCGCATCGGCGATCGTGACCTTGGCGCCGCACACGCAGCGGCCCTGCGGGCCGGGATCGGGCGTCGGTGGGTCGTGCGGCTCAGCCATTGCCGACGAGCATAGAGCCGGGTGGCGCGTCACGCCCCGGGATGGGGGAGCGAAGAGGTGTCGACGACCTCGAAATCGCGCCCGGTCAGCTCGTCGAGGAGGTGGAGCCCGTCGTTGCTCCACTTCGGGTTCGGCGCCCCCGAGATGTACCAGGGCGAGCCGTTGTCGGCGAGGATCATCCCGTAGGACTTGAGAGCCTGGGCGACAACCCTCGCTTGATAGGGAAGGTGCGAGATGTCGACGCTCGCCCTCAGGCGCACGCGCAGGCCCATCGGCGGCAGCGAGGCCCCCGAGCACGTCGACGCCTCGTGACGCGCGGGGTAGACGTAGGCCTTGGCCGTACACGGCGCGGTGAAGCGCAGCGCGTGGTCGATCACCCCGCGGGCGACCTCGTCGTAGCGGGCGAGCCCCGGGAGGATCGGCAACCCCGCCGCGTCGGCAGAGGTCCAGCCGGCGGGGCGCAGGTGGTCGGAGCGGAGATTGAAGATCGCGCCCGAGCCCGCGTGCCAGCGCTTGCCGCCGTCCAACGGATAGGCGGCGTAGAGCTCGTAGTCCCGGCACGCGGAGCGATCGACGACGATCACGTGCCGGTCGCCCGACGACTGCGCTCCCCCCTCGATGGGCACGTGGGGCGGGAGCGGATACCGGTGCCCGTCGGACTCGCTCGCGTAATCGAAGCTCACGGGAACGCGCGGGGTGCGCTTGGAGACCACCGCGAAGGGGATCCCGATCGGCTCGCCGTTATAGAGACCCGAGCCGAAGTCGGGGTGGACGGGCGACCCGGCGCCGATGCTCGCGATCAGCGCCGCCGAGTTCGCCGCCACCGGCAGGTGATCGACGCGCTGGTTCCACGGATTGTCGGGCGGGAAGATCTCGCAGCCCGGCGCCCCGGGGAGCGGACGGGCGAGCACCACGGCGGGAATCGCGCACAGAGCCACGGCCCCGAGGATGAGCGCGGTCCGTCGCACCCGGCGATCATATTGCGCGACGCGTCCGGGACGCTCGCGACACTTAGCCGATGAGCAGCATCGCTCGCGACCGGGCGCGCGGCGCCCCCCGCGCCTCGGGCGGCGCGCCCATCGCTCTCCGCGTGGTGCTCATCGCCCTCTTCACCGCGGGCGCGGTCTTCCTCGGCGGCGGCGGGAGCGCGTTCTGGCTCTGCGTCCCCACCGTGCTCCTCGCCTGCGCCGCGACCCGCACCCGGCGCGGCGCCACCCTCGCCACCGCCCTCGTGCTCGCCGCCGCAGGCGTCCCCACGGCGGCGTGGATGCACCTGCACCCCCTCCCCTCCCCCCTGCTCGCGCTCCTCGTGCCCGTCACCAGCGCCGCCGTCCTCGTCGCCGTGCGCGAGCGGCTCGGTCGCGAGCGCGACGCCATGCGCGACTTCGCCCTCAGCGATCCCCTCACCGGCATCGCCAACCGCCGGTCGCTGCTTTGGCGCGCCGACTACGAGATCGCGCGCCACACGCGCGCGCAGCGGAAGTTCGCACTCGTCATGCTCGACCTCGACGGCTTTAAGCTCCTCAACGATCGCTTCGGCCATCCCGCCGGCGACGATCTCCTGCGCGCGATCGCCATCGCGCTGGAGCGCGCCATGCGGGCCCAGGATACGGTCGCCCGGATCGGAGGCGACGAGTTCTGCGTGCTCGCGCCCGAGACCGAGGAGCGCGGCACCCAGAGGCTCGCGGCCCGGATCTCCCAGGCCGTCGCGGGCGCCACCGCCGGTGTTGACACCGTTCAGGCGAGCGTGGGGATCGCCGTGTTCCCCGACGATGGCATGACCGCTGCCGCGCTCCTCCACGCCGCCGATCAGCGGCTGTTAGGAGCCAAGCGAAGGCGCGGCGCGGGGCGCCGGCGCGCGGCCTGAGTCACTGCTGCTTCTTGATCCAGGAGAGGATCGCGCGCGAATGGTGAAGGACGGTCCCGTCGGGGAGCTTGAGCGCGGGGAGCTTGTTGGCACCCGTGGCCTGCACCAGCTCGTCCCGCGAGCCCTTGCGCAAGAAGGGAAAGGGGCTGCCGTGGGCGGCGACGACCTTCCTGTACTCGATGCCCGAGGCGTGCAGCGCCTCCTGCACGCGCCGGCACGGATGCCTCTTCGGACCCCCCTCATCGCCATGGCAGACGAACAGCGTCGGGGTCTCGGATGTCGTGCTCTTGACCATCTCGGTCCTCTCGCTTGGTGGGCTCGGTCCAGAGGGTAACGGCGCGCGCCGGCGCCGCGGAAGTGTTCACCACCGAGAATCTGGGTATGGGCGGCCCTGTGGTCGCACCCCACCGACTCCGGATCCTCTTTCTCGCCGCCCTCGCGACCGCGGCCTGCGCCGGCTGCGGCGCCACCACCACGTCCCCGGGCCAGGGCCTCGGCCCGAACCTGGCGACGATCTTCCAGGACCAGGCGCACATCCTCGCCGATCCCGCCGGCACCCTCGACACCTTCCGCTCCCTCGGCGTCACCGACGTGCGCGTCTCCATGGGCTGGAGCTCGCTCGCCCCCAATCCCACCTCGCGCACCCCACCCCCGGGATTGAACGCCACCAGCCCCACTGCCTATGCCGCCTCCCAATGGGCCCCCTACGACGCCGCCGTCCGCGCCGCCGCGGCGCGGGGCATCGGCATCTACCTCCTGCTCACCGGCCCCGCACCCCTGTGGGCCACCACCCCGGCGCCCAAGGGCACCGCCACGCATAACGCCGGCGTCTACGAGCCCTCAGCCACCCAGTTCGGCGACTTCGTCAAGGCCGTGGGCACGCGCTACAGCGGCCAGTACACCCCGCCCGGGAGCTCTTCGCCACTCCCCGCCGTCAAGTTCTGGTCGATCTGGGACGAGCCCAACTACGGCTACCAGCTCGCCCCCCAGGCGATCGGGACCGTCGAGGTTTCGCCCTACCTCTACCGCGGCCTCGTCGACAGCGCCTGGTCAGCCCTCCACGCCACCGGCCACGGAGCCGACACCATCCTCATCGGCGAGACGGCGCCCCGCGGCGCCAACATCCCCGGAGTCGCCAACGGCATGCTCCCGCTCCGCTTCCTCCGCAACCTCTACTGCGTGGGCGCGAGCTATCACCCGCTGACCGGCGCCGCCGCCTCCGCGCGCCGGTGCCCGACCACGGCCGCCGCCTCGCAGCAGTTCCGCTCCCAGCACCCGGCGCTCTTCGACGCCAGCGGCTTCGCGGCGCATCTCTACACCCCCGGCCAGGTCGCCCGGCCTGACCTCGCCTCGCCCGCCAACGAGCCCGACTGGGCCGGGCTCGCCGATCTGCCCTCGCTCGAGCACACCCTCGACCGCCTGCACACGGTCTACGGCGCGAGCCGCCAGCTCCCCATCTTCAACACCGAGTTCGGCTTTCAGACCAATCCGCCCGTCTCGACCTGCGGGTGCGTGTTCCTCAGCCCGACCTCGGCCGCCTACTACCTGAACTGGGCGGAGTACATCGAGTGGCGCGATCGCCGCGTTCACTCCGACGCTCAGTACCTGCTCTACGACGCCCCGGGGCCTGCCGGGCACACCAATGAGAGCGGCTTCTCGAGCGGCCTTCTCCTCTCCAACGGCACCCCGAAGCCGAGCTACGCCGCCTTCCGCCTCCCCCTCTACCTACCCGTGACCTCGGTGCCGCGCGGGCGGCCGATCATGGTGTGGGGGTACGTGCGCCCCGCCGTCTACGCGGCGCGCGACACCGGCTCGGTGCCACCCGTCGACATCCAGTTCGAGCCCGCCTCGCATGGCCCGTGGACGACCGTGCGCACCGTCACCGTCTCGGGCTCGGCCAGCGCCTTCGACGTGTCCATCCGCTTCGGGGGCAGCGGCTCGGTGCGGCTGCGCTGGAGCTACCCCGCGGGGTTCGCCCACCTGCCGCCCGGTACCCCGCGGACGATCACGAGCCGCGTGCAGCGGATCACGGTGCACTGACGTCGGCCACCGCGGCGGCGAAGGTGTCGACGTCCTCGGCGGTGGTGTCCCATGCGCACATCCAGCGCACCTCGCCCGAGCGCTCGTCCCACACATAGAAGGCGAAGCGCTCCTGCAGGCGCTCGGCCGCGCCGGGGGGAAGGATCGCGAACACCGCGTTGGCCTCAACGCGCCGCGTGATGGTGATGCCCGGCAGCGGGACCACGGCGGCCGCGAGCCGCGCGGCCATCGCGTTGGCGTGGGCGGCGAGCTCGCGAAAGAGCTCGTCGGTGAGCAGCGCGTCGAGTTGCGCGGCGAGGAAGCGCATCTTCGACGCGAGTTGGAGCGACTGCTTGCGCAGATAGAGGAACCCCTCGGCGAGCTCGGGCGTGAGGAAGACCACGGCCTCGGCCCCGAGCAGGCCGTTCTTGGTCCCGCCGAAGGAGACGATGTCGACGCCCGCCTCGGCGGTCAGCGCCCGGAGCGGGAGCTCGAGCGCGGCCGCGGCATTGGAGAGGCGTGCGCCGTCGACGTGGAGCACGAGTCCGTGGGCATGAGCGGCGTCGGCCAGCGCCTTGGTCTCCTCGATGCTGTACACGGTTCCGAGCTCGGTGCTCTGGGCGATCGAGACCACGCGCGCCTGGACCTGGTGCTCGTCCCCCTGGCGGGCCAGCGCTGCGCCGCTGACGAGCTCGGGGGTGAGCTTGCCGTCGATGCCCTCGACGGTGAGGAGCTTGATCCCGCCGATGACCTCGGGGGCGCCGCCCTCGTCGACGTTGAGGTGGGCCGTGTCGGTGCAGATCGCCGCCTCCCACGGCCGGCATGCCGCGCGGAGCGAGAGCACGTTGGCGCCCGTCCCGTTGAAGACCGGGAACGCCTGCGCCTCCGGGCCGAAGTGCTCACGGAAGCGCGCCTGCACGCGCTCGGTCCAGCCGTCATGGCCGTAGCTCGAGGCGTGGCCCTCGTTCGCCGCCGCGATCGCCGCGAGCACCGCCGGATGGATCCCTGCCTGGTTGTCGGACGCGAACCCCCGCGCCGCCCGCCCCGTCATCCGGCCGCCAGCTTGGCCTTGAGCGAGGTGAAGAAGATCGAGAGCGGGAACTCGTCCTCGAGCACGAGGTCGAGGTAGGGGCGCGGATCCTCGGTCTCATCCAAGCGCCGCGCACCCGCGACCCAGCGCGAGCCCGCGGCCGGCGTCACACTCGCGGCGACGAGGTCGTGTCCGGCGATCCAGTGAGCGAGCTTCGAGCGGTCGATGCCCGCACGGTAGAGGCCGAGCACCTCCTGGCGCAGCGCCGCCACCCCGTCGGCCACCGTCCCCCACTCGACGGTGAGCCGGTTGTCGGTCCAGTGCACGTGACCGTGGCGGTGGAGATGGGCGAACAGGAGCTGTCCGCCGAGGCCGTCGTAGTTGCGCACCCGCGGCCCGGTGATCGGGAAGCGCAGGAGCCGGTCGAAGAGGATCGCGTACTGGACATGGCGCGCGAACGCGAACCCGGTCGCCTGGAGACCCACCGCCTCGTCGAAGGCGATCAGGTCGCAGCGCAGCTCCTCCAGCGCATACATCCAGTAGGGCGCGCGCTGGCGGATCATGAAGGGGTCGAAGGGAAGCTCGCCGTGGCTGTGATTGCGGTCGTGGATGAGATCCCACAGCACATAGGCGTCGCGCGAGAGCGCCGGCGAGGTGAGCAGGCACGCGGCGTCGGGAGGCAGGTTGACCCTGAGGAGCTCCGCCGCCGCTCCCACCACCCGGCGAAAGCGCTCGGCCTCGCGATCGCAGAAGATCGCCCCGAAGTTGTTGACCGGCCGATCCTTTACCGCCACCGTCTCGGGGAAGAGCACCGCGCACTCGCTGTCGTAGCCCCGCGTGTAGTCGACGAGCTCCACGGGCACGAACTTCGCGTTCCCGTACCGCGTGCGCTCGAGCTCGGCCACCCAGTCCGGCCACGGGACCCCGACGATCAGCGCCTCGAAGCACGTCGCCCGCGAGGCGTTCTGCTTGTACATGGGCAGCACCACGAGGTGCTCGATCCCATTCTGGCGATGCTGCTCGGGGCGGAAGCTGGCCAGCGCCTTCGTGAAATCGGGCCGGGGGAAGTGGTCACTCGACCACGACTCGAGGTCTTCGATGACGGCGTCCAGGTAGGCGTCCTGGTGGGGGAAGCGCGGTTTGAGCTGCGCGATCGCCCTCGCCATGGTGGCGACGTGCCCTCGCGCCCCCTCCGCGCCCGGGGTCTCGGGGGCGATCGAGCCATCGGGGGCTTGGAGGAGCGCAAGCGCGTTGCAGGCGTCGCGGAGCGCGTGCCAGGCGGGGGTGCGGCTCGCGGCTGCGTGGGCCTCGGGGTTGGCGCCTGCGGCTTGGGCGCGGGGGTCGGCTTGGGCACGGGGGGCGATTTGGGCGCGGTGGGCGGCTTCGGCGGCTTGGGGGCGCAGGTCGGCTTGCGCGCAGGGGGTGGCTTGCGCGCAGGTGGTGGCTTGCGCGCGGGGGGCGGCGAAGGCGCGGGCGCCGGCCCAGTACACGACGTTGCGCCACAGCGCCGAGTGGTCGAGGTCGTCGATGCAGTCGTCGCCGAAGAGATCGGAGTCCGCAAGCACGACCACGCGACCATCGCCGTGCTCGACCGCCGCCATGAGCGGAGCTCCCGGGCTCGTCGCCGTGGCCCCCGCGCGGACGGGCACGCTCACGTCCGCGAGCGCGGGGGTGGGGGCGGGCGCGGGCGCGGGCGCGGGCGCCGCGATCGTCGTGGCCCGGTAGAAGCACACGGCGCTGACGCCGGCGAGGAGATCCCCGCCCCGGCCCCGCCGGTCACCGTCGTGCCCTTCGAGCTCGCCCAGCACCCAGCTCGGCGTGCTCAGATGGTGGTGGGCGTAGTCCTGCACGGTGTCGTTCTCGAGGCGCAGGCGGTAGGGGGCGAGGAGATCGTTGAGGTTGTGTCCGTACTTGTCGTTCTCGGTCTCGCCGAGCACGATCAGCCCCCCGCCGGTGGCGACGAAGCGCTCGATGGCCGCGAGCTCGGCGGCGCCGAAGCGCGGCGATCCGGTGCCCGTCGTCCGCTCCCACGCGGGATCGGAGGGATGGGCGACGACGAGGACATCCACCTCCGCCAGGAGCTCGTCGCTCAGCTCCTCGTCGACGTTGGCGTCCACCGCGAAGTCAGACTCGGCGAGCCGGGCGGCCGCCAGGGCGTAAGAGGAGTCGCTGGGGTGCGAGGGCTGCATGGCCAGCGCGAGCTCGGGGCGGATCGTCCACGCCTCGCTGTGCGCCTCGTCGAAGAGGACCCGGGCGCGGGCGGGAGGGCGCGTTTGGTCCAGGGCGGGCGCGCGCGTTTCGGCTAGGGCGGGCGCGCGCGATTGGGCTAGGGCGGGCGCGCGCGTTTGGTCTCGGGCGCGCGCGCGCGTTTGCGCGCTGGCGGCCGGCGGCGCTAGGGCGTGGGCCGACTGTGGCGCTTGGGGGCGGGCGGGGCGCGGCGCGGGCCCCTGGGAGTCGCGCAGCGCGGTCATGCCCTCGATGGTAACGGCCACGAAACCGGCTGTCGATGCCAAAAGCAACCCGATATGTGCAATAAATCACCATATGGATGACATCGACCGACAGATTCTTGCGCTGCTCGTCGAAGACGGACGCCGCACCTACGACGACATCGGCGGCCACGTCGCCCTCTCGGCCCCGGCGGTCAAGCGGCGCGTCGATCGCCTGCGCGAGACCGGCTCCCTGCGGGGCTTCACCGCCCTCGTCGACCACGCCGCCCTCGGCGACCGCACCGAGGCCCTCGTCGAGCTCTTCTTCGCCCCCGGAACCCTGCTCGATCAGGTGGCGCGGATCCTCAAGCGCCATCCCGAGGTCGTCGAGGCCTGGAGCGTCACCGGCGAGGCGGACGCCATCGCCCGCGTCCATACCGAGGACAACGCCGGCCTCGAGCGACTGATCATGGAGCTCCAGCGCGACGGACGCCTCCAGCGCACCCGCTCACAAGTCGTGCTCTCCCAGCTCGTAAGCAGCCTTAAAAGGTGAGAGGGCCCCGAACATCATGTCCGGGGCCCTCTGCAAGGTCAGGGAAGTGGGGGCGCAGTTCCCTGACAGGGCACAGCTAGTTTGCTCGCACGCGCCGCATTTGAAACCTCGTCGTGGACAAATATTTCTGGGCGCGGTTTCGGGCCTCAGGAGTCGACGGTCCATACGACCCCGGCGATACGGGCGGCAGCCCCCTGTTTTCCGCGAAGTGCAGGGCAATAGCTACAGCCGAGCATGCAGCACGACCGAGCCCGGCTCCGGACGTTCCGGGTCAGCAACCCGGTCAAGACGGGCACGATCCATGGAGCACGCGGGCCTTCCGTCGAGAAGCCCTACGGCAATCCCCGCTCGGTCGCCCGGCAAATCGCCTCGCGAGGGACGAAGGACGACCGCCCCGGGTGCGTTTCGCCACGAGCCAGATTTCCGGCGCCGCCCGCCGGCACGAAGAACGCGGCGTCGAGACCGAAGCGAGCTCCCGTCGCCACCCCGACGCGATCCACAGTCACGCCGGATCAGCGTCGCTCGTCACCCCGGGAGCCGTGGCACGCGGACGCCAGACGCGAGCGGCCCAGCGCGATAATCCCCGCATGGCCTACGACGAGGATCTCGCCACGCGCATCCGCGAACTCCTCGTCACCGAGCCCGGGGTCAAGGAGCAGGCCATGTTCGGCGGCCTCGCCTTCCTGATCGGCGGCCACATGTCGGTCAGCGCCAGCGGCCAGGGCGGCCTCCTCCTCCGCGTCGACCCCGAGGAAACCGACGCGCTCGTCGAGGAACCGCACGCCGAGCCCTTCGTGATGCGAGGCCGCGCCATGCAGGGCTGGCTGCGCGTCGACGCCGACGGCGTGCGCACCCAGCCCGAGCTCGAGCGCTGGGTCGCCCGCGGCGTCGCTTTCGCGCAGTCGCTGCCGCCGAAGCCCTAGCTCCCGCCCAGCGCTAACCGCCGCCCGAGCGCTCGCCGCCGCCCCAGCGCTAACCGCCGCCCGAGCGCCCGCCGCCGCCCCAGCGCTCGCCGCCGCCCCAGCGCTCGCCGCCGCCCGAGCGCTAACCGCCCGAGCGCCGAGTGCCGGCTGCTCTCGCCCGGCGCCGCGCGGCGGCTCCCGAGCGGAGCCGGCTCGCCAGCCACCCTTCGAAGGCGCGCTCCGAGCGGCGCTCGCGCGCCGACTGTCGGGTGAACGCCATCTCCGGTCCGGCGGACCGAGTTCCTGCCTGCTTGCGTGTTCCGATCGCTCTCATGAGACAAGTACAGCGGGATCGACGGAGGTCAGTCTCAGCGGCGTCGAAGAGGGCATGAAGAAAGGCGAGCGCGACCGAAAACACGTTCCCGCGGGAACGTGCAATGTTCCGGTTGCACTTCCCTCTCGCGGTTCCGTCCGTGGGCCGCCGTAGGATACGAACGTGTGTTCGATGCAGACGTCGATTGCCCAACCCGTGGCGCGTTTGCCCGCCCCTCCTGAGCAGGCGCTGGCGCCTCGCGATCTGGCGCCCGCGGTCGCTCCGGAGCCGGCGTCGGCGGTTCCGCTTGAACAGCTAGAACGCGAGATCTGCGAGCTCGCCGCCCACCTGGCGGCGGCGACGTGCCGTTGGCTGATGCTCGTGGCGGCGTTCGACGAGCGAGGCGGCTGGGCCGAGTGGGGAGTGAAATCGTGCGCGCACTGGCTGTCGTGGCGGTGTTCGATCGGGCTCGGCGCGGCGCGGGAGCACGTTCGCGTGGGTCGACGGCTTCAGGAACTCGAGCGCGTGCGCGCTGCCTTCGCCACGGGCGAGCTGTCGTACTGCAAGGTCCGGGCCATCACGCGGGTCGCCACCCCGGAGATCGAGGAGGAGCTCGTCGAGCTCGCCCTGCATGCCAGCGGAGCTCAGGTGGAGAAGCTCATTCGTGGTTACCGGGGAGCGCTGGCGGTGAGCCTGGCCACGGCTCGGGCAACGCTCGATCGCCGCTTTCTCAACTGGTGGTGGAACGACGACGGCTCGCTGCAATTCAACGGGCGACTGCCACCCGACGACGGCGCTCTGCTCTTGTCCGCGCTCCGCGCGGCGGAAGCGGCGGAGGTTGAGCTCGCTGAGCATCGTCACGCCGATGCGCTCGCCGCGCTCGCCCGGTCGGCGCTCGCGGGCGGTCTCGAGAGCCGTGCCAGCGGGGACGGGTGCGAACTGGTCGTACATGTCGACGCGGAAGCGCTCGCCGCGGAGCAGACGCACGCTCAGGCCCAGCTGGCCAACGGCCCTGCGCTGTCACCCGAGACTGTCAGGCGACTGGGCTGCGATTCGAGTCTGGTCCGGATCATCGAGCGGGACGGGGAGCCTCTATCGGTGGGGCGAAGGACGCGGACGATTCCGCCTGCGCTCCGGCGAGCGTTGCGAGCACGCGATCGCGGCTGCCGTTTCCCTGGATGCGCCCACGAGCGCTTCCTACACGCCCACCACATCCACCATTGGGCGCGCGGCGGCGAGACCAAGCTCGGCAACCTCGTCCAGCTGTGCTCACATCACCATCGGCTCGTGCACGAAGGGGGATTCCGCGTCGAGTCGGCAGGTCCAGCCGCGTTCCTATTCCGCCGACCCGACGGGAGCGAGATCCCGCCGGCACCATCGTGCACCTCCGCCACGGGGCCAGCGATCGAGCACCAGCACCCTCGCCCGGCACCTGTGATCGACGCCTACACGTGCATGCCTCGCTCGGCCGGCGACTCGATCGACTACGGCATCGCCGTCGAGGGCCTCCTGGCCAAGGTTCTCGCGGCCACCTGAATGGAGCGGCCCTCCACGGAGGGGGCCGCGGTCTTAGGCTTCGATATACATGCCCGATCTCACCGGTACCCGTGCCCTCGTGACCGGCGCGACCAGCGGCCTCGGGCGGGCCATGGCCGCGGCGCTCGTGGAGGCCGGTGCCACCGTGGCGGTTACGAGCCGCGACGGCGCCCGGGCGCAGAAGGCCGCCGATGAGCTTGGGGGCGCCCGTGAGCCTGGGGCTGGCCGTGAGCCTGGGGGCGCCCGTGAGCCTGGGGGCGCCCGTGGGGCTGGGGGCGCCCGCGGTGTGGCGCTCGACGTGCGCGACGAGGGCTCGGTGCGCTCGGCCGTGGAGGCGGTGTACGAAAGCTTCGGCGGGCTCGATCTTCTCGTCAATAACGCGGGCATCGGCATGCGGACGGTGAACCCCCGGTTCCTCACCGACCCGCAGCCCTTCTGGGAGGTGGCGCCGGAGGGTTTTCGCGACGTGGTCGAGACGAAAGTGGTCGGCTCGTTCCTGGTCGCGCGGGAGGTGGTTCCGCGGATGCTCGCGGCGGGCTCCGGCCGGGTGGTGACGATCTCGATGAACGAGCAGACGATGGTCCGGCGTGGGTTCGTGCCCTATGGGCCTTCGGGGGCCGGGGTCGAGGCGCTCGCAACCGTGATGGCCGCGGACCTGCAGGGGACGCCGGTGACCGCCAACATCCTTCTCCCCGGGGGCGCGACGGCGACGGGGATGATCCCCGATGGGGCGTCGGAGGAGATGCGCTCGCGGCTCCTGGACCCGGGGATCATGGGACCGCCGATCGTGTGGCTCGCCTCCCCCGAAGCCGGCGCCGTGCATGGCGAGCGCATCGTCGCCACCGAGTTCGCGGACTGGCTCAGGCGCCGCCAGGCGGACCGGGGGGGCGGGGAATGACGGGATGTGGCACGGGGCGGCCGAGGTGGTATCCCTGGGCGTAGTCGACGCCGAGCTCGCGGAGGGCATCGAGCACGTCGGCGCTCTCGACGCCCTCGGCGATGGTCTTCTTGCCGAGGGTGTGGGCGATCTCGACGATGGAGCGGACGATCTCCCTGTCGGTCGGATCGACGTCCATGGTGCGGACGAACTCCATGTCGATCTTGACGTAGCGGGCGGGTAGGTGCTTGAGGTAGGTGAAGGACCCGAAGCCGGTGCCGAAGTCGTCGAGCGCGAGGTCGCAGCCGAGCTCCCGGAGGGCGGAGACGAAGGCCAGTGCACCGTCGAAGTCGGAGATCATCGCCGTCTCGGTGATCTCGAAGGTGAGATTGCCGGGATCGAGGCCGGCGGCGATCGCCTCGCGCACGGCGTCGAGGATCCACCGATCGTCGACGGAGCGGCCGGACAGGTTCACGGTCACGGGCTCGTGGCAGGCGACGATGAGGGCTTGGGTGATCACCCAGCGGTCGATCTCGGTGACGAGCGAGAAGCGCTCCGCGATCGGGAGGAAGTCGCCGGGCGCGATCACCTCGCCGTCCTTGGAGAGCATCCTGATCAGGAGCTCGCGATGGGCGACCTTGCTGGTGCGCATGTCGATGATGGGCTGGGAGTAGAGGACGAAGCGCTGGTCGGCGAGCGCTTCCTGGATGTGCTTGAGGCGGCCCATGAGGTCTCCGAGGCGGCCGTTGTAGACGCTGGCTCGGTCGCCCCCGGCCCGGTGGGCCTCGTACATGGCCATGCCGGCGGCGGCGAGGACGTCGCCGATGACGGGCTTCTCGCTCCCGCCGAACAGGGCGATGCCGATGCTCACCGTCGCCGTGGGGGCGGTGAGGCGTTCGCCGAGCAGGGCGCGGAGCTCGACGGCGACCGTGAGCGCCTGCTGCTCGTCGGCCTCGGGGAGGACGACGGCGAACTCGTCGCCGCCGATCCGCGCGACGATGTCCGTCTCCCGCAGCCGGCTTGCCATCACGTGCCCGACCGACCTGAGGACCTCGTCGCCGACGGCGTTGCCGTAGGAGTCGTTGACGAAGGTGAAGTTGTCGATGTCGAGGGTGAGCAGGGCACCCACGTGGTCGTAGCGGTCGGCGTAGCGCAGCGCGCGTTCGAGCTCGAGCAGCAGGTGGCTGCGGTTGTACATCCCGGTTACGGCGTCGCGCTCGGAGAGATGCTTGAGCTCGAGCTCCATCTCCTTGCGCTGGGTGATGTCGAGAACGATGATCCCGACGCCGATCACCTCCTCCTCGACCCGGACCGGATAGAAGCTGGTGAGCCAGGTGTGCAAGGTTCCGGGATCGCCGCGAAGCTCGCCCGTGGTTTCGTGATTGACAGCGGCCTTGCCGGTGTCTAGCACTCCCAGGTACAGCGGCTCGAGCTCCGGCCAGAGCTCGGGCACCAGCTCGGCCACGGTGCGTCCGAGCTGCTCCTCGATGGAAAGGCCCGTGGTGGCCGCGAGTGCCTCGTTGAGGTGCACGAGGCGGAGGTCACGGTCGGCGAACCCGAAACCCACCGGTGCGCTCGACTGGAGCGTCTCGAGTAGTAACAGTGACTGCGCCGTGCGCCGCTCGGCCTCTTGCAGGCTGTGCTCGAGCTGACACGCCTCCTCTACGTCGGTGGCGGTGCAGATCCACGTGACCACGTCTCCGCGTTCGTCGCGCACCGGCGACGCGCTGCACGCGTGCCGGCGAAACTCGCCGTCGTGGCGACGCAGCCGGTAGACGATGGAAACATGATCACCTCGCGCAATCGCCTCGCGCTTGGCCTTGGCGGTACGGCTGACGTCCTCGGGATGAAGCAATGCCGCGGCGGAGCGGTCGGTGTTACTCGCGTTGGACAGGCCCGTGTACTCCCGGGCGCGGCGATTGAGATACTCGATCGATCCATCGGCGCCGGCGACGAACACGACGTGTGAGATCGAGTCGGCGATGAGCCGGTAATCGGGACTGATAGCAGCGGGCACGGCTTTGCTCTGCAAGCGGTGCAGATCGTTCTTGGCCTGGACTCCGATGGTATTCAAGGTGCGGCGTTGTGCGGTCATCCCGTCCTTCCGTGGAATAGCTCCCTACGTCTGCACCTGATCGACTGCCGCCGGCTGGCTCAACATCCCTGGTGTGGAGGAAAAGTGGCAATGTCTACGGCTAACTACTCGCCGGATTCCGTAATCCGCCGACCCGAGCGCGCCGGTGCCGCCGAGGTGAGCATGGTCAGGTCGATCGCGCGTGCCATCGCCCGGTAACCGGCGGCGTTGGGATGCAGGTGGTCACCGCTGTCATAGGCGGGGGCGAGCATCGCCGGATCGCGAGGGTCGGCGGTGGCGGCGGCGAAGTCGATGACGCCGTCGAAGGCTCCGCTCGTGCGGATCCAGTAGTTGATCGCCTCGCGCTTGGCCTCGCCCGCCGGCGTCCAATACCGGGCGCCGCCGAAGGCCGTCAGGGTGGCACCGAAGATCTTCAGGCCGGCGGCGTGCGCCTGCTCGATGATCGCCTGATAGCCGGCGATGATCTGGGCGGCGGAGACGTCGGTGTGGGGCGCGGTCAGCGGCCCGGTGCCGCGGCTGAACCCGATGTCGTTGATGCCCTCGAGGAGGATGACCTCCCGCGCCCCCGGCTGGGAGGCGACGTCGGCGCGGAAGCGCGTCACGCCGTCGATGCCGCAGCACGCCGAGGTGCTGAGGACCCGGTTCCCGCCGATGCCCTCGTCGATCACTCCGAGCGTCGCGCCGCGCAGCGCATCGAGGCGGCGAGCGAGGTAGTTGGGCCAGCGGGCATTCGCGTTGGTGGGCGAGTGAACGCCGTCGGTGATCGAGTCACCGAGTGCCACCACGGTCCCGAGCACGCCAGGGGGGCTGAGCACATCGACGCGGTCGAGGAAGTACCACGATCGCGTCTGGACCGAGAACGCGCCGCCGCTCACGTCGCCGGCATGCGCCCCCGTGGCCAGGTAGTTGACCTGATGGGCGCCGGGGTGCTGGGTGGCGGGGCCGGTGCGGTAGGGCAGGTAGAGGCTCACCACGAGCTTCTCGAGGGGCAGGACGGCGAGGCGGACGGGATCGCTGAGCGCCACGGCACCGGGCGCGATCACGGTCGACGCGCGTCCAGCGAAGGACAGCGGGAAGCTCGTCCCCCGCGCGAGCGCCGGACCCAAGCGCTCGACGCCGATCGCCGCGGCGCCGATGCGCAGGGGCAAGACGCCGAATCGGTTGGTGAAACGGACCCTGACCATCGATCCCCCGACGCTCGTGTAGACGATGCTGCGGACGGTCTGGTGCACGAATCCGGGCATCGCCCGGTCCCCGGGAACGGCGGCCTGCGGGCTCGCGCCCCAGGTCGCCACCCAGTGGGTGCCGCCCCGGGCCTGCCAGCGGGCGGCGACCGACGCGGCCGCGGAGGCCCGCATGCCGGCAGAGACGGCCGCCCGAGCGCCATGGTGCCGGTGCCCGCGCGCGGAGGCCGAGCCGAGCTGGGCCAGGCCGCTGGCGGCGAGGAGGATGGCGGCAGCGGCAAGCGGCCACAAGTAGCGTCGGAAGCGGACTAGAGCAGGCAAAGTCATCACGGCACGGCCTCCTACCGTGCGCCGGGAGCCCCCAGGAGCAGCGCGAATGCTACCGCCCGGCGCGGCTTCCACCCGTGGTCGTTACCGGATCCTTAACCGATCATCTTGCGCACGGTGCCGAGTACGGAGGGCTCGAGCAGCTCGCTGCAGTACAGCGTGAAATGGACGCCGTCGAACCGGCACAGCTGGCCGTTCACCTTGGCCTGATAGTGGTTCCCGGGCGAGACGGTGGCGTCGAGGTTGAGCACCTGCACGTGGCTGGGGTCGCGGCGCGCGGCGGCCTCGAGCAGGGCGTTGATCTCGGCATGGCGAGCCGGGGAGGCGGCGGGGCTCGGCGAGCCGTTGGGCTGGGCCGGAGGCTTTGACCACGGGACCGAGAGGAAGATGACCTTCGTGCCCCCGGCGCCGAGGACCTTCACGTACTCGTCGATCTGCTTCTCCACGTAGGCGTCGAACGCCGCCTGGCCGAGGTGCATCACCCGGCCGTTCACGCGCCAATCGAACTGGTCGCGATACCCGAGCTCGACGATTACGGCCTGGGCATGCATGGCCTGCTCCTCCTGCGCCCAGGTGTGCAGTGCGTCCGGGCACCCGGCCGACTGGCCCTGCCACACGCCCGAGACGTCGAGCTCACCGTCGGTGGTGAAGGCGCAGCCGAGGATCCCGGCGTCGGCGAGCTCGACGCCATAGCGCTGCTCATCCTTGAGCATTCCCACCCCGAGCGTGAAGGCGAGCGAGTCGCCGACGAGCAGCACCTGCTTGGGCGGGCAGGTGTTGAAGGTCTTCACGCTCGACCCGCTCCAGCTCAGGACGTGGTTGCCGAGGGCCGAGTACTCGAAGCTCGCGGCCTTGCTCGCCGGGGGCGGGGAGAGGCCGACCTGCTTGGTGTCGGTGAGCGTCACCTGACAGGCGGGACCGGTGCCCTGGAGGTTGGCCGCCGGCTGCGCCACCGTGGCCACGGAGGGGTCGCCGAGGGGGAGCGCCGAAGCGGTGGAGGCCACGAGCAGCGAGGCGACGGCTCCGCCCGCGGCGAGCGGAGCCAGCGACCGCACCAGCCACACCGGAAGCTTCCGCTCGCGGATCGGCTGCTCGACGAGCACGTAGGAGACGACGCTGACCACCACCGTGACCGCCAGCCGGATCCCCAGCAGGGCGGCGCCGGTCAGGCCCGTCGAGGTGGAATCGAGCCACAGGAAGAGCGGGTAATGCCACAGGTAGAGCCCATAGGAGATCCTGCCGACGGCCCGGAGCGGGCTCCACGCCAGGGCGCGACTGATCACCGCACCCGGGCAGAGCACGGCGGCGGCGATGACCAGGGCGACGGCGACGTCCACCCCCGCCAGGCCGAACGGGTAGAGCCAGCCCGTGTTGCCGCTCACCAGGGCCATGCCCGCGAGCACGGCAGCCAGCGCCACGGCCGCCGCCGCGCCGAGGAGCCGCCCCCAGCCGCCCCCCCCCCCCCCCCCCCCCCCCCCCCCCCCACCCCCCCCCCCCCCCC
>DASZKU010000042.1:0-15811 GCA_035552815.1 Solirubrobacteraceae bacterium | reverse complement strand
GCGGGCGCCTGGAGATGGCGCGGATCGTCGAGCAGCTCACCCCCCTGCTCATCTCGATCAACATCCGCAACAAGACGCAGGCGGGGATCAAGATCACCGGGCTCGAGGGCGAGCAAGGGTGAGCGCGCCCGTCGTCGTCCTCGCCGGCGGGACCGGTGGCGCCAAGCTGGCGCGTGGCATGCTCGACATCGTCGGCGACGAGCTCGTCGTCATCGCCAACACCGCCGACGACATCGAGATCTACGGCGCCTACGTCTCTCCCGACCCCGACCTCGTGACCTTCTGGCTCGCCGACCGCATCGACGAGCGTGGCTGGGGCCTCGACGGGGACACCTTCGCGGTCATGGACGGGCTGCGGGAGATCGGCGTCGAGGTGTGGTTCAACCTCGGCGACCGCGACCTCGCGATCGGGCTCGAGCGCGCCCGCCGCCTCGCCGACGGGGAGCGGCTGACCGACGTCCATGCCGGCATCGTCGCCGCCCTCGGCGTCGGCGCCCGGGTCCTGCCCATGAGCGACCTGCCCGTGCGCACGCATGTGCGCGCCCAGGGCCGCGTCTGGCCCTTCCAGGAGTTCATGATCCGCGCCCGTGGCCAGGGGCCGGTCGAGGACGTCGACTTCCGCGGCGCCCGCGGCGCGGCGCCGAGCCCGGAGGTCCTCGAGGCGATCGCCGGCGCGCGGGCCATCATCATCGGCCCCTCGAACCCGATCGACTCGATCGGCCCGATCCTCGCTCTCCCCGGGCTGCGCGAGGCCCTCGCCTCCAGTCCCGCCCCGGTGGTGGCGGTGAGTCCCCTCGTGGGTGGCGAGGTGCTCAAGGGCCCGACCGAGGAGTTCCTGGCCGCCGCCGCCTTGCCGCGCGACTCCGAGGGGATCGCCCTCGCCTACCACGGGCTCATCGACGGCCTCGTCGCCGACGAGCGCACCGATGGCGTCCCCGTGCTCGAGACCGACGTGCTCATGGGCGACAGCGCCGGACGGCGCCGGGTCGCCGCGGAAACTCTCGGCTTCGCCGAGGCACTCGGCTAGCGTTCCCCGTGATGCCCACCCTCGCCGTCCTCCCGATCAAGAACTTCACTGAAGCCAAGCAGCGTCTCGAGGACGTGCTGAGCCCGGGGCCGCGGCGAGCGCTCGCCGAGGCGATGTTCTCCGATGTCCTCACCGCGCTGCGGCGTTCGAGCGCCGTCGAGGACATCCTCGTGGTCACGCGCGACCACGGTGCCCAGCAGATCGCCGGAGGCCACGGCGCCCTGGTGCTCGACGACGAGGAGCCGGGGCAGAGCGCGGCCGCCATGCTCGGCGTGGGTTACGCGATCGACCACGAGTACGAGCGAGTGCTCCTCGTGCCCGGCGACTGCCCGATGCTCGACCCCCGCGAGGTCGACGCGCTCATCGCCCAGCCCTATGAGAAGCCTTCGGCCCTGATGGTGGCCGACCGGCACGGCACCGGCACCAACGCCCTGCTCCTCACCCCACCGGACTCCCTCGTGCCCGCCTTCGGGCCCGACAGCCGCGAGCGGCACGTGGCCAACGCGGAGAAGGTGGGCACCCTCGTCGAGCTCGTGAGCGTCGCCTCGCTCGAGCTCGACATCGACACCGCGGACGACCTCGAGGTGCTCAGGGGCATGCTCGAGCGCTCCCACGGCGGCGCCGCCCACACGCGAGGCATGCTCAGCCAGATGCTTCGCAGCCGCGCCTGAGGCCGTGCCCGGCCCATGCTGACCGCGGCCGCGCTGGCCGGACTCCCGGAGATCGAGCAGGGCGCCGACCTGGCGGCGCTCATCGCCGGCGCCGCCCAGGGCGAGCTCGCGCCCGCGGACGGCGACGTGCTCGTCATCGCCCATAAGGCGATCTCCAAGGCCGAGGGGCGCGTCCGCGCCCTCGCCGACGCCGACCCCGGCGAGCGAGCCCACGCGCTCGCCGACGAGCTCGGCAAGGACCCGCGTCACGTCCAGGTCATCCTCGACGAGTCCAGCGAGGTCATCCGCGCCGCTCGGGGGATCCTCATCTGCGTCACCCACCACGGGTTCGTGTGCGCCAACGCCGGCGTCGACGCCTCCAACGCCCCGGCCCCGGACACGGTGATCCTCCTCCCGATCGACCCCGACAGCTCGGCCCGAAGGCTGCGGGAGCGGCTCCACGCGCTCATCGGGATCAAGCCGGGCATCGTCATCACCGACTCGTTCGGCCGCGCCTGGCGCCAGGGTCAGTGCGACGTGGCGATCGGATGCGCCGGAATCTCCCCCCTCGACGACTGGCGCGGGCAGACCGACCGCGCCGGGCGCGAGCTCCACGCCACCGTGCTCGCCGCCGCCGACGAGCTCGCGGCCGCCGCCGACCTCGTGCGCACCAAGGACGGCGGGCAGCCGGTGATCCTCGTCCGCGGGGCGGGCAGGCACGTCACCGACGACGACGGACCGGGGGCGGCGGCGCTCATCCGCCCCGCGGCCGAGGACCTGTTCAGGTGACCGAGGCGGGATCGGTGGGGGCGCCCACGGCGTGGAAGCCCCCGTCGACGTGGAGGATCTCCGCGGTGATCGCCCGCGCGTAGTCGGACATGAGGAAGCAGATGGCGCTGGCCACCGGCGCCGGGTCCTCGACGTTCCAGTGCAGCGGAGCCTGCGCGTGCCACAGGTCGGCGAGCTGCTCGAAGCCGGGGATCCCCCGCGCCGCCACCGTTCCCAGCGGTCCCGCCGCCACCAGGTTGACGCGGATGCCGCTCGGCCCGAGGTCGCGCGCCAGGTACCTGGAGACCGACTCGAGCGCGGCCTTGGCGACCCCCATCCAGTCGTACACCGGCCACGCTACGGTGGCGTCGAAGTCGAGGCCGACGATGCTCGAGCCCGAGGGCATGAGCGGGGCCAGCGCCGCGGCCAGCGACTTGAGCGAGAAGGCGCTGGTGGTGAAGGCCTGGGCCGCACTCTCCGCCGGGGTGGTCATGAAGCGCCCGCCGAGGGCGTCCTCGGGCGCGTAGGCGATGGCGTGGAGAACGCCGTCGACCCGGCCCCAGCGCTCGCCCAGGACCTCGACGAGCGCGTCGAAATCGGCCGGGTTGTTGACGTCGAGCTCGAGCACGTCGGCGGGCTCGGGGAGCTTGGCCGCCGCGCGCTCGGTCATCCGCCGCACCCGCCCGAAGCTCGTCAGGAGCACCTCGGCGCCCTCGCGCTGAGCCTGCTCGGCCGCGTGGAAGGCGATCGAGTCCTTGGTGATGACGCCGGTTATGAGCAGACGCTTGCCCGCCAGGATCACTGGCGCGACCCCGACAGGGTGCGCAGGGCCCAGGCCAGGCGCGCGCGCGTCTCGTGCGGCTCGATGATCTCGTCGACGTGACCGGCGGAGGCGACGGTGGCGGCGCCCAGGTGCTCGCCCGCATACACGTCGGCGAGGCGCCCGAGCTCGGAGTCGACGTCGTCGGCGACCGCCAGCTCGCGCCGGTGGACGATGCCGACCGCCGCCCGCGCGCTCATGATCCCCATCTCGGCGCCCGGCCACGCGAGGACGAGATCGGCGCCGAGGTCGCGGGAGTTCATGCTGATGTAGGCGCCGCCGTAGGCCTTGCGCAGGACGACGGTGAGCTTGGGGACGGTGGCCGACGAGAAGGCCCGCAGCAGCGAGGCGCCGTGACGGATCACCCCGGCTCGCTCCTGATGGGTCCCGGGCATGTAGCCGGGGGTGTCGACGGCGACGATCAGGGGCAGCCCGAACGAGTCGCAGAAGCCGATGAAGCGCGCCGCCTTCTCGGCCGCCACCGCGTCGATGACGCCGCCGAGGTAGCGCGGCTGGTTGGCGACCACGCCCACCGGTCGACCGTCGATCCGGGCGAGCGCGGTGACCATGTTGCGCGCCCAGCGCGGGCACAGCTCGAGCAGCGAGCCGGCGTCGATGATGCCGGCGAGCGCGTCGCGCACGTCGTAGACGCGGCGGGGCTCGACGGGCACGGCAGCTCCGGGATCGGGGGACTCGGGCGCCTTGGATACCGCGCGCGGGGCAGGCTCCCCGGCCGCCGAGGGCAGGTAGCCGAGCAGTGAGCGAACGCGCTCGGCGGCTGCCGCCTCGTCGCGCTCGACGAGATGGCAGACGCCGTTGCGCTCGTGCACGCGACGGCCCCCGAGCTCGGCGGCGCTGACGTCCTCGCCGAGCGCCTCGCGGACGACACCGGGGCCGGTGAGGAACATCGAGGCCGTCTCGGTCATGAGGATCACGTCGGTGAGGGCCGGCGCGTAGGCGCCGCCGCCCGCCGAGTTGCCGGAGACCACGGTGATCTGCGGCACCACTCCGCCGAGCCGGATCGTCTCACGGAAGACCCGGCCGTAGCCTCCGAGGGCGCCCGCGCCCTCCTGCATCCGCGCCCCGCCCGACTCGACGAAGGCGACGACGGGGACCCGCCCCTTGCGCGCGGTCTCGAGCACGCGCACCACCGTGTCGGCGTGGAGCTCGCCGAGCGAGCCGCCCAGGTAGCTCGCGTCCTGGGCGTAGCAGGTGATCGGTCGCCCGTCGACGGTGCCCGTGGCCCCGACGACCCCGTCCCCGGGCCGGGCGCGCGCGCCCAACCGGGTCGAGGTCACGCCGGAGCGCAGCACCTGCAGGCTGCCGGGGTCACACAGCGCCTCGAGGCGCTCGCGCGCTCCGAGTCGTTCCTCCGTGGGGCGGATGGCCGTGGCGCTCATCGTCTTACTCCCCTCCTCCCAGGACCAGCGTTACGTTGTGTCCGCCGAAGGCGAACGAGTTGGAGATCGCCACCGGTGGATGGCCGTTGGACATGATCAGCGGACGCGCCTCACTGGGCACGTAGTCGAGGTCGAGCTCGGGATCGGGGACCTCGAGGCCGAGGGTGGGCGGGATCACCCGAGCGCGGAGCGCCGCGAGCGTCGCCACCGCCTCGACGGCGCCGGCGGCGCCGAGCAGGTGACCGATCGCCGACTTGGTCGAGGAGATCGGGATCTGCTTGGCCCGCTCCTCGCCGAGGGCGAGCTTGAGCGCCCGGGTCTCGGCCGCGTCGTTGAGCGGCGTCGAGGTGCCGTGGGCGTTGATGTAGTCGATCTCGACCGCGGTCTTGCCGGCGTCCTTGAGGGCGAGCTCGATCGCGCTCGCGGCGGGGCCGCCGGTGGGATCGGGCGCGGTCAGGTGGTGGGCGTCCGAGGTGGCGGCGTAGCCGAGCACCTCGCCGAGGATGGTCGCCCCGCGCTCGCGCGCGGCCTCCTCCTCCTCGAGCACGAGCACGCCCGCGCCCTCGCCCATCACGAAGCCGTCGCGGCGCAGGTCGAAGGGCCTCGATATCCCCTCCTGGGAGAGCGCCGAGAGGGCGTTGAAGCACGCGAAGCCGAACTCGGTCAGGGTGGCCTCCGAGCCACCGACGATGACCGCATCGGCGTCGTCGTACTGGATCATCCGCAGCGCCGAGCCGATCGCGTGGGCGCCGCTCGCGCACGCCGACACGACGCCGAAGGTCTGCCCGTGGATGCCGTACTTCATCGCCACCGCGGCGACGCCGGCGTTGGGCATGTAGGAGGGCACGCCGAGGGGCGACACGGCGCGCGCGCCCCGGTCGCGCATCACGTCGTGATTGCTCTCGACGGTATGGATGCCGCCGATCCCGGTGGCGAGCACGCACCCGACGCGCATCGGGTCATAGCCCCCCTGGTCGCCGTTCCACCCCGCCTGCTCGAGCGCCTCGCCGCTGGCCACCATGGCCAGCTGGGAGAAGCGATCGGTGCGGCGGATCTCCTTGGTGGAGAGGAACTCCTTGGGATCGAACCCGCGGCACGCACCGGCGCCGTCCTCGATCCCGCACTCGCCGCCCGCCCAGCGCTCGTGAAGCTCGCCGGCGCCGACGCCGAGGGGCGTGACGGCGCCGAGGCCGGTTACCACTACCCGTCGTCTCATGGGGACACCCATCTTGGCCGGGCTGGACGCCACTTATTCCGCCCGGCTGACGATCAGGTCGATCGCCTGCCCCACCGTCTTGAGCTCCTTCATGTCCTCGCCCTTGAGGATCACGCCGTAGTCGTCCTCGACGACCTGGGCGAGCTCGACGAGGTCGAGGGAGTCGATGTCGAGCTCCTCGAAGGTGGCGTCGCGGGTGATCTGACTGGCATCGGGGCCGAAGCTCGCCAGCGTCTCGACGACGCGGCCCTCGACCTGTTCGGTGGTGACTGACATGGTTGGCTCCTGTTCGTTGCTGTTGGGAAAGCTTCTTAGGCCGCGAGTCCGCCGTCGACCGAGAGGACGGCTCCGTTGACGTAGCCCGCGGCGTCCGAGGCCAGGAAGCGGACGCACGCGGCGAACTCCTCCGGGGTCCCCGCGCGGCGGGCGGGGACGTTGCCGAGGAGATCGCCGTTCACCCCGGCGGTCATGTCGGTGTCGATCCAGCCGGGCGCCACCGCGTTGGCGGTGATGCCGCGCCGGGCCACCTCGACGGTCACCGTCCTCGTCATGGCGATCAGCCCCGCCTTGGCGGCGGCGTAGTTGGCCTGTCCGGGATTGGCCCGGAGCCCGACGACCGATGAGATGTTGATGATCCGGCCGAAGCGGGCGCGCATCATCGGCTTCAGGGCACGCCGGGTGAGGCGGAAGGCGCCGGTGAGGTTGGTGTCGAGCACCTTCTGCCACGCCTCGTCACCGAGCAGCGAGATGAGGTCGTCGGCGGCGATGCCCGCGTTGTTGACAAGGGCGAGGACCGGCACCCCGAAGTGCTCCTGCGCCCCGGCGAAGAGCTCCTCGGGCGCGTCCGCGCCGGCCACGTCGGCGGCGATCGCCAAGGCCTGGCCGCCGGCCTCCTCGACCGCGGCGACGACGGCGGCGGCGCCCTCGCGGTCGCTGCGGTAGTTGACGGCCACCGGCCAGCCGTCGCCGGCCAGCGACTTGGCGATGGCGGCGCCGATCCCGCGGGAGGCGCCGGTGACGAGCGCGCAACCCTCCGGCCTAGCCATCGCGCACGGCGCTCCATTCGATCACGCCACCGCCCCAGGTGAATCCCGCGCCGAAGGCGCTGACGAGGACCCGGGTGCCGCGAGCGAGGCGTCCGTCCTCCTCGGCCGCGACGAGCCCGACGGGGATCGTCGCCGCGGAGGCGTTGCCCAGCCGCTCGATGCAGTCGACCACGCGCTCGGGGGCGAGGCCCAGCCGTTCGCCGAGCGCCCGGGTGATGCGGGCGTTGGCCTGGTGGTAGACGAAGAGGTCGATGTCGTCGAGGGTCAGGCCCGCCCGCGCGACGGCGTCGTGGGTGACCTCGGTCATGCGCATGATCGCGTTGCGGTACACCTCGGGCCCGTCCATGCGCAGGACGCGGTCCTCGTGGGTGGCGTGGATGGTGTCGGCGTGCGAGCCGTCGCAGCGCAGCACCACCGGTCCGATCCGCCCGCCCGAGCTCGCCCCCGCGGTGCCGAGGACGACGGCCCCGGCGGCGTCGGCGAAGAGGGGCGCGGTGCGCTTGTCCTCGTAGTCGGTGATCCGGGTGATGAAGTCGGCGCCCACGAGGAGGACGAGCTCCGCCCGGCCCGACTCGATCTGCGCCGCCCCGAGGCCGAGTCCCGACAGCCAGCCCGTGCACGCGGCGCCGACGTCGCAGGCGCCCGCATGGGTGGCGCCGAGGGCTTCGGCGACGAGCGGCGCCGTGTTCGGCGTCACCTCGTCGGGCGTCATCGTGGCCACGAGGACGAGGTCGACGTCGACGGCGTCGACCCCGGCGCGCGCGAGCGCGCGCGCCCCCGCCCGGGCCGCGAAGTCAGAGAGACGCTCCTCGGGCGCGGCCCGGCGCCGCTCGCGGATCCCGGTACGCGAGAGGATCCAGTCCTCGCTGACGTCGAGCTGGAGCGCGAGCTCGGCCGTCGTCAGCACCCCCTCGGGGAGCTCGGCGCTGACCGAGAGGATGGCCGCGTCGCGGGCGGTGGCCGGGAGCGGGGTGCGCAGAGGGGCGGCGGTGGCGGTGAGGATGGGTTCAGGCATTGACGAGCTCGACATCGCGAACGGTGCGCTTGACCAGTCCGGTGAGGACCTTGCCGGGGCCGACCTCGACGAAGCGTCGGGCGCCGCGCTCGTGCATGGCGAGGACGGTCTCGCGCCAGCGCACCGGCATCGTCAGCGCCTCGGCGAGCCGGCGGCGGACGTCGTCGAAGGGCTGTGCGGTGACGGCGGAGATGACGGTGACGCCGGGGGTGGGCTCGGGGGTGAGCTCGGCGCCCGCGAGGGCAGCCTCGAACTCGGGCACGGCACCGGCCATCATCGGTGAGTGAAAGGCGCCGGTGACGGGGAGCTCCATGGGCCGGAGCCCGAGCTCGCGGGCGGCGTCGCTGGCCGCTGCGAACGCCTCGCGGGATCCCGAGAGGACGACCTGCTGAGGCGAATTGTCGTTGGCGACCGCGAGCCCGCCCGAGGTGGCGATCTCCGCGGCGTGGTCGGCGGCGCCGGCACCGAGGAGCGCGAGCATGCCGCCGTCGCCCGCGCGCTCGCCCGACTCCTGCATGAGCCGGCCGCGCAGGGCCACGAGCTCGAGCCCGGTGCGCTCGCTGAGGAGCCCACCGGCGACGAGGGCCGCGAGCTCGCCGAGCGAGTGCCCGGCCATGTAGTCGCCCTCCGGGCGGCCGAGCGCCTCCCAACCCGCGAGGCTGGCGCAGAAGATCGCCGGCTGGGCATAGCGGGTGCCGTCCTGCACGCGCGTGAAGGGATCCTCGCCCACGCACTCGATGGCGAGGGCGAGCAGGTCGGGGCGGATGCGCTCGACGTCGTCGCGCATGCCTTCTTGCTGGCTCCCCTGCCCGGGGAAGAGAATTGCCGAAGTCGTCATTCGTCGATTCACCCTACGCACGGGCTTCGCCACGGATACGGGGTCGCCTGCCCCTACCCCCCGAACGGGGGGAACAGGCAGTAAGCGCGGGGGATGCCCGGGGGGTCGCGCCTAGGGTTCCCTTAGCCTTTCTGTCCCTGGGTCGCCGTCGAGACCGGCGACTCAGACTCACACACCGGGCGCCGCCGACGGGCGTCGAGATCGGCGTGGTGGTCCCCGGGCGGTGGTAGCATGACCTCGCCGTTCGACCGGCCGCCACCAAGCGCCGCACGGTGTCATCGGATCGGGCGAACAACCTAAGAGAATCGGGGCCATAGGATGCTGGGGATCGGGACACGGACGTCTGCCACTGCCGGTGGCGTGAGGAGCCACAAGCGTTCTGCGGGGGCGGCCGCGCTCGTCATCCTCACCGGCCTGCTCTTCACCGCGGGCACCGCGTCGGCGGCGAACCTGTTCACGCTCGACGCTCACGCCGACGGACTCGGCCACGTGGCGATGGACAGCGCGGGAAACGTCTACGTCGCCTGGAACCGCACGAGCTCGGGTGCCGCCGACGTCCCGGTGTTCTGCAAGTTCGCGCTCGGGTCGACGTGCGCGAGTCCCGTGTCGCTCACCCTGCCCGGGCCCAACGGGCCGGCCGACAACGGTACCTCGGGGAACTTCCCCATCCTCGGGGCGGGAAGCACCGTGTACGTGGTCGGGCCGCGCTACGTCGACGGCGACACCGTGGTGTGGACCTCGACCGACGGCGGCGCGACGTTCGGCAGCGGAGCGGTGATCGCCAACGGCTATGACCAGACCGGCCCGGAGTCCGTGCTCCTGCAGGGCTCGAATCTGCTCATCGGAGGCGTCAACGTCGGTCTCTCGTTCGACTCGACGCCACTTACCGGGAGCGCCGGTCAGACCTTCGTCTTCAACAACCCCGGCGCCGGCGGCGTCGAGAGCGGCTCGCTCGCCGTCGACCAGAGCGGCAATCCCGTCGAGGCCTACTGGAACCTCTCGAGCCCGGCGTCGCTCGACTACTACTACTACAACGGCTCAGGGAGCATGGACTCGCAGGCGAACTGGAGCGGACCGGTGTCCGTGGGCGTCGGTCAGACGCCGTCTCTCGCCGGCGGACCGGGGGGTCTCTACCTGCTGAGCGCCGATGGCTCCGTCCCCTCGAACGCCGCCGAGCCGACGGCGGTCGACGTGCGCAGCTACAGCGCCACCAGCCACACCTTCGCTGCACCCGTGACCCTGCTCACCAATCCGGTCTCAGGCTTCGACGAGGGCGGAGGACTTGCCACTACCCCAGGCGGGAAGGTCGTGGCGATCTGGCCCGACGTGACCGCCGGCGGCATTGACGTGCTCGACGCCTTCGTCTCGACCAATGGCGGCGCCGCGTTCGCCGGGCCAAGCCCGGTGGCGACGCGCGCCAGTGGCTACGGCGGCCAGGCCAGCGTCGCGACCGTCGACCAGGGCGCAGGCGTATCGGGTGTGATCGCGTTCAACGACTCCAGTGGCCTCGAGCTCGCCAATCTCACGCCGATCCCCACCCCCACGACGATCGCCACGAGCCAGACCGCCGGAGTCACCACCGGCGCCTCGATCACCGTCCCGGCCGGGACGATCGGCGAAGCCGACCGCGCCAGCGTCATTGGCGCGCACGGGAGCGTGGCGACGGGGACGATGAGCTACGGACTGTTCTCGAGCTCGTCGTGCACCGCGGCCAGCGAGGTCTTCCATGGCGGCACGGCCGCCGTCAGCGCCGGCCTCGCCGGACCCTCGCTCGCCGTGACCACGGCGCTCGCACCGGGCACCTACTACTGGGAGGCGGCCTACAGTGGCGACGTTCTCAACGTCCCCGCCGTGAGCACCTGCGGCTCCGAGGTGCTGAGGGTCGTGGCGGCCGCCACGGCCGGCGGTGGTGGCTCGAGCAACGGGACCACGGTGACGATCACCGTGACCTGCGCGGTGACGCCGTGCACGGTGACCATCACCATCACCATCGACCCGCCGGCCACCGCGGCGAGCGCGGCCCGAGTGAGCGCCGACAAGAAAAAGAAGAAGAAGGCGAAGATCGTCACCCTCGCGTCGGGCACCTTCAAGATCAAGAAGAAGGGCGCCGACAAGCTCGCCGTCAAGCTCACCAAGGCGGGCAAGAAGTACCTCTCCGCCCACCACGGTCACGTCAAGGGCGCCAAGCTCCTCGTCGCGACCAAGGTCGATGGCCACCTCGAAAAGACGTCGCGGTCGATCACCATCACCACCTCCAAGCACCACAAGAAGAAGTAGCGCTCGGCCCTATCCAAGTAGGCCGATGCGCTGGGCCCGCTGCACCGCCTCGGCGCGGTTGCGGGCCCGGAGCTTCCGATAGAGCGTGCTCGTGTGCTCCTTGATCGTGTGCGGGGAGAGGAAGAGCCGCTCGGCGATCTCCCGGTTCGTCGAGCCCGCAGCGATGAGATCGAGGACCTCGCGCTCGCGTTCGGTGAGGAGCGTCGAGGGCTGCTCGGCGCGGGGCGGGAACATGGTCATTCCCAGTCCGACCATGCGCACGGCCATGGCGACATCGTGGGCGTCCCAGTCCTTGGAGACGAAGCCCGAGGCGCCCGCGGCCCGGGCCGCGTAGGGCGAGATCTTCCCGGCGCCCGAAATGAGGAGCACGCGCGTCGTCGATGAGGCCTCGCGGATCGCCTCGCACACGTCGGCGCCCGACTCGCCGGCGAGGAAGAGATCGACGAGGGCGACGTCGGGCTTGTAGCGCCGCGCGAGCTCGACGGCCTCGGCACCGGTCCGAGCGGCCAGGCAGCGGTCGACCCACGGCTGCTTGCCGAGGAGGACGCGGAAGCCCCAGTGGACGACGTCGTGGTCGTCGACGACGAGGACCTGGAGGCGGCGCTCGTCGGCGGCGGCGGGAACCTCGGTCATGCCGCGCTTTCCACCGGCACCACGAGCCGCATCCGCCATACCCCGTCCCCGGTGGGCCCGAACTCGACGACGCCGCCGACCTGGAGGGCCTCGAAGGCGGCCAGGCGCAGACCCATCCCGCCGGCGCCCCCGGGACGCCCCGCGGCGGCGCTGAGCCCGTCGTTGCGCACCTCGAGGGTGAAGGTGTCCTCGTCGCGGCGCACCGCCACCTCGACGCCGGAAGCGCGGGCGTGCTTATGGACGTTGCGCATCGCCTCGGCGAGTACCGACTGGGCCAAAGGCTCGAGGTCGGGCGGGACGACGAGCCCGGCCGGCCACGACACGCTCACCGTTGGGCCGGGGGCTCGGGCCAGGCGCTCGAGCTCGTTGGCCAGCGTCGTCCCCGTCTCGCGCGGGAGCGGCGCCAGCGGGCGCTCGAGGGCACGCCGGAGATCGGCGAGTGCCTCGACCATCTCGACCCGGCAGCGCTCGCGTTCCGCGTCGGACAGGGGCTCCCCCGCGCTCAGGGCCAGCGACACCCCGAACAGGCGTTGCATGACGCGCTCGTGGATCTCGCGCGCGAGGTCGAGCCGCTCGCCGAGCCGGCGCGCGCGCTCCTGCTGGCGTGTCGAGTTGCGCGCCGTGGCCACGAGCGCGGCCATCTTCCCCAGCGTCCACAGCAGGTGGCGCTCGCCGTCGGAGAGATCGAACTGGCCGCCGCCGCGATCGGCGCAGATCACCCCGTAGGCGCGGCCGGCGGCGCTCAGAGGCGTGCACACGAGGGTGGTGATCCCGAGCAGCCGTGCGTACTCGGGCGGCACCGCCTCCTCGATCCGCTCGGAGACGACGACGACGCTGTCCTCGAGCAGGGCCTGCTGGGCGATGGGGGTGTCGACCAGGGTCGGTCGCAGCGCCGCGAGCTGGGAGAATGAGGTCCCGTGGGCGCCGACCGCCCGCACGCGACGGCGGCCGAGGTCGGCGAGGAAGATGGCGGCGCGGCGCATCGTCGTCAGGCGGCAGATGGCCTCGCAGATGCGGTCGTAGAACTCGGTCGCCGTCGTCTCGGTCTCGACGCGCGCGAGCAGGTCGACGAAGACCTCGATCGGCTCGACGCCGGCGAAGAGAGCGCGCGGGCGCGCATCGGTGGTCGGCGTGGGTGCTTCCGGGGTAGCGGCCATCGCCGCTACACGCGTGCCGGCAGCTCGTAGCGGCGCCGGATCTCGTACAGCGTCGTTCGCTCGGCCGCGGGCCGGCCGGCGCGGTGCGCGGCCCCGACGAGGTCCTCAGGCTCGAGCTTGACGCCGTGATAGGAGCCGGCGAGGCGGCTGATGCTCTCCTCCATCAGCGTCCCGCCGAGGTCGTTGACGCCCCAGCTCAGCGCCTCGGTGGCGGCGTCGAGGCCCATCTTCACCCAGCTCGCCTGGAGGCTGGGGATCGTGTGGCCGAGGGCGAGCCGGAAGGCGGCCGTGTGCTTGAGGTTCTCCTCGCGCGAGATCTCCTCGACACCGTGGGTGCGCCCGAGCAGGGTGTGGAAGGGGATAAAGGAGAGGGGCACGAACTCGGTGAAGCCTCCCGTCCGCGCCTGCAGGGTACGCACCACGCGCATGTGCTCGGCGAGCTCCCACGGCTCCTCGATGTGGCCGAACATGACGGTGACGGTAGAGCGGATGCCCTCGGAGTGGCAAGCTTCGATGATCTCGACCCAGCGGGAGACGGGAAGCTTGTTGGGAGAGATGCGCTCGCGCACGCCGTCGTGGAGGACCTCGGCGGCGGTGCCCGGGGTCGAGCCGAGTCCGGCCGCGCGCAGGCGCTCGAACACCGCCCGCGGCTCGAGGCCGCTGACGTCGCACATGTGCGCGACCTCCATCGGCGAGTAGGCGTGGAGGTGGATGTGCGGCGCCACCGCTTGCGCGAGGCGCAGCCAGTGCTCGTAGTCCTCGAGGCCCCAGTCGGGGTGGATGCCCGACTGGATGCAGATCTCGGTGGCCCCGAAGTCGACGGCCTCCTGGACCCGGCGCACGAATTCGTGCTCGGAGTGCTCGTAGGCGTCGGGTGAGCGCCGGCCCTGGCCGAAGCCGCAGAAGGCGCAGCCCACCACGCAGATGTTGGAGACATTGATGTTGCGGTTGACCACGAAGGTGACGGTCTCTCCCGCGAGCTCGGAGCGGAGCTCGTCGGCGGCGGCGCGCATCTCCTCGATCACCGCCGGGCGGCGCTCGGAGAACAGCGCCGTGAGCTCCTCGGGGGTGAGCTCGTGGCCCTCGCGCGCGCGCTCGATGGCACGTGGGGCCGCGTCGTCGGCGACGCTGATGTCGCTACGGCGCCCGGAGCCGCGCCGGGGGATGAACGACCAGTACTTGGTCTTGATCACGTCGAGCACGCCCTGGGCGACGAACTCGGGGGCGATGTACTCGGGATACACGCACAGGCGCTCGGTGAGCGCGAAGCCCTCGGCCTGGAGCAGCTTGCGCACCTGGTGCGGGCTCGGGAAGGGGTGCTCGGGGGAGATGTGGTCGCCGTTGGCGCTCAGGCCCCCGAGGTCGGTGGCGCCGGCGCGCACGAGCTCGACCCACCAGTCCGACAGGGTGGGGGGGACCTGGATGCCCACGTCGGGGAGGAGCCGCCGCGCTTCGCCGATCAGGCGCTTCATGTCCTCGATCGTCACCTCCGACGCCCACGACGGCGCCTGCTCCGCAGGTCCGCTCTGGACCCCGGTGCGCCAGTACTCCTCGGCCGCCGCGGTGGCGATCTCGGCGGGCTCGCGCCCGTAGTAGCTCTGATGGGGCACGAAGTTCTGGAGGATGAGTTCCTGGATGTGACCGTGCTCGGCGTGGACCTCGGCGAGCGCCGCGAGCGAGGCCATGCGCTCCTCCTCGGTCTCGCCGATCCCCACGAGAATGCCGCTCGTGAAGGGGATCCTGAGCTCGCCGGCGGCGCGGATGGTGGCGAGCCGGCGTTGGGGATGCTTGGTCGGCGATCCCGCATGCACGGTCTCCATGAGCCGCTCGGAGATCGACTCGAGCATCAGCCCCTGGGAGGCGGTCACCTCGCGCAAGCGGGCCAGGTCCTCGGGCGGGAGGACACCCAGGTTCGTGTGGGGCAGGATCCCGAGCTCGAGCGCCCGCTCGCACGCCCACGCCACGTAGGAGGTGAAGTCCTCGTGGCCGTATTCGTGCAGGCGGGCGGCGACGCCGGGGTGGTGCTCGGGGTTCTCGCCGGTGAGGACGAGGAGCTCCTTGACGTTGCGCCGCGCCGCCCGTTCGAGCATCGCCTGCACCTCTTCGGGCTCGTGAAGATGGGGCTTGTGGGTGGCGAAGGCGCAGTACTTGCAGTAGCACCGGCAGGTACGCGACAGGGACAGCGTGATGTTCCGACTGAACGTGACCCGGCGGCGCATACGCCCGGTGAATTCTACGCGGGGCGGCTCGCGGGCCTTCCGGGAGGCGGCGGGCGAGGACATATCCTCCCCGCCATGCGGCTCCGCTCCCCCGCCGTGCTGGCCGCCGCGACGCTCGCGCTCGCGGGTTGCGGATCCACGGCCCCCGCGGGCTCCCACGCCCTGAAGACGGCCACGCTGATCCTCGATTTCACCCCCAACGCGATCCACACGGGCATCTACGCCGCGCTCGCGCGGGGCTACGACGTCGCCGCCGGCGTGAGGCTCCACGTGGTGGCGCCGGCCGCCTCGACAGACTCGATCAAGCTCCTGGAGACGGGGCGGGTCAACTTCGCCATCCTCGACATCCACGACCTCGCCATCGCCCGCGAGCGCGGCCAGGACATCGTCGGGATCATGCCCATCGTCGAGCGCCCCCTCGCCGCCGTGATCGCCGCACCCGCGATCGGCAACCCGCGCCAGCTCGACGGCCGCACCGTGGGCGTCACCGGCGCCCCCAGCGACTACGCAGTCCTCGACTCGATCGTCTCGGGCGCCGGCGGCGACACCCGCAAGCTCCACGACATCACCATCGGCTTCAACGCCGTCCCCGACCTCCTCGCCGGGCGCGTCGCCGCCGCCACCGCGTTCTGGAACGACGAGGGCGTCGCCATCACCCACGCCCGACCCGGGTTTCACGTCTTCCAGGTCTACGACTACGGCGCTCCCGCCTACCCCGAGCTCATCCTCTGCGCCACCGGCCAGA
>DASZKU010000041.1:0-38648 GCA_035552815.1 Solirubrobacteraceae bacterium | reverse complement strand
CCTGGGCGAGGAGATCGAAGGCGTGGCGCGAGCTCGTGTTGCTTGGATCGTTGCCCGCGTCACTGGTGTCGAGACGCAGGGCGAATACGGGGAGGAGGACCGCCACCATGACGATGAGCGAGACCGCGGCCAGCGGCCACGGCCGCCTCTGCACGAGCTGGCTCCACTCGCGCCAGCGGGACTTGGTGGGGTCGGTGGTGACCGTGGCCACGGTGGGGTCGGCGGTGACCGTCCCCACGGCGGGCGGCGCCGCCGCGCGGCGGCCGAGTCGACCCGTGCCGAGTCGACCCGTGCGGGCGCCCTTGACGCGCACGAGCCGGTGGCCGAAGCGCGAGAGGATGGCCGGGAGCACGGTCAGGGAGGCGACCATGACGAGGAGCACCGTGAGCACCGAGGCGATGGCCAGCCCGTACATGAAGCTCACCCCGGTGGCGAACATCCCGAGCAGGGCGATGACCACCGTCGCCCCGGCGAGGAGCACCGCGCGCCCGGAGGTGTCCATGGCCTCGAGCACCGAGCGCTGGACGTCGCCGAACTGGAGGTAGTTCTCGCGGAAGCGGGTGACGATGAAGAGGGCGTAGTCGATCCCCACCCCGAGGCCGATCATCAGCGCCAGCTCGGGCGAGACGTTCGACATGCTCGTGATGTGGGTGGCGAGGCCGATCAGGGCGGTCCCCGTGATCAGGCCAAGACCGGCCGTGACCAGAGGCATGGCGGCGGCGACGAGCGAGCCGAAGGTGATGAGGAGGAGGATGAGCGCGGCGATGACGCCGACGCCGGTCGCCGGGCCGATGCTGAAGCCCTCGGCCTGCTCGATGACCTGGCCGCCGGCGGCGACCTGGAGACCAGGGACGTGGACGGCGTTGATCTGATTGAGGACGGGCTTGCCGGTGGCGTTGGGAAGGTTGTTGGCGCGCTTGTCGTAGTTGACGGTGGCGAAGGCGGTGGTGCGGTTCTTGGAGACCTCGACCGCTCCCGCCGTGGTGTACGGGCTGAGGACCGAGACGACATGGGGGTCCTTGCTCACCTGCTGGAGCACCTTGGTCATCGCGTCGCGAACGGCGGGCGAGTCGATCGTGCCCCGAGTGGTGTGGAAGACGACGGTGTCGACGTCGCCCGACTGAGCCTTGAAGTCGGCCTTCAAGAGATCGAGAGCGTGCTGGGACTCGGTTCCCGGCAGGCTGAAGTCGGTCGCGTAGTTACGTCCCGCGGCTCCGGCGAGAACGGTGGCGATGACGGCGACGGCCACCCAGGCGACGAGGACGAAACGGCGGTGGGCGATGCACCAGCGGGTGAGTTTCAGCATTTCGCGACTCCTGGTCCGTGCTTGTTGGCCCCGGCCACGTCGCGTGTGCGCACGCCACCTGACCCGAACAGGCACCCAGTCCAACCCTTCCCGGGTGCCATCATAGTGGTCTTCATACGCCGGCCGCCACCGGAAGCCAGCTGAAGCGACGAGCGGCGAACACCGACGCCGCGATCGCCCACGCCGCGAGCACGAGGAGGTCGCTTGGTGCCAGGGCACCGGAGAACGATCCTCGCACCGAGGCGAGATGGAGCGCCGCCGCCAGGTGCTCGATGGGAAACACATCGGCGATGTGGCGGAGCGTCGGGGCGAGGTCTGCGGTTGGGATCCAGACCCCGGAGATGAAGTAGAGGGGGAGCATCGTCGCCTGGACGATGGGCTGCGCGGCGTCGGGCGATCCGATCAGCCCGGCGACGGCGAAGCCCAGGCAGGCGAAGGCGAGAGTCCCCACGGCGGCGGCGATGGCCATGGCCGCGAGCGCTCCCGCCGAGAAGCCGATCCCGTATCCGACCCGGGCCACGAGGAGGAGGAGGAGCGAGGCGATTCCCGCCGTGAGGAGGGTAGCGATGGCCTGGCCGCCGATGAGGATGATCGGGGGCACCGGGGTGGCACGGCGGCGCTTGAGGACGCCGGCCTCGCGGGCGGTGGCGATGGTGACGACGAGACCGGCGTAGGCGGCGGTGATGATCGACATCGCGATGATGCCCCCGACGAAGTAGCGGGAGAGCGAGACATGAGTGCCGTCGACGACGGTGCTCTTCCCGTGCCCGAGGACGCTCGAGAAGATGACGAGCAGGAGGACCGGGAACATGAAGGTGAAGAAGCGCGCGCGCGGGTTGCGCATGCTCGCCAGGGTGTCGTAGCGAGCCTCGTGGGCGAGTAGGGCCAGCGGGCCGCGCGCCGCCGGGGTGGGGCCGCTGCCCGGACGCGGCGCCGCGGGCGCTGCGGGCGCTGCGGGCGCTGCGGGCGGCGCGGCGGTCGCCTTGCGGCGCTTCCAGATGCGAAACAGGTGGCGGATGAGCAAGAGCATGTCCCTCAGCGCCTTGATTCTTGGTTTTGGGCGACGAGGGCGAGATAGACGTCCTCGAGGGTGGCGCGCCGGACCTCGAGGTCGGCGAGCTCGAGGCCGCGCTCGAGCGCCCAGCCCGAGAGGGCGTGCAGGTCGGCGGCGACGCTCGTGCTCGGGAACGACACCCGCCCGTCGCTCTGCGGCTCGGCGCGCTCGGCGAGCAGGGGCGGCAGCTCGGCGGCGGCGCTGGTGCCGGGGGGTGGCGTGAAGGTGATGCGCGCCTCGGAGGAGTCGCGGCCGCCGAGGGTGCGCGGCGTTCCCTCGGCGATGATCCGGCCCGCGGCGATGACGGCGATCCGGTCGGCCAGGCGCTCGGCCTCCTCCATGTAGTGCGTGGTCAGGAAGACCGTCTTGCCGAGGCGGCGCAGGCCGTCGATGACCTCCCAGGCGGCGCGGCGCGCGGTGGGGTCAAAGCCCGTGGTGGGCTCGTCGAGGAAGATGAGCTCGGCGTCGCCGATGAGCGCGAGGGCGACGTCGAGCCGGCGGCGCTGGCCGCCGGAGAGCGAGGCGGCGCGCTGGCGGGCGACCTCGGTCAGCCCCGCGAGCTCGAGGGTCTCCTCGATCGGCCGCGGCGCGCGGTAGTAGCCCGCGTAGAGCTCGAGGCACTCGCGCACGGTGAGTCCCGCCTCGGGCGCCGACTCCTGCAGGACGATGCCGATGCGCTCGCGCCACGCCCGCCCGGCGCGGGCGGGATCCTCGCCGAGGACCCGCACGCTGCCGCCGTCGGCGTCTGGGCGGCGGAAGCCCTCGAGGATCTCCACCGTGGTCGTCTTGCCCGCCCCGTTGGGGCCGAGGAAGGCGAAGATCTCCCCGCGCGCGACCTCGAGGTCGATGCCCCGGACGGCCTCGTGGTCGCCGTAGCGCTTGCGCAGTCCCGAGACCTCGACGACCGCTTCGGCGGGCTGGGAGGCAGCGAAACGCTGGGCGACGGCGGCGTCGAGCGAGTTGGTGATCATGGTCAGGCAGAGTAGGTGTCGGAGCGCTCTCCGTCATCGGCCCGGAGGAGGAACTTTTCCCTCCACCTCAGGGTGGAGGGCGCGGCGGCGGCGATCCACCCGAGAGCCGATGACGCATGCGCGTGCGGGGCTTATCGTTTGCGGACGATGATCTGGCTCGCCAAGCGGATCTGGCGCTACTTCGCCCACCCGGGCGTATGGACGGCGTCCAACGAGCCGGTGCCCCCCGAGCTCGTGTTCCTGCGCATGCTCGGCGTGGGCTACCTGCTCCTCATCGTCATCGCCACCGCCACGACGCGGACGCACCCCTCGTTCGAAGGCCGCGGCCTGACGATCCTGCTCGCGCTCATCACCCTGATCGTGAGCCTGTTCGTCAACAATCCCCGCGCCTTCAACCGGGGACTGCGGGCGCGGCTCGTGGCCTTCGCGGTGACCACTGCCTCGGCTGCCGTCCTCGCCGCCGTCCAGCCCAACGGCCTGTGGGAGGCGACCCCCTACTACGTCGCCGTGGTCGCGGCCATGCGTCTGCCCAGCAAGCTCGCCGTGTGGACGCTCGGCCTGAACCTCGCCGTCCTCGGGGTCGTGGCCGCGTTCAGCAACCACTGGGGCCAGGCGGTGGGAACGCTGATCGGCGCCGTCCCGTGGTTCCTCGTCATGCGCCAGGTCCGGCGCATGCGCGAGCAGAACGTGGCGCTCGAGGCCTCGCAGGCCGCCGAGGCCCGCGCCGCCGCCGCCGCCGAGCGGGGACGCCTGGCCCGGGAGATGCACGACGTCCTCGCCCACACGCTGTCGGCACTGGCGCTGCAGCTCGAGAGCACGCGACTGCTCGCCCACGACCGCGGCGTCGACGCCGACGTCTCGCGCGCCATCGATCAGGCCCACGGCCTGGCCGCCGGCGGCCTCGAGGAGGCGCGGCGGGCGATCTCGGCCGCGCGCGGGGATGCCCTGCCCGGCCCCGAGCGCGTCCAGAGCCTGGCCGAGGCGGTGGCCGAGCAGAGCGGCCTGCCCGTCACCGTCGACGTCCGCGGCGAGCCGCGCGAGCTTCCCGCCGACGCTCGGCTGGCCGTTTACCGGACCGCCCAGGAGGCGCTCACCAACGTCAGGCGCCACGCCACGCCCGACCGGATCGAGGTGCGGCTCGACTACCAGCCGGACGCCGTGGCGCTGGTGGTCGAGGACCATGGGGCCGCGGCGGCGGCCGTGGCCGTGGGCGGAGGCGGGGGTTCGGGGGCGGGCGGAGCCGTGGCTTCGGCGGGCGCCGGGTACGGACTGACGGGGATGCGCGAGCGCGCCGAGCTCCTCGGGGGCACGCTGGTGGCCGAGCCCACCGAGGACGGCTTCCGCGTGCAGCTGGTGCTGCCGGCATGACCACGCCGGTCCCGGACGCCCCGCCGGTGCGCGTCCTCCTCGCCGACGACCAGCGCCTCGTGCGCGAGAGCCTGGCGACCCTGCTCGGTCTCCTCGGCGGGATCGAGCTCGTGGGCTCGGCCTCGGACGGCGAGGAGGCGGTGTCCCTCGCCCTCGCGCACGTGCCCGATGTCGTGCTCATGGACCTGCGGATGCCGCGCATGGACGGGATCGCCGCCACCCAGGCTCTGCGCGAGCGCTTGCCCGAGGCCCGCGTCATCGCCCTAACCACCTTCGCCGACGACGAGAGCGTGCTCGGCGCCCTGCGTGCGGGCGCGCGCGGCTACCTGACCAAGGACGCCGGCGCCGAGGACATCCGCACCGCCATCCTCACCGTCGCCGCCGGCGAGGCCACCCTCGACCCGGCCGTGCAGCACCACGTGGTGGCCGCGCTCGCCGCCGGCGCCGGCGCCGGGGCCGGCGCCGGGGCCGGTGCCGGGGCCGGGCCCGGGGCCGTGGGCCGGGGGGCGGGCTCCGAGGAGGATGGCGGGTGCCAGGAGGCCGACCTTCCCGACGGGCTCACGCCCCGCGAGGCCGAGGTCCTCGGGCTCATCGCCGACGGCTTGTCCAACGCCGAGATCGCCGAGCGCCTGTTCGTCAGCCCGACCACGGTGAAGTCCCACATCAATCACCTGTTCGCCAAGGCCGGCCTGCGCGACCGCGCCCAGGCCGTCGCCTACGCCTACCGGATCGGAGTGGCGACGCCCCCCGAGTGATCTACTCGAGCCGGCCGGGAAGCCCGAAGCGCCCGAACACGTCCTCGACCTTGCCCTCGTCGACGGGCTCGTCGGGGTAGCGCTCGAAGGCCTCGGGCGAGTCGGCCTCGGGGGCACGGGCGATGAAGGCGGTGACGTCGCTGACCTGGCTGCCGCGCAGGGTGAGGACGTTGAGAGCGAAGGGGAGGTAGGCCTGATGCTCGTCGTTCCAGGAGTAGAAGCCGAGCGCCGGCTGCCCGTTGGCCGTCGTCCGGATCGCCCGCCAACGCCAGGCGCCCGAAAGCGGCCAGCCGATCGCCCACTGCTCGATCGCCTCGCGGCCGTGGTACCAGCTCGCGAGCGGCGGCATCGCGAACGTCGCGTCCTCGGCGAGCATGGCGGTGAAGGCCTTGACGTCGTTGCGCTCCCAGGCATCGACGTAGCGGTCGACGAGCTCGCGCACGGCGTCGTCGCCGAGCGTGCGCAGCGTTTCCTGCTGGCTCTGGTCGGGGACGCGCTCCTCGACGGCGGCGCGGGCACGCTGGAGGGCGCTGTTCACCCCAGCCACGGTGCTCTCCAGCACGGCGGCGACCTCCTTGGCCGAGAACCCGAGCACCTCGCGGAGGATGAGGACGGCGCGCTGGGTGGCGGGCAGATGCTGGAGGGCGGCGATGAAGGCGAGCTCGACGCCTTCGCGGCGCTCGTAGGTGGCGGCGGGGGCGGCGAGGCCGTCCTCGATGCCGAGGATCTCGTCCGGGTAGGGCTCGATCCACACCGACTCGACGAGCGGCTCGCCGGGAGCCCGATGGGGATCGTAGGCGGGGCCGTAGTCGATCGGGAGCACGCGTTTGGGACGCCGGGAGATCTGATCCAGACATGCGTTGGTGGCGATCGTGTAGAGCCACGAGCGGAAGGAGCTGCGCCCCTCGAACTTGCCGATCCCGCGCCAGGCGCGGAGCATCGCGTCCTGGAGGGCGTCCTCGGCGTCGTGAACCGAGCCGAGCATCCGGTAGCAGTGGGCGTGGAGCTCGCCGCGGCGGGGTTCGACGAGCCGCCCGAAAGCGCCCTCGTCACCCGTCCGCGCCCGCTCGAGCAGCCCCTGCTCCTGAGACGTCGTGCCTGTCGAACCGCTGGACATGGATCAACAGCCTAGACCGATGGAGCGGACGAAACTCATCGCACCGATGAGTTTTACCTACTGCGCCAGTCACAGGGCACGACATGTCGCGATCCGTCCTCAACCAAGTCAGGCATCTCGAGCTCCACACCGGGGATCTCTCGGGCGCGGGCGCTCTCTACGCGGAGCTGTGCGGGTGGCGCCGGGAGCGGATTGACACCCGCCACGGGTCCTACCTGGCGCTAGACCTTGGCCGAGGAATCGGGGGCGGGATCGTCGAATGCCCGGTCCCCCGGCCGATGTGGCTTCCCTACGTCGAGGTCGCCGACATCCATGCCACCACCGATCACGCACGCGTCCTCGGCGCATCGGTCCTCCTCGGCCCGCGCGAAGGGCCGGCGGGCTGGCGCAGCGTCGTCGCCACTGGCGCCGGCGGCGAGATCGCCTTCTGGCAGTCCAAGCGGTCCTCGTAGTCAGAAAGGCAGGCTGCGGACGACGACCGGGCCGGCGGGCCAGGTGGCGCCGGGTGTGAGCGGGTGCCACATCGTGTACTCGGGCATCTCGGCGCTTCCCTGGGGCTGCTCGACCGACACGGGCGAATCGACGGGGGCGAAGTCGAGGCGCCGGTAGAGGCCGGCCCGGCTCGGGTGGCAGAAGAGCAGGGCGAAGGCGGGACCCATGCCTTGTGCCTTCTTCAGCGCCTCGTGCACGACGCTGCGGCCCAGGCCGCGGCCACGGTAGCGCGCGTTGACGATCACCCCGCCGAAGCCGACGACGGGAAAGTGCTCGCTCGCGACCTCGACCTCGACCTCGATGAGGCCCGTCGAGGCGACCAGGCGCCCGTCGGGGTTGCGCAGGGCGACATGGTGAGGCTTGGCGCGGAACTCGAGCTCGATGCCCTCGGCGTCGAACGGGTCGGGCTCGTCCCCTTCGAGCTCGGCCCGGAGCTCGGGCGACAGCGAGCCGAACTCGATGACCTCGAGGTCCGCCAGTGGATCGGGACGGTCATCCACATTGGCGATGCTACGGAGCGGAGTGGGCGGGCTTCGCGGGCCGGGCTCGACGGGCCGTAGTCTGCGCGCTCGGTGCGCATCCTCATCACCCACGCGGCGTTCGCCGGCTACTACGGGACCGAGACCTACATGCTCACAGTGGCGGAGGCGCTCGAGCGACTCGGCCATGCGGTGACGGTCCACGCCTCGAGGCTCGGGCCCATGGCCGACTTCGCTCGCGCCCGCGGCGTCCGGGTGCTCGAGGCGGGCACCGAGCTGCCCGGGAGCTGTGACGCCGTGCTCGCCCAGGACGCGGCGACGGCCTACGAGATGGCCGCACGCTATCCGGACGCCGTCCGCGTCTTCGTCGCGCACTCGATCGGGTTCCCCCTGCAGACCCCGCCCCAGGTCGAGGGCGCCTGCCACGCCGTGGTCGCGCTCAACGAGCGGGTGCACGCGCGTATGGAGCAGCTCGGGTGGCGACCCGAAGTCGTCCGTCTGCGCCAGCCGATCGATCTCGAGCGCTTCTGCTTCCGCTCGCTCTACCTCCCCCAACGCCGGCCCCCGCGTGTCCTCGTGCTCCAGAACGACCTCCAGGGTACGCGTGCGCGCGTCATCGAGGAGGCGTGCCGGGCCGCGGGTGTGAGCCTGGCACGGCTCGGGTTCGGGGGGCGGCAGAGCTCGAGTCCCGAGCTGGCGATCGACGAGGCCGAGATCGTCATCTCCACCGGCCGCGGGGTCCTCGAGGCCATGGCCTCGGGGCGCGCGGCCTACGTCTTCGGGGTGGCGGGCGGCGACGGCTGGGTCACCGGCGAGTCCTACGCCGCCCTCGAGGCCGACGGATTCGCCGGGGGAGGGAGCGGCCGAGCGGTCGACGCCGGAGGGCTCGCCGCCGACCTCTCGGGTTGGGACGAGCACCTCGGTGAGGTGGGACGCGACCTCGCGGTCTCCCACCACAGCGCCTCGCGCCACGCCGTCGAGCTCGTCGAGCTCATCCAGCGACTGGGCGGGGCCCCGCCCATGCCCGCGGCGCCCGTCGACGAGCTCGCCCGTCTCGTGCGCGCGGAGTGGAATGCGTCGGCGCGGACCCGCGACGTGATGGGCGAGGTGAGTGCGCTGCAATCCCGTGTCGCCGGGCTCGAGGCGGAGCTCGAGCGTGCCAACGAGCACGCGGGCGAGCTCGACCGGGAGCTGCGTGCCTGTCACGAGCGGCTCGCGCGCTTAGACGCCGCCCACCGGGCGCTGCGGAGTACCCGCCGGTACCGGATCGGGGCGTGGCTCGCCCGACCGCTCGATCGGCTACGCGGTCGCCGTCAGCGCGCGTGACGCGGTCTGGCGCCGGGGGAGGAGGAGCGGGGTGGCGAGGAGGAGGAGGCCGGCGAGGGCGATCGCGGTACGGGGGCTGGTGAGGCCGGCGAGCAAACCCCATACGGCGGTGAGGGCGGCGATGGCGAGATTGCCGGTGACCGACCAGGCGGACAGGGTGCGGGCGATCCGCTTCGTCTCGGTGTGCTCGAGCCGGTAGGTGGCGAGCACCGGGTTGAAGACGCCCACCGAGGTGACGAGGCAGAGCTGGACGGCGATGACGAGCACGAGCCCGGCCACCCCGCGCCCGACGAAGGCGAGACCGACGGGCCAGCACGCGCGCACCGCCCCGGCGCTCCGGAGGATCTGGTGCTGCCCGTAGCGGGCGACGAGCCGGCGGGCCAGGCGTGAGCCGATCAGGCCGCCGACGCAGGGCAGGCCAAAGGCCAGTCCGTACTCCCAGGGCGCGAACCCGAGGCGGCCGAGCATGAGCACGGCGATCACGGGCGCGACCGCCATGATCAGCCCGTTGACGACGATGGTGTTGAAGAAGAGCGGGCGCAGGGCCGGGTGCGTGAGGATGTAGCGCCAGCCGTCTCGGACGTCGCCGGCGCGCAGCCGCGGGTCGTCGTCCGTGCGCTCGGGGTGGGCCTCGGTCGTGCCGATGGCGCGGATCCCCAGGGCCGAGAGCAGGTAGCTCACGGCATCGGCGATCACGGTGGTCACCGGCCCGAAGAGCCCGATCGCCGCCCCGCCGAGCGGCGGTCCGAGCGCGATCGTCGTCCACGTCGTCGACTCGAAGCGCCCGTTGGCGATGAGGAGGTCCTCGGGTTTGACGAGCGCCTTGAGGTAGGCGCCGCTGGCCGTCTTGAAGACGATGTTGGCGGCGCCGACGAGGACCGAGACGACGAGGAGCTGGGCAAAGGTGAGCCACCCGAGCGCGAAGGTGGCGGCGACGCTCATGAGGGCGGCGAAGCGGAGGAGATCCATGGCCACCATCACCGGCCGCTTGCGCCGGAACTCGACCCACGGCCCGAGCGGCACCGCGACCACGGCCGCCACCGCCAGCCCGGCCGCCGCCAGCACCGACACCTCTCCAGGACCGGCGTGGAGCACGATGATGGCGATCAACGGGAAGGCGCCGAACGCCAGCGAGGTGCCGGAAGCGCTGACGGCGTACGCCGCCCACAGCCATCCGAACGGCCGGCCCAGCGACCGCCTCGATCTGCCTATGACCATAGGGTCGGCAGTCAACAGCAGGCGGCGGATGTCGCGGGCGGGGAGGGCGGGCGCGGGGCGGGGCGGGGGTGGGGGTGGGGGCGGTGCGGGGGCGGTGCGGCCCGGGTGGCGGGCCTGGGTGGCGGGCCTAACCCGCGGGGACGACGCTGAAGGCGTAAGCGCCGGGCTGGCCCTTGGTCTTTGCCGTGGCGGCGGCGGTGTCGGCCTGCGCCCGCGTCGTGTACGTGCCCGAGAAGACGATCCAGTCACCCGGGCGCATGCTCGAATAGTCACTCGAGTAGAGGACGCCGGCGGGGATACCGGTCGCGGCGATCTTCTTGGCGCTCGCCGTGGCCGCCGACTTTGAGGGGATGACGCCGAGGACGACGGTGTATCCGGACACGCCCGCCGGCCAGGTCGCCAGCGGGGTGGAAGTGGGCGTGGTCGCGGGGGCTTTCGTGGTGGGCGTTGTCGTGCCCGGCGTCGTCGTGCCCGGCGTTGTCGTGCCCGGCGTTGTCGTGGTGGCGGGCGTGGTGGTGGCGGGCGTGGTGGTGGCGGGCGTGGTGGCCGGGTCGGCGCTGCGGTCGGCGGTATTCGAGAGGGCGATGAGCACGATCACGAAGCCGACGGCGACGAGCACGACTACGCCGGCGACGATCGCCGCCGGCACGCGCCAGTCGGGGGCCGGCCGGACCCGAACCTTGACCCCGGCGCCGCACTCAAGGCACCACTCCTGATCGGGGGCGAGCCGGGCCGAGCACTGCGGACAAGCCGTCTCCCCGGTCGCGAGCCGCTCGGCGAGCGGCGTCACCGGTCCCTGCGCCCCCGGGCCTGGCGACGTTGCGGGGCGCCTGCCTTGAGCGACTCCCCGCACCCCGGGCAGAAGCGATCGACACTTCCGTGCAGCGTGCCGCACTTACCGCACACGCCGCCGATCCCGGCCTCTCGCACCTCCCGCAGCGGCCGTTCCTCGCCGAGCACGCTCTCGAGCGCGCGCAACTCACGGTCGGTCCCGGCCACCTCGGCGAGCTTGAGACCCACGAGATCCCCGCGCCACTGGTCGAACCGGTAGAGCTCGAGCACGAACCCGCCGAGCTCGCGAACCTGGACCTCGCGGAGGTGACGGAGGTAGCTCGCGCGCTGACGGAGCCGGCCGCGCTCGCGGAAGCCGAGGGGGGCGTCGGTGGCGGTGGTCGTGGGCTCGGGGCGCGGCCGCGTCCTGGTTTTGGGCTCGGGCCTGGGCCTGCTTCTGGGCTTGGCTTTGGGCTCGGCCTTGACCTTGGGCCCGGCCTTGACCTTGGCCTTGCGCTCGGCCTTGGCACGCGACGTCGTTTCTGTGACCCAGCGGGGCGCAGTGCGCTTGGCGCGCCGGACGGCGGGCTCGTCGGGGGGCGGCTCGTCCTGCGCCGGCAAAGGGATGGGGGCGAAGGAGGGCGGTGGCGCAGGCGCGGGTTGCTCGTCGGGCTGCGGCGGCGGGGCGCTGCGTCGCCCGACGGCGCGGCGAAAGGCGCGGGCGGCGGTGTCCGCGCGGGCGGTGGGCTCGGCGGGGGCCGCCGGCTCGGCAGATGGCGTGGGCTCGGCGGCGGTGAGCGGCTCCGGGGCCGTCGGGGGCGCGGTGGGCTCGGCGTGAAGGGTGGACTCGGGTGCGGCGGCTGGCTGGGGCTCGGCGGGGGATTCGGGCTCGGCGGGCTCGGGTGGCGCCTCGGCCCCGGTCGGCCGCGCGCGGCGCCACTGGACCTGGGCCGCCGGCTCGGGAGGGGCGGGCGCGGGCTCGGCGGGCGTCGCCTCGGCCTCCGCGGCGGCGGGCTCCGCGACGCCGCGTTCGCTGGGCGCCACCTCGGCCTCCGCCGCGGCTGGAGCCTCGGCGCCTTGAGCCTCGCCACCGGCGGGCTCCGCCGCGGCCCCCGCTTCCGCACCGGCGGGCTCCGCCGCGCCCGCCGCTTCCGCGTCGACCTCCACCGACTCCACGATCGGCTGCGGCTTCGGAGGAGGCCACTGGATCGACTGGTGGGCCACGGGCTCGGGAGCGGGCTCGAGCTCCTCGACGGCTTCGGGCTCGGGGGCGGGGTGTGCGGACTCGGCCGGTTCCTCGTCGGGCTGCGGGGCCGGCTCGACGACCGGCGCCTCCTCGGCCGCCTCCTCGAACGTCAGGGCCTGGAGCTCGACCGTGGGCGACTCGTCGATGACGGGTCGAGGCTCGGCGACATCCTCGCTCGGCGTGGCTTGGGCCTCGGGGACGACCTCGGCGTCGGGCCGGCTCTGCCCCATCACGTGGCCCGATGCCGGCGGCTCCGGCTCCGGCTCGGGCTGGGGTTCGGGTTCGGGTGCGGCGAACGGCTCGGGTTCGGGATCGGCGGTGAACCAGTCGTACCCCCCCCGGGGCTCGGGGCGCGGGTCGTCGTGCCCGGGCTCGCGCTTGGTGGGCGCGGGGGAGACCGGGTGCTCATCGGTCGGCGGATAGTCGCGGGCGGAGACGCGGTCGTAGAAGCTGGTGAATTCGCGTCCGTCGCTCGGCGCGACGCCGTTCCCGCCGCGCCCGGCCTCAGCTCCATTCCGGGACCCAAGGTGGTCGTCATCCTCCACCGCCCGCGCAGCGTTCGGGCGCCGCACGGGCCGTACGTTACGTACGTGCCCGTTCGTCCACGCCGAGCTCTGGCCGGCGGGATCGGGCGCTGCCGCGGAGGCAGGGTCGGGCTCTGGCCCCGGGGACGTCGGATCCCAGGCATCCAGTGGCACCTGCCCTGCCCGCTTCTCTGCCTGGGCGCGGCGGCGCCTCGCGTAGTATTCGATCAGGCCGCTCATGTTTCGCCGTCCTGCATGGGCCGGAGGGCGCTCAGGCGGCCGAGTATAGGTGACGATCCGTACGGCAGGCCATGCCAGGCCGCGGCCACGCGCGCGGCCATGCGCGCCGCCGAGAAGAGCTCCGCCCGGCCTCGTCCGCGCACACGCGGGTCAGGGTCGGCGAGGTGCCCGGCGAGGGCGGCGCGCCATGCCGCGGCATCGAACGGCGCGCACAGCGCCCCCTCGATCCCCGCGAGAGCGATCGGGGCGATGCCGACGGGTGTGGCGAGCACGGGAACGTCGCACGCGAGCGCCTCGAGCACGGCCAGGCCGAACCCCTCTCGCTCGGAGGGGACGAGCACGGCGTCGGCGGCGTTTACCCACGTCGGGACCTGAGCCGGGTCGATCTCGCCGAGGGTGAGCAAGGGCACCTCGCCGGCCACCGCGAGGGCGCGGTCGTGGCGTTTCTCGGGGCGCGTTGGGTCGGCGGGGAAGAGCAGGTATCGCCCGGCGGGATCGAGCCCGAGGGCGGCGCGCGCGTCGGCGCGGGGGATGGGTCGAAAGCGGCCGGTATCGACACCGCAGGGCAGGACCACGGCCCGGTGCGCCGCGCCTCGCGGCAGCTCGCGCGCCAGCGAGCTCGAGACGGTGGCGAGGAGGTCGACGAAGGGGAGCACGGCGCGGGTGATCGCCCGTGACCGGGCGTGGGAGAGGTCGGTCCCGTGCAGGGTCAGCGCCCGGAAACGGGCGGGGGCGAGCAGGGCGGGCCACGCCGTGAGGCCGAAGTGGGCGTGGACGACGTCGAAGGGCCGGCCGCGGAAGCGGCGGCGGACCTCGCGGGCGGCGCGCAGGTAGGCCTCGGATCCGCCCGGGGCGAAGGCCAAGAGCTCGACCTCGAGCCCCGGCAGGGCTCGCAGCGCCTCGACCTGGTCGCGCACGAAGCTCCCGAGCGCCGGCCGTTCGGGTGTGGGGTACATGTTGGTGACGACAAGGGCGCGCACGGTCCGCCGACACTAATTCATGGACGCACGCGTGCCCACGGCGCCCAGTCCACCCGCTCTGACACCATGAGCGCCGTGCCCCCTGTGCCCGAGCAGCCCGTCGCCGTCTTCGACTCCGGTGTCGGTGGCCTCACCGTCCTCCACGAGCTTCTCGTCTCCCTGCCGACCGAGGACTACGTCTACCTCGGTGACACCGCGCGCCTGCCCTACGGCGAGCGCACCCAGGCCGAGCTCCGGACCTTCGCGGTCGAGATCGCCGACCACCTGCTCGAAGCCGGGGCAAAGCTGCTGGTCGTCGCCTGCAATTCAGCCAGCGCCGCCGCCCTCGACACCCTCGAGGCTCACCTCGCCCCCGCGCACATCGACGTCATCGGCGTGATCAGCCCGGCGACTCAGCTCGCGGTCACCGGAAGCAGGAACGGGCGGATCGGGTTGCTCGCCACCCCCGCGACGGTCTCGAGCGGTGCCTACGAGCGCGCGGTGCGCGCGGCCGACCCGCACGTGCACCTCGAGAGCGTCGCCTGCCGTGATCTCGCCTCGATCATCGAGGCGGGGTCCCCGTTCGAGGACTCGGTGCTCGACCTCGTGCGCGGGTACTGCGCCCCGCTGCGGGCGGCCGCGGTCGACGAGGTCATCCTCGGCTGCACGCACTATCCGCTGATCGCCCCGATGCTCCAGCGCATCGTCGGCCGAGGCGTCAGCCTCGTCACCTCGGGGGCGGGGGTGGCGCGCAGCGTCGAGCGCGCGCTGGCGGCGCGCGGCCTGCTCAATCCGCGGACCCATGAGGGCGACTACCGCTTCCAGTGCACGGGGGACGTCGAGACCTTCAAGGCGCTCGGGACCCGCTTCCTGCAGATGCCCCTCGGGGATGTCGTCCATGTGGAGCTCGCCGCGGCGGTGACGGCATGAGCCCCCGCGGGCGCAGCTACGGGCGCGGCCACGACGAGCTCCGGCCCGTGACCATCGAGCCCGGCTTCGTCCGGACTGCCACCGGCTCGGCCCTGATCTCGATGGGGGAGACCCGCGTGATCTGCACCGCCTCGGCCCAGAGCAGCGTGCCGCGGTGGATGGCGGGCTCGGGCCGGGGATGGGTGACGGCCGAGTACGGGATGCTCCCCGCCTCGACCGGGGTGCGTAAGCAGCGCGACATCAGCAAGGGGCGCCTCGACGGACGCTCGGTCGAGATCCAGCGCCTGATCGGGCGCTCGCTGCGCGGGGTGGTCGACCTCACGGCGCTCGGAGAGCGCTCGATCTACGTCGACTGCGACGTGCTCCAGGCCGACGGCGGGACGCGCTGTGCCTCGATCACCGGCGGGATGGTGGCGCTGCGCCTCGCTTGCGATCGCCTCCGCGCCGAGGGCCAGCTCGAGCGATCGCCCCTCACCGGGTCGGTGGCCGCCGTCTCCTGCGGCATCGTCGACGGCGTCGCGCTGCTCGATCTCGACTATCCCGAGGACTCGTCGGCCGAGGTCGACGCCAACGTCGTCATGACCGGCGAGGGCGGCCTCGTCGAGGTTCAGGCGACCGCCGAGCGGACGCCGCTCTCCCGCGCTCACCTGGACGATCTGCTCGCGCTCGCCGCCCACGGCATCGAGCAGCTGCGCGAGGCCCAGGACGAGGCGGTCCAGTCGTCGGTCGCGTAGCGGTGGCGCCGGTGCACGGCAAGCTTGACAGCACGATGACCGAGCTCATGCTTTCGACGCGCAATGCCCACAAGGTGCGGGAGTTCGCGCGTCTCCTCGCGCCCCGCTCCGTCGTCGCCCTCCCCGACGACGTCGTGCTCCCGCCCGAGGAGGGTGAGACCTTCGAGGCCAACGCGCTGCCCAAGGCGCGCACCGCCGCGCGGGCGACGGGCAGGATCGCCATCGCCGACGACTCGGGCATCGAGGCGGCCGCGCTCGGCGGGGCCCCGGGCGTGTACTCGGCGCGCTACGCGGGACCGGAGGCGAGCGACGAGGAGAACCTCGCGAAGCTGTTGCGCGAGGCTCCTGCGGGTAGCGCTCTGGCGTATGTTTGCGTGATCGCCTACGTCGACCCGGAGACGGGAGAGGAGCGATGCTTCGAAGGTCGCTGTACGGGACGGCTCGCCGCGACGCCGCGCGGCGCCGGCGGCTTCGGCTACGACCCTGCCTTCATCCCCGATGACGGCGACGGGACCCGCACCATGGCTGAGCTCAGCGACGGCGAGAAGGACGCGATCAGCCACCGCGGCCGGGCGGCGCGGGAGCTGCTGGCATGGCTAGCGCGGTAAGCAGCCCGACGCCGGAGCCGGTGGTCAAGCAGCGCGCGGCAGCGCTGTCGGTGGTCTCGAACTCGAGCCTCATCCTCCTCAAGGTGGTGGCGGGGACGATCACCGGGTCGGTGGCCATCCTCACCGAGGCGGTGCACTCGAGCATCGACCTCGTCGCCTCGATCGTCGCCTTCTTCTCGGTCCGCAAGGCCGGCGTCCCCGCCGACGAGGACCACCGCTACGGGCACGAGAAGATCGAGAACGTGGCCGCGGCGCTCGAGGGGGTGCTCATCCTCGTCGGGTCGGCGGCGATCGCCTTCGAGGCCATCCGTCGCCTCCTCAACCCGAGCAATCTGCATTCGATCGGCTTCGGCGCCGTGGTGGTGGGTGTGTCGATCGTGGTGAACCTGATCGTGTCGGGCATCCTCGGGCGCAAGGCGGTGGCCACCGAGTCGCCTGCCCTCGAAGGTGACGCCGCCCACCTGCGCACCGATGCCCTCAGCTCGGCCGCGGTGCTCATCGGGCTCGCCCTCGTCCAGCTCACGGGTGCCGGGTGGATCGACCCGGCGGTGGCGCTGGCGGTGGCGGCGATGATCCTCTTCTCGGGCGTGCGGATCCTTGGGCGTTCCTCCCGGGCGCTCGTCGATCATGCCCTGCCGCCCGAGGAAGTCGACGAGATCAGGCGGGCGATCGAGGCGGTGGGACCCGAGGGCGTCGTCGGCTACCACGAGCTGCGAACCCGGCGCGCGGGGTCGCGGCGCTACGTCGACCTCCACGTCCAGTTCCGGGCCGGGACCACGCTCGAGGACGCCCACCGCACCGCCCACGAGCTCCAGGATCTCATCGGCGAGCGCCTGAGGGGGGCCGATGTGCTCATCCACCTCGAGCCCGAGGACCGCGTGCGTCCCGGCGACGAGCTGGCTAGCGTAGATTGATCGCGGCCGAGACCGCGACCGCGAGCGTCACCCCGGCGTAGCCGTAGTACTTGTCGAGCGCGAGGATCAGGACCGCGATCAGGCAGGCGACCACGGTCAGGAGCCACGCGATCCGCGCCAGGTCCATTCGCTTATTCTCGCCGCCCGGGATGATGGCTGCACTTACCCCCGCGATCGCCCTTCGATACCTCACCGAGCTGGAACCCAGGCTCGAGGCCGTGGCGATCCTCGACGCCGACGGCGCGACGCTCGCCGGCGACCCCTCCCTGGCGGCCCGTCTCGCCGCGGGGTCGCCGGGGATCGTGAGCGCCCGTTCAGCTCGGCACGTGGTCGTCGCGTCGGTCGCGTCGGTCGCGTCGGTCGCGTCGGTCGCGGCGGTCTCTGCGGGCGCGCCGGCCGCGCTCGTGCGGCACGACCTCGAGGCCGTGGCGCGAGAGTTGGGCTGACGCGGGCGGGCGGCGGCCCGGTCGGCCCCCTGGCTGCGGCCGTGGCACGGGGCGTGCCACGGACCCGTTGATGGGGGTCATCGGTTTCCCGTCGCGCCCGGCCCGAAGGCCATGAGCTCAACCAGGTGCCCGGCCGGGTCGCGCACGTAGGCCCGCGGTGACCCCCAGTGCTCGCGGCGCCGGTCGACCTCGTGCCCGGCGGCCGAGAGCGCCGCCACCACGTCGTCGAAATCATCGACCACCACGGCGATATGCCCACCCCCGCCGGCCACCTCGCCGGCGAGAAGGAGGTGGACCTGGGTTCCCCCGCTCTCGACCCAGACCGCGCGCCCCGCGAGGCTCGGGGGAACCTCGACCTCAGCGAAGCCGAGCAGGCCGTAGAAATCGAGGCAAGACGGGATATCGGAGGCCTTGACCTCGCGGGCGACGTGCTGGATCAAGGAACTGGGGCTCCGGAAATTGCGGTAATTTGGAGGATAAGGCCAGCGGGGAAGTGCGCCATGTGGCAACAATGGCCGTGGTTGTGGGCTTTCTGAGACATGAAAACGTCCGTCAGCCTTGTTAGCGTCGAATCTTCAAAGACCTCGAATAAGGAGGACACGTGACGAAGTCTGAATTCGTCGACCAGGTCGCAGCCAGGTCTGGATTGAGTAAGAAGGATGCCGGAGACGCCGTGGACGCGGTTCTTGAGACCGTGCAGGACGCGCTCAAGCGCGGCAGCGATGTCGTCTTCTCGGGCTTTGGCAAGTTCAGCGTCTCCAGCCGGAGCGCGCGCGAGGGACGTAATCCCGCGACCGGCGAGAAGATCCAGATCGCTGCCTCGAAGATCCCCAAGTTCACCGCCGGCGCGGCGCTCAAGAAGGCAGTCAAGTAGCGGCGCCCACCGACATCTCCGACGCGCGCGCGGCCTCATCCGCCGCGGGTACCCCGCATTCGACCGTGTCGCACGCCGAGAGCTTCGGCGATCGACTCGCCGGCAGTGTCGCCGCGCGCGCCTCGCAGATCGTCCTCGGGCTCGACCCCGATCCCGCTCATCTGTGGCCTGAGGCGCTGGACGCGGCCGGGGCGCCGGGTCCGCCGCCCGCCGAGCGCGCCGCGCGGGCCGTCGCCGTGCATTGCCAGCTGGCGATCGAGGCGGTGGCGCAGGAGTGCGTCGCCGTCAAGCTCCAGGTCGCGTGCTTCGAGCGACTCGGCGCCCCGGGGTGGGCGACGCTCGACTCGGTCGCGCAGTACGCCCGCGCCGCCGGGCTCCTGGTCATCGCCGACGCCAAGCGGGGCGACATCGGCGTCACCGCCGCGGCCTACGCGCAGGCCTTCGTGGGGGAGACGGCGACCCCGTTCGGGCCCGTGCCCGGTCTCGGCGCGGACGCGCTGACGGTCAACCCGCTCCTCGGCATCGACTCGCTCGAGCCCTTCGTGAGCGCCGCGCGAGCGGGCGGCGCCGGCCTGCTCGTCCTCGTCCGGACCTCGAACCCGGGCGCCGCGGACCTCCAGGAGCTGGCGCTCGCCGACGGGGGAACGGTGAGCGACGAACTCGCGGACATGGTCGCGCGGCTCGGCGCGCCGGGACTCGGCGAGGCGGGCCTCTCGGACGTCGGCGCGGTCGTCGGGGCGACGGCGCCCGGGCGCCTCGAGGCGCTGCGTGGGCGCATGCCCCATGCCGTCTTCCTCCTCCCCGGGGTGGGCGCCCAGGGCGCGCAGGTCGAGGACCTGGCGCCCGCCTTCGCGCCGGGCCGGGCGGGTGGCCTGATCCCCGTCTCGCGGGGGATCGTCAACGCCTATGTGCAGGCGGGGGGGGAGCCCGCCGCGGCCGCGCGAGAGGAAGCGGCCCGGCTTCGCGAACTGGCCTGGTCGCTTTCGGCGTGACCGCGGAGGGGGCGGGGACCCAGCCCGCGGACCCACCCCCCGGGCGCACCCCGCGGACCCGCTCGATCCGGCCCCCGTCCTAGGTATGATCGCTCGGCGATGGCAGGTCGGAGCTTTCAGACCGCGCAGCGTGGCGGAATGGGCAGTGAAGCTCCGTAGGCGTCCCCTCAGCGTGGACCGCCGCGCCCGCCGCCTCGCCACCCTCGCCTGGCTGAGCGCCGTGCTCGTCGCCGCGCTCGCCCTGGACGCGACCGCGACAAAGCCCGCGCTCGCCGCGTCAACCTCCGCGCTCCCTCCGCCCACGCCGGGCATCGCCGCACAGGGCGCCGTGGGCACGCCCACCGCTCAGCCCGAGCTCGGCGTGCGCTCGGCGATCCTCGTCGAGCAGTCGACGGGCCAGATCCTCTACGCCTCGAACCCCGACGCCGAGGTCGCGATCGCGAGCACGACGAAGCTCATGACCGCGCTGCTCACGGTCGAGCACGTTCCCCATCTGAGCAAGATGTTCACCGCCCCGAACTACTACGCGGCGCCCTCGGACTCGCAGATCGGGCTCGTGCCGGGGGAGCGCATGAGCGTTCACGATCTCCTGCTCGCGCTCCTGGTCCCGAGCGCCGACGACGCCGCCGAGGATCTCGCCTACAACATCGGTGGCCACTCGGTGGCCCGCTTCGTGGGGATGATGAACGCTCGGGCTCGCGAGCTCGGGCTCGCGCACACTCACTACTCGACGCCGAGTGGGCTCGACACGCCGGGGAACTACTCGACCGCGACGGACCTCGTCAAGCTCACGATCTACCTGGTCGACCACTACCCGTGGCTCCGACACGCCTTCAGCCTGCCCCGTGCCACCCTCCTGACCGGCAACCGTCGGCGCTACGTCACGAGCACGAATCTCCTCCTCTCGCGGGTCCCGTGGATCAACGGGATCAAGACCGGCCACACGGGCGCCGCCGGGTACGTGCTCGTGGGCTCGGGGACGCGCGGCGGGGTGACGCTGGTGAGCGTCGTGCTCGGTACCTCGAGCATGGCGGCGCGCGACGCCAACACCCTGGCCCTGCTCGGCTACGGGTTCTCGAACTTCCGCCTCGAGCATCCGGTCGTGGCCGGGAGCGTGGTGGCGCGGCCCACGGTGAGCGACAGTCCCGGCGTGCGCGTCGGCGTGCTCGCCACCGCCGGGGTCTCCGAGGTCGTGGCGCGGAACGCCAGTCTGACCACGCGGGTGGACGTGCCCCGGCAGCTGGCCGGCCCCCTGAAGGATCACGCCGTCGTCGGCAAGATGGTGGTCTCCGACGGCCGCCGGGTCCTTGCCCGGGTGCCCGTGGAGCTGAGCCGGGCGCTGCCCGCGATCAGCACGCTGACGATCGTTGGCCGCTTCCTTGGGCGACCGACTACTCTTATCGTGCTCGTGTTGCTTATAGGGGGAGCCAGTGCTCTCGCGCGCCGCCGCTGGGGAAGCAGGCGCGCCGGGGTCACCGCCCAAGGATCAGACGCCGCCGCGCCGGGAGCGGTGGCGCAAGGTGCTGCCCTGGCAGGTCGGGCCTCGGCCCTCGACCAGCCTGCCGCCGCCGACGAGGCTGCCGCCGGCGAGCATGCTGCCGTCACCGAGCAGGTTGCCGCCGCTGAGCAGGTTGCCGCCGCTGAGCAGGTTGCCGCCGCCGAACAGGCCGCCGCCGCCGAACAGGCCGCCGCCGCCGAGCGAGCCGCCGCCGAGCGCGCCGCCGCCGAGGACCGCGAGCTCCGGCGTGCCGAACGCGAGGCGCGGCGCCGAGCGGGCAAGGGCGATCGGTCTCCGACCTCGAGTTCGGCTCGGGACCGCGGATGATCATCACCGTCACCCTCAACGCGGCGCTGGACAAGACCCTCGAGGTGCCGAGCTTCACCCTCGGGCGCCGGCACCGCACCGTCGACCAGACGACGATCCCGGGAGGTAAGGGGGTGAACATCGCGCGGGCGATCAAGCGCCTCGGTCAGCCGGTGATCGCCACCGGTCTCGCGGGCGGGGCGACCGGCACCCGCATCGTCGAGGCGCTCACCGAGGAGTCGATCCTCAACGACTTCGTGCGCATCCGCGAGGAGTCGCGTACCAACACCGCGGTGCTCGACCCGACGACGGGCCTGCATACCGAGATCAACGAGCGTGGGCCGGCGGTGTCCGCTCACGAGCTCGAGCAGTTCCGCGACAAGCTTCTCTATCTCGCCAAGGGCGCGACGATCTGCGTGTTCGCGGGCAGCCTGCCCCGGGGTATCGAGGCCGACATCTACGCGCGCCTGATCAAGGAGGTGCGCAAGCTCGGCGTGGTGACCATGCTCGACACCGAAGGCGAGCCGCTGCGGCTGGCGATGAAGGCGGAGCCGGCGGTCGTCTCGCCGAACGAGCTCGAGGCCGAGGAGCTCGCGGGCCATGAGTTCAACGGGGACGAGGACCGCGCCTACGCGGTGCTCGAGATGACGCGGATCGGCGCCCGGGAGGCGATCATGACGGTATCCGACGGCTGCTTCGCGCAGGTCCTCGAGGAGGGCGCGAGCGTCATGTACCGGGCGCGGGTGGACGAGCAGGAGGCGCGGTCGACGATCGGCTCGGGCGACGCGTTCCTGGCCGGCTTCGTGGCCGCGCGCTACGGCGGCAAGACCTCAGCGGAGGCCCTACGCTTCGCGGTGGCCTGCGGCGCCGAGTCGACGCAGCATTTCGGCGCCGGTGTCGTCGATCCCGACAAGGTCGGACGGCTCCTTCCCGAGGTCGAAGTCGAGCGCCTCGAGATCCCCGCCGAGATCTCCTAGTAGTTAGCGGCTTCGCTCCCGCGCCCCCGCCGGAGGCGGTGAAGGCGCTGCTAGGATCGGAGGCTCGATGGTTGCCGCCCCGTCGCCCACCGCAAAGCCCCTGACGTCCGGGGCAGGCCCTACGCTTCCGTAATGGAAATAGAGATCGGACGCGGAAAGAAAGCTCGCCGAGCCTACGGGTTCGACGACATTGCCATTGTTCCTTCCCGGCGCACCCGGGATCCTGACGACGTCGACATCGCGTGGAACCTCGGGCCCTACCGGTTCGAGCTCCCGCTCCTCGCCGCCGCGCTCGACGGTGTCGTCTCGCCCGAGACGGCGGGGATCATCGGCAAGCTCGGCGGCTTGGCCGTGCTCAACCTCGAGGGGCTGTTCTGCCGTTATGAGGACGCCGAAACGCAGCTCGAGCGGATCGCCTCATTCTCGCGCGATATCGCGACGCGGGAGATGCAGGACATCTACCGCGAGCCGGTCAAGCCCGAGCTCATCGCCCAGCGGATTCAGGAGATCAAGTCCCATGGCGTCGTCGCCGCCGCGTCGCTGACGCCGCAGAAGGTCCGCAGCTACTACGAGGTGGCGCTCGAAGCCGGGCTCGACATCCTCGTCATCCAGGGCACCGTGGTCTCGGCCGAGCACGTCTCCCTCGACGAGAGCCGTCCGCCACTCAACCTCAAGGAGTTCATCCGCGAGCTCGCGCCGACGCCGGTGATCGTCGGCGGCTGCGCTTCCTACCACACGGGATTGCACCTCATGCGCACCGGCGCTGCCGGCGTGCTCGTCGGGGTCGGCCCCGGCGCCATCTGCACGACGCGCGGGGTGCTCGGCATCGGCGTGCCCCAGGCGACGGCGATCGCCGACGTGGCCGCCGCGCGCTCGCAGCACATGCTCGAGACCGGCGACTACGTGAAGGTGATCGCCGACGGCGGTATGCGCAACGGCGGCGACATCGCCAAGGCGATCGCCTGCGGCGCCGACGCGGTGATGCTCGGATCGGCTCTCGCGCGCGCCTACGAGGCGCCGGGCAGCGGCTACAACTGGGGCATGGCGACCTTCCATCCCACCCTCCCGCGCGGCACCCGCGTAGCGACGACCCAGAACGGCTCGCTGCGGGACATCATCAGGGGCCCGGCGCGCGAGAACGACGGGACCTTCAACCTGATGGGCGGCCTGCGCACCTCGATGGCCACCACCGGCTACCGGGACATCGCCGAGTTCAACCGCGCAGAGCTCATGGTCGCGCCGTCGCTGCAGACCGAAGGCAAGTACCTGCAGCGCGAGCAGGGCGTGGGGATGGGCGCGAGCGGCAAGGCCGCGACGGTCGGTGTCGCCGACTAGCGCCGCACCCGGCGGCGCTGCACCCGCGGGCGAGATCGAACGCCCCCTCGTACCTCGGGCGGCCACCGACCAGGTCGTCGTCATCGACTTCGGCGGCCAGTACTCACAGCTCATCGCCCGGCGGGTGCGCGAGTGCGGGGTGTTCTCCGAGCTCGTGCCCCACCACGTGGGGGCGGAGGCGGTGAAGGCCCGCGAGCCCAAGGGGGTGATCCTCTCGGGCGGTCCGGCCTCGGTATACGCATCGGGGGCGCCGGAGCTCGAGCGCGCGCTCCTCGACCTCGGCGTCCCCGTGCTCGGGATCTGTTACGGCATGCAGCTGCTCGCTCTCGAGCTCGGCGGCCGGGTCGAAGGGGCGGAGGTTGGCGAGTTCGGGCGCTCGCAGCTCACCGTCCACGAGTCCGGGCGCCTGCTCGCGGGCACCCCGTCCGAGCAGTCGTGCTGGATGTCGCACCGCGACACCGTGTTCACGCCGCCGCCCGGGTTCACCGCCCTGGCCTCCTCGACGGCGTCACCGGTGGCGGCCTTCGAGTCGGTGGAGCGCGCCGTGTACGGGATCCAGTTCCACCCCGAGGTCGTTCACACCCCGTACGGCCAGCAGGTCCTCACCACCTTCCTGCAGGACATCTGCGGGTGCGAGGGATCGTGGAGCCCGCGCTCGGTGATCGAGGAGCAGATCGAGCGGATCCGAGCCCAGGTGGGCGACGGGCGGGCGATCTGCGGTCTCTCGGGCGGAGTCGATTCCAGCGTTGCCGCCCTGCTCGTGCACCGGGCCATCGGCGACCGCCTGACGTGCGTGTTCGTCGATCACGGTCTCATGCGCAAGAACGAGGGCGAGCAGGTCATCGCCGCCTTCCGCGACCATTTCAAGGTGCCGCTCGTCGCCGTCGACGCCGCCGACCGGTTCCTGAACCGCCTCAAGGGCATCTCCGACCCCGAGGAGAAGCGCAAGCGCATCGGCGCCGAGTTCATCCGCGTGTTCGAGGAGGAGGCGCTGCTGCTTCCCGACGTGCGCTTCCTCGTCCAGGGGACGCTGTATTCGGACGTGATCGAGTCCGGGGGGAGCACCGGCGCCGCGACGATCAAGTCCCACCACAACGTGGGCGGTCTCCCCGACGACCTCGAGTTCGACCTCGTCGAGCCCCTGCGCTCGCTGTTCAAGGACGAGGTCAGGGCGGTGGGGGCCGAGCTCGGGTTGCCCGAGCGCCTGGTGTGGCGCCAGCCCTTCCCCGGCCCCGGTCTGGCCATCCGCATCGTCGGGGGCGAGGCGACGGCCGAGCGCCTGAACACCCTGCGTGAGGCCGACGCCATCCTCCAGGACGAGATCCGCAAGGCGGGTCTGTACCGCGAGCTGTGGCAGTCCTTCTGCGTCCTCCCCGACATCCGCACCGTCGGCGTCCAGGGCGATTCGCGCACCTACGGGAACGTCGTCGTCATCCGTGCGGTGACGAGCGATGACGCGATGACGGCCGACTGGGCCCGCCTTCCCTACGACCTGCTCGAGCAGATCGCCTCGCGCATGATCAACGAGATCCGCGAGGTCAACCGGGTGGTGCTCGACATCACGAGCAAGCCCCCCGGCACCATCGAGTGGGAGTGAGTGTGGAATTCGCCGGGGGCGAATTCCATTTCGCATTTGCCTGGGGGGCAAATGCGCGGTCGGGCGGTAGCCGCGGGTAGCCGTGGTAGCCGCGGCGCAGTCGCCCCTTAAGCGCAGTCGCCCGCGAGCCGGTGGGCTCGCGGGCGACGTTGCGCGTGTCCTACTCCCTGCCTTAGTTGAGCAGATGGATGTGCTGGCAGCCGTGGGACTTGGCGTACTTGCGGGCCGCCGTGCGGACGAAGGCCGTGTTGTTGTGGCCTGAGCCACAACTGATCTTCGCTCCGTTGGCGCCGCCCCAGACCCGGTTCTTGCCGGGTCCGCCATAGACGTGGTCCTTACCGAGGCCGACGTCGATGCGGCTGTTGCCCTTACCACCGATGACCGTGTCACGGCCGTTGCCGGCGGTGAGCCAGATGCTCCCTCCGCGCCCGTTGACGTAGTCGTTGCCGTTGCCGACCGCGATGCGGTTGAAGCCGGCGGCGCTGTAGAGCTTGTCGTTGCCGTTGCCGTCGAACAGGATCTGGTGGCCTCCGTTGCCGTTGACGCAGTCATTCCCGCCTAACGCGGCCACCCGTTCGTAGGCCCCCAACGCGAGTATTCGGTCGGATTTTGGTGTTCCGTAGACGCGACCGCCGCGTTTGGTGGCGACGAGGGCGAACTTGGGGCCGGGGCCGGTGGTGCACGGGTAGCCCGGGTACTTCTTGGCCACTACCACGGTCGGGTAGACGGTGCCGCCCGAGGGTCCCTGGAAGGGCCGGCTGACGACGATGGTCTGGCCGTTGTAGATGATCTCGCAGAGCTGCGCGGCGATGTTCAGGGTCGAACCGGGCGGGCAGATCTCGAGCACCGGCGGTGCTCCGGTGGTCCCGGCGCACGGGCTGGAGATCGACTGGGTGACCTTGGCCTCTCCGACGACGATGTCCGCGATGCCGTTCAGCTTGACCTCGAGCACCGTCTCGGTGAGCGAGTTCGCGGTCTCGACCTTCTGGTTCACGGCGATGAACGATCCGCCGCCGAGGTCGATGGTCGTGGGCTGGCCGGGGGTAATCACGTCTTGCTGCCCATTGACGCTGAGCAATTTCAGCGTCGAGTTTCCAGTCGCCACGAGCTGGTCGTTGACGCACGCGTAAGAGGCGGTGGCCTGGATCGGTCCGGCCACGACGATGTTCCCGTTCGGCGTGGGGATGGTCACGCCGTCGACCGCTGCGACCGCGGTCGCGCCGGGCGCGGTCACGCCAGGCTGGAACACGGAATAGGTAAACGCTCCGACGGGACCCGCCACGACGGGGGCGCTGCCGGTGGTGGGAACGGAGACTGTGCTCGACCCCCCGGTCTGGGTTGTGCAAGGCGTTGTGTTCGGGTTCGCGATCGTCGGCTCGGTGGTGAGCGTGTTCAGCAGCGTGACCCGGAGGGTGCTCGCTCGGCATCCGAACGGCGTGCTGGACGCGGCTGAAGCCGAGCTGGCAAACACCAGCGTGACTAAGCATGCCCCAAGCAACGCCGTGAGCCGGCGAGCCTTTGCAGAATCCATATAACTCTCCCTGATGATGAGCCCGCCCGAAACGGACCCTTACGGTGGCTTGACCTGCGAACTACCCCGGACTCTGCACTATTACCCAGAGTTCAGGCTTTTGAATCCGCACAGATAACGTACTTGAAACCATGGACAGCCGGGCGCGCCAGGGCAATTACTGCACCCATTCCTGCACTTTCCCCGCGCGGGTTAACGACTCCGGCGAGCGGCGGCCGCCGTCGCGAGCATCTTATGCGCATCGATTGCCCTATCATTGGCCGCAAGCCGCGCGAGTGTCGCGCGGCTTGTGTGTGCCATGAAGACCTACGTCGCCAAACCCACTGACCGAGATCGCAACTGGCTGATCGTCGACGCCTCCGGGCAGACGCTCGGACGGCTGGCGACGCAGATCGCTGACACCCTGCGCGGCAAGCGCAAGCCGACGTACACGCCGCACATCGACACCGGCGACTTCGTGGTCGTGGTCAACGCCGAGAAGATCCGGGTCACCGGGAACAAGCTCGCGGACAAGCGCTACTACCGGCACTCGGGCTACCCCGGAGGCCTCAAGTCGCGCAGCCTCCAGGAGATGCTCGACCGCCGGCCCGAAGAGGTCATCCGCCTTGCCGTCAAGGGCATGCTTCCGCGTAACCGCATCGCCCGCAAGCAGCTGACCAAGCTCAAGGTCTACGCCGGGCCCGACCATCCGCACGCCGCCCAGCAGCCGCAACCCATGGAGATTCAGCAGTGATCGATGAAGAACGCCAGGACGGGGAGTCCGAGGACCTGGAACCGGCCGGCCCCGACGCGCCGGAGCCCGAGGCTGAGGAGCCCGCCGCCGCCGAGCCCGTAGCCGAGGCCGAACCGGAGCCCGAGCCCGAGCCCGAGCCCGTAGCCGAGGCCGCCGAGCCGGAGCCCGAGCCCGCCGCCGCCGAGCCCGAACCGGAGCCCGAGCCCGTAGCCGAGGCCGCCGAACCCGAGCCCGCCGCCGCCGAGGTCGAACCGGAGCCCGAGCCCGTAGCCGAGGCCGAGCCGGAGCCCGCCGCCGCCGAGGCCACCCCAGAGCCCGCGGCCACCTCGGAGCCCGCCGCGACCAGGCCCGCCGCCGCCGACCAAGACGACGAGCTCGAGCTTCAGCCGCGGGTCAAGCCCGAGATTCCCGGCGCTGACCTGATCCCCGACATCGTGCCCGAGGGCGGCGAGGCGATTCAGCTCGATGCCGAGGCGCTGGCCGCCGCCGAGGCCGAGGCCGAGGAGGCCAGGGGCGAGGACGGGGACCGCGAGGAGGACGCGCAGCCGATCGCCGACGCGGCCATCGATCTCGCCGCGGGGGCGCGCTACCGCGCGACCGGCAAGCGCAAGACCGCGGTGGCCCGGGTCATCCTCAAGCCCGGCACCGGCGTGTATCTCGTCAATGGCAAGACGCTGGCCGCGTTCTTCCCGCGACCCACGCTCGAGCGCGTCATCCGTCAGCCGCTCGAAACGGTCGGCTACGACGCGCGCATGGACGTCATCGCCAAGCTTCACGGCGGCGGCGTCTCCGCCCAGGCCGGTGCGCTTCGCCACGGCATCTCGCGGGCCCTGATCGAGGCCGACCCGAACCTGCGCGGCGAGCTCAAGCGCCGCGGCTTCCTGACGCGCGACCCACGCGTCAAGGAGCGTAAGAAGGCTGGGCTCAAGAAGGCCCGCAAGCGGCCGCAGTTCTCCAAGCGCTAGCGCCCGTCCCCGCGGGCAGTCAGGCTCGATGGCGCGGCAGCTCTTTGGCACCGACGGCGTTCGCGGTGTTGCGGGCGAGTTCCTGACCGCCGATCTCGCGGTGGCGCTGGCGCGGGCCGCGGTCACGCAGACGGGCGAGGACCGCGCGCAGGTCCTCATCGTTCGCGATACCCGGGAGTCGGGGGAGATGCTCGAGGCGGCGATCGCCGCGGGCGTGACCGCCGCGGGCGGGGACGCGCTGCTCGGCGGCGTCCTCCCGACGCCGGCGGCGCCCATGCTCCTGCGCCGGCACGGGTTCCAGCTCGCCGCCGTCATCTCCGCCTCGCACAATCCCTATCGCGACAACGGGATCAAGATCTTCGGCTCCGACGGCTTCAAGCTCAGCGACGACACCGAGCACGAGATCGAGGCCGAGCTCGAGCGCCCCGCGCGCTCACCGGATCGGATCGGCCGGGTCCGTCGCCTCCACGGCGCTCTCGAGGACTACCTGCGCGAGCTCCACACGCGCTTCGAGGGCCTCGAGATCCGTAGCCGGCGCCTCCTCCTCGACTGCGCCAACGGCGCCACCTATCGCGCCGCCCCGGAGATCTTCCGCCGGCTCGGGGCCGAGGTCGACGTCCTCGCCGCCGAGCCCGACGGCCGCAACATCAACCACGACTGCGGCTCCACCCACGTCGAGGCCCTGGCGCGGCGGGCCGCTGACGGCGATTACGACGTCGCCTTCGCCTTCGACGGCGACGGCGACCGCCTCCTCGCGGCCGACCGCAACGGGGTGATCGTCGACGGTGACGAGCTCGTCGCCCTGGCCGCCCTGCACATGCGCGACGAAGGTCGCCTGGCGGGCGGCGGCGTCGCCGTGACGGTGATGACCAACTACGGCTTCCATCAGGCGATGAAGGACGCGGGGATCGAGGTCGCCACCACGGCGGTCGGCGACCGCTATGTGCTCGACGAGCTGCGCCGGCGCGGCTGGTCGCTCGGCGGCGAGCAGTCGGGGCACATCATCGAGCTCGGCTTCGGGCCCTCGGGCGACGGGATCGCCAGCGCCCTGCTCGTGCTCGAGTCGCTCGGCGACACCGATCTCGCCGACCGCCACGCCATGTCCAAGCTCCCGCAGCGGCTGGTGAACATCCGCGCCGCCGATCGCGCCGCTCTCACCCAGGCGATGGATCAGGAGGCGGTGCGCGAGGCGATCGATCGCGAGGGCGGCGCGCTCAGCGGGCGGGGGCGCGTGCTCGTGCGCGCCTCGGGGACCGAGCCCCTGATCCGGGTCATGGTCGAGGCGCCGAGCGAATCGGAGACCGAGGCCGTGTGCGCGCGGCTCAGGGAAGTGGTGGAGACGGCGATCGCGTGAGCGTCGCCCTAGGCGCGCTTGAGGTGCAGTTCGAATTCCATCGTCGCGCTTCCCGAGACATTGACGAAGCCCCCGACGCTCGGGGCGGTCATGTTGAACTCGCTCCACGGGAAGGTGAGCGACCCCACCGCTTCGACCCCCGCGCTCGTCACCCGCATCTGGAGGGGGACGGTCAACCGCTTCGAGGTGCCGTGGAGGTTGAAGACGCCGGTGACGGAAGCGCGGAAGACGGCGCCGCTCAGCGCGTTCGCCGGGAGCTTCATCGGGCTCGAGAGGGCGAAGGTGGCCTTCGGGTAGGTGGCGGTCTGCAGGCCGAGGGTCTCGATGTGCTGGTCGCGCTGGGCCTCGTTGCTCTTCAAGGTGTTGACGGCGACGACGAAGCTCGCGCCGGTGACGGTGACGGTGCCCTTGGATTCGGTGAACGTGGCCGCGCCGGTGATCTGCGACGTGCGCCCGACGGCGTCGCTCTCGGCGGGGAGGAAGCCGAGCTTCTCACGCACCCGGTAGCCGGCCTCCGAGCCGGTGGCGATGGCCCAGCGCCCGGCGAGAGTGGTACCGGCGCTCACCGGCGTGGAGGCGGCGGTGGTGGACGCGGTGGTGAGGCTGAAGGGCTTCGGCGAGGAGGTGGGGAAGAGGACGAAGTAGATGAAGGCGAAGCCCGCGACGGCGACGACGACGATGCCGCCCCCGAGCGCGAGGAGCGCACCGCGCCTGGTTCTCGGGCGTTGAAGTCTCATTCCCGGTCGCAGTGTCCCAGGCCGCGTGTAAGGCCACTGTAGGAGTTCGCGTCAGGGGCCCGCGGAGCGGCCGCGGTCATTCATCGGGCGCTTTGGCCTGCTCCTCGAGCTTGTCGCGCAGGTAGGCGGCCTTGTCGGCCCGGCGCGCGTGGGCCAGGGCCTCCTCGTCCTGGGGCGCTCGCTCGGCCTCTTCGCGTTCCTGGCGCGCGCGGCGCTCCTGTTCGGCGCGCAGGCGCTCCGTCTCTGCTTGGTCGGGCATGAGCTCTACGACTTGGCGTACCCCGGGGCTCGGCGGCTCTAACCCGAGAACCTAGCCAGCCATCAGCGGGCTCGTGAAATCCGTCTGAGCCAGGGATTCTTGCGACCGTCGGTGACGAGCTTTTTGAACAGGTGGGGGATCCCCCATAGGGCGCAAACGGCGGCAAACCGGGTCCATGCGCGGGGGGACATTGCGCGAGCCGAGATAGGGCCCGGGCTAATCGCGGCTACCATGGGGCGCTCGGACTTCGGGGAAGCGAAGCCCGCGGGCCGCCGATGCGGTCCGACCCTCAGACAAGACTGTGAGCGCGTATGTGCGGCATCGTCGGCTACGTCGGACCCCGCCCCGCCCGTCCCCTCCTCCTCGCCGGCCTGGAGAAGCTCGAATACCGTGGCTATGACAGCGCCGGAATCTCGGTCATGAACGGCGACCGGATCGACGCCGTCCGCGCCGTGGGGAACCTCAGCGCGCTCCGCGTCGTCCTCGACGCGCGGGAGAAGGCGGCGGCCGTGGGCGTGGCCCTCGTCGAGCGCGAGGAGCCCGGGACGGGGATCGGCCACACGCGGTGGGCCACGCACGGTCGGGTCACCGAGGAGAACGCCCATCCGCACTTCGACACCACCGATCGCGTCCACATCGTCGTCAACGGGATCGTCGAGAACTACCTGGCGCTCAAGGACGAGCTCGAGGAGGAAGGCGCCCACTTCACCTCGGAGACCGATGCCGAGGTCATCGCCCATCTCGTCGCCCGCCACAATCACGGCAATCTCGTCGAGGCCGTCCGCGAGGCCTACGCCGAGCTGCGCGGTCACTACGCCTTCGTGGCGATGAGCGCCGACGAGCCCGGGCTCATCGTCGGGGCACGAAAGGAGTGCCCGCTCATCGTCGGTCGCGGCGAGGGTGAGCAGTTCATCGCCTCCGCCGTCCCCGCCTTTCTCAGGGAGACGCGGGCGGTCCAGTACATCAACGACGACGAGCTCGTCGTGCTCCGCCCCGAGGGGGTCGAGTTCCAGACCGCCGCGGGCGAGCCGGTGGATCGGGAGGTGGTGGAGATCGACTGGGACTCCGAGGCGGCCGAGAAGCAGGGCTATGAGACCTTCATGCTCAAGGAGATCCACGAGCAGGCCGACGCGGTGGCCGAGACCATCGGCGAGCGCGCGGCGCGCGATGACGGGATCGACCTCGACGACCTGATGGGAGCCGTCGACGACGAGTTCCTGAAGACCGTGCGGCGGATCGTGGTGGTCGCGTGCGGGACCTCCTACCACGCCGGGCTGATCGGGCGCTACGCGATCGAGGCGTGGGCGCGCGTGCCCGTCGAGGTCGACGTCGCCTCCGAGTACCGGTACCGCAATCCCGTCGTCGGCCCCGGCGACCTGGTGGTGGGGATCTCCCAGTCGGGAGAGACGGCGGACACCCTGATGGCCATGCGCACGGCCCGCGAGCGCGGCGCCAAGGTGCTCGCGATCACCAACATCATGGGCTCGCAGGCGTCCCGCGACGCCGACGGCGTCCTCTACACGCGCGCCGGCCTCGAGATCGGGGTGGCGGCGACGAAGACCTTCGTGTGCCAGGTCGCCGTCATGTACCTGCTCGCCCTCCGGCTCGCCGAGCTTCGTGGCACGCTCGAGCCCGACGTCCTCAGGCGGACGATCACCGAGCTCAAGCATCTACCGCACGCGATCGACGAGATGGTCGAACACGGCCTCGGCAATCTCGAAGCGATCGCCGAGGAGCACTGCGGCGCCGAGTTCTTCCTTTACCTCGGGCGTCACGTCGGTCTCTCGGTCGCCTACGAGGGGGCGCTCAAGCTCAAGGAGATCTCCTACATCGCCACCGACGCCTATCCCGCCGGCGAGATGAAGCACGGGCCCATCGCCCTGCTCGACGAGAACACCCCGGTGGTCGTGGTGGCCACCGACTCGCCGGTGCTCGAGAAGGTGATCTCGAACATGCAGGAGGTGCGGGTGCGGGGCGCCCACGTGATCGCCGTCGTCACCAAGGGCAACGACCAGATCGCCCGCCACACCGATCGGGTCATCACCATCCCGGCCACCGACTGGATGCTCTCACCCCTGCTCGCGGTGATCCCGCTACAGCTGCTCGCCTATTACATCGCCCGCAAGCGCGGGCTCAACGTCGACCAGCCGCGCAACCTGGCCAAGACGGTCACGGTCGAGTAGCGACCATGTCGGTGGGCGTGGATCTGCTGGAGATCGACCGGCTCGAGCAGGCGCTCGCGCGCCGCCCCCGGCTCGCCGAGCGGCTCTTCACCGAGGGTGAGCGCGCCTACGCGGCGGGGCGGGCGCGCCCGGGGCAGCACCTCGCGGCCCGCTTCTGCGCCAAGGAGGCGGTGGCCAAGGCGCTAGGCCTGTCGGCCTGGAGCTTCCGCGATGTCGAGGTCCTCGGCGGCGACGGCCCGCCCCGGGTGCGCCTCTCCGGCGCCGCCGCCGAGCGCGCGGCCGAGCTCGGCGTCACGGTCGAGATCTCGCTCACCCACACGCGCCTGGACGCCGCGGCGGTCGCGGTGACCGTGTAGCGCGAGGGCACGCCGCAGCGGTAGTTTGCTCTGAGCGATGGCCCTCCCGGACTGGCTCGAACCTCTGCCCGACGCCGCTGAGCAGCGCGGCCTCGACGAGTGGGCGATCGGCGAGCTCGGCATTCCCGCCGGCGAGCTCATGGAGCGGGCGGGCACGGGCCTGGCCGACGTCGTGGGCCGGCGGGCGCCGGCGGGACGCGTCGCCGTGGTGTGCGGCAAGGGCAACAACGGCGGCGACGGCTTCGTGGCCGCCCGCATCCTGCGCGAGCGCGGACGCGAGGTCGACGTCCTCATCCTCGCCGAGCCCGACGAGTATCAGGGCGAGGCGCGCGCCAACCTCGAGCGCCTCCCCGGCGAGCCCGCCCGGCGCTTCGAACCTGGGCCCCTGATCGGTGCGGGCGCGATCGTCGACGCGATCCTCGGCACCGGGTTCGCGGTGGAGCCGCGCGCGCCCGCCGCCGCGGCGATCGAGGCGATCAACGATGCGGGCGAGGACGCCGTCGTGGTGGCGTGCGACGTCCCCAGCGGCGTCGATGCCTCGACCGGCGTCATCGCCGGCGTGGCCGTGCGAGCGCATGCCACCGCGACCTTCCACGCCGCCAAGCCAGGGCTGTGGATCGCGCCCGGCAAGGAGCACGCGGGTGAGGTCCACGTCATCGACATCGGGATCCCGTCCGGGGGACCCGCGGTGCCGCGCATCGGTCTCATCCAGCCCGAGGTCCTCGACGGCGTCCCCCGGCGCGGGGCCGAGTCGACCAAGTTCGCGGCGGGTAGCGTGCTCGTGTGCGGTGGGTCCCCGGGGCTGACGGGAGCGCCGTGCCTGGCCGCCGAGTCGGCCATGCGCGCGGGCGCCGGCTACGTGACCGCCGCCGTCCCCGAATCGCTGCACGCCATCTTCGAGGGGCGCCTGCTCGAGGTCATGACCGTGCCCCTGCATGACAACGGGGGCGCACTGCATCCGATGGCGGTGGGCGAGGCGGTCGAGCGGGCGGCGCGCGCCGACTCGGTCGTGCTCGGCCCCGGCCTCGGTCGCGACCCCGGCGCCGTGCGCTTCGCCCGCGGCCTGGCCAGTGCCCTGGAGACGCCGCTGCTCCTCGACGCCGACGGGCTGAACGCACACGCCGGCGAGCTCGATGCCCTCGCCGACCGCACCGCTGCCACCGTCCTCACCCCCCATCCCGGCGAGCTCGGTCGCCTGCTCGGGATTGACAGCGCGGCCGTGCAGGCGCGACGGCTCGAGTGCGCGCGCCGCGCCGCCGCCGAGGCCAAGGCTATCGTCGTGCTCAAGGGAGACGACACGATCGTCGCCCAGCCCGACGGGCGCGCGGCGGTGAGCCGGGGCGGCGCCCCCGCGCTCGCCACGGCGGGCACCGGGGACGTGCTCTCGGGGGTGATCGGCGCCTTCCTCTCCAAGCGCATGGACCCGTTCCATGCCGCCTGCGCCGGAGTGTTGGCCCATGTCAGCGCCGGGCGTTACGCGGCGGCAACCATCGGCCCCGAGGGGGTCATCGCCAGCGACGTGATCGACGCCCTGCCGCGGGCGATACGCTGAGCGGCATGGTGCGAGCGCTCGCCCGGGTCAACCTGGCGGCGATCGAACGCAATGCCGATCGCATCCGCCGGGAGCTCGATCCGCGCGTGATGCTGTGCGCGGTCGTGAACGCCAATGGCTACGGCCACGGTGCCTTGCCGGCGGCGCGCGCGGCGCTCGCGGGTGGGGCGAGCTGGCTGGCGGTGGCCACCGCGGTGGAGGCGGCCGAGCTCCGGGCGGCGGGGATCCGCACGCCGATCCTCGTCATGGGCGCGATCTCCTACGAGGAGCTCCCGCTCGCCCTCGCTGCCGACGCCGACGTCGTCGCCTGGAGCGAGAGCTTCGTGTCCGAGCTCTCGGCGGCGGCGTTCGTCCGGGACCGGCCCGTGCGCGTCCACGTCAAGCTCGATACCGGGATGGGACGGCTGGGGACGCGGGTGAGCGCGGACGCGCTCGCCGTCGCCGAGGAGGTCAGCTCGCGGCGATCGCTCGAGCTCGTTGGCGCGATGACCCACTTCGCTACCGCCGATGACCCCGACGACGACTTCATGCAGGTTCAGCTCGCGCGCTTCGAGCCGTTCGTGGCCGAGCTCCGGCGCCGGCATCCCGGGATCGTCGCCCACGCGGCCAACAGTGGCGCCGTGTTCAGCGAGCCCGGCTCGCATTTCGACCTCGTGCGCTGCGGTATCGCCCTGTACGGATTGGATCCCATGCAGGAGAGCGCCCAGGCGCGGGGGCTCGAGCCCGCGCTCGAGCTCACCTCCTACGTGGCCGCGGTAAAGGCCGCCGCGCCCGGGGACAGCGCCGGGTACGGACGCCGCTTCGAGGCGCACCGCGACACCTGCCTGGCCACCCTTCCGATCGGGTATGCGGACGGCATCCGCCGCGCCTTCACCAACAATCTCGATGTCCTCATCTCCGGCCGCCGCCATCCCCTGGTCGGCGCCGTGAGCATGGACAACATCACCGTCGAGCTCGGGCAGGAAGCGAGCGTGGAACCCGGGGTCCGGGCCACGATCATCGGGCGCAACGGCTCTGAGCACCAGAGTGCCGAGGACCTCGCGGCACGGATCGACACGATCAACTACGAGATCGTGTGCGGGATCTCCGCGCGCGTGCCACGCGAATACCACCGCGACGGGGTACCGGCGTGAGGGATCCCGGCGCCGACGACGGTCCCGGGGCCGAGAACGGCGCCCGGGTGCACGATGGCCCCGTCGCCGCCCTGCGGGGCCTGCTCGCGGGCACCGACGCCTGGTTCGTGGGCGGCTCGGTCCGCGATCGTCTCCTGGGGCGGCCGACGTCGGACTTCGACGTCGCCATCGCCGCCGACACGGGCAAGACCGCGCGGGCCCTCGCGCGCCGGGTCGGCGCGCCCACCTTCCCGCTCTCGGAGACCTTCGGCTCGTGGCGGGTCATCGCCCGCGATCACTCCTGGCAGGTCGACCTCACGCCGCTCGGCGCCGCGACGATCGAGGACGACCTCGGCCAGCGCGACTTCACCATCAACGCGATTGCCGAACCGCTCGCGGGCGGCGAGCTCGTCGACCCCTTCGGGGGGCAGGCCGACCTCGCGGCTGCTCGCCTGCGGATGGTGGCCCCGGGTGCGTTCGCCGCCGATCCCCTGCGCACCCTCCGTCTGCCCCGGATCGCCGCCGAGCTCGGGCTCGAGGTCGACGCGGAGACCGGCGAGGGCGCCCGCCGCGTCGCCCCCGCCCTCGCCACGGTGGCGGCGGAGCGCATCTTCGCCGAGCTCAAGCGCATCGTCGCCGGCCCCGAGGCGCTGCGCGGGCTCGAGCTCATGCTCACCTACGGGGTAACTCAGCAGGTCCTGCCCGAGCTCGCCGAGCTGCGGGGCATCGAGCAGAGCCGCTACCACCACCTCGACGTCTACGGTCACACGATGGCCGCGCTCGCCGAGATGATCGCGCTCGAGGGCTCGGGGTGGGCGATCCTCGGCGACCGGGCGCCCGCGGTCACCGAGCTCCTGGCCGAGCCGCTGGCCGACGAGCTCACGCGCGGGCAGGCCCTGCGCTTCGGCGCCCTGTTCCATGACATCGCCAAGCCGCAGACGCGGAGCGTGAGCGACGAGGGGCGGATCTCCTTCATCGGCCACGACGCGCTCGGGGCGGAAATGGCGCGCGACGTGCTGGGCAGGCTGCGCGCCAGCGAACGGATGCGCGCGCATGTCGCCGCCCTGACCCTCGGTCATCTCCGGCTCGGGTTTCTCGTCCACGAGACACCTTTGTCGCGGCGCGCGATCTACCGCTACCTGCGGATGAGCGAGCCGGTGGAGGTCGACGTCACCTTGCTGTCGGTCGCCGACCGGCTCGCGACCCGCGGCGCCCGCTCCGAGGAGGCGATCGCGCGCCATCTCGAGCTCGCCGGCGAGATGGTGGCCGAGGGGCTGCGCTGGCGCTCCGGCCGTCCGGCGCCGATCGTCCGCGGGGACGAGCTCGCCCGGCGCCTGCACATCCGGCCCGGTCCGGAGCTCGGGTCGCTGCTCTGCGAGCTCGACGAGGCGGCCTTCGCCGGCGAGGTGTCGACGCCCGAGGAGGCGGTGGCGCTGGCCCGCCAGCTGGCGGACCGGGGGGCGGCGGGGCGTCTTGGCGGGGGCGGTGGCAGCGGCGGGGGCGGGAGCGGCGGCGTGGGCGGGGGCATGGGCGGGGGCGGGGGCGGGGGCGGATAATCTCCGCGAGGCCGATGACCGATCCCGACTGCGTGTTCTGCAAGATCATCGCCGGCGAGCTGCCGGGCCAGATCGTCGCCGAGGACGAGCGCACCGTCTCCTTCATGGACATCAGCCCGGCCACCCGCGGCCACGCCCTGGTGGTGCCGCGGGTCCATGTCAAGGACCTGCTCGAGATCGACGGCGAGGACCTCGCGGCGGTGGCCCTGGCCGCCCAGCGCCTGGCCGCCCAGGCGCATGATCGCCTCCACGCCGACGGGGTGAACCTCCTCAACAGCTGTGGCCGCGTGGCGTGGCAGACGGTGTTTCACTTCCACGTCCACGTGATCCCGCGCTACGAGGGCGACCCGCTCCGGCTGCCCTGGGATCCGGCGCCCGGATCGGCCGAGGAGATCGCCTCCGCGGCGGCGGAACTGCGAGATTGACCGGGATCTGCCCCTGAAACGAGGGTCCCCATACGGGTACGTGCGCCCGCGCCATGGCGTTTGCTACTTTTCGCGCGGATCGGGGCCGCCGTCGAGCGCCGATCGATCGTGGTTCTGCATCTAAGGGGAGTACATGGCAACTGGCACCGTCAAGTGGTTCAGCGACGACAAGGGCTTCGGCTTCATCACGCCCGATGACGGCGGACGAGACCTCTTCGTCCACTTCAGCGGCATCTCCGGCGACGGCTTCCGTTCGCTCGCCGAGGGCGCCAAGGTCTCCTACGAGGAGGAGGAGGGCCCCAAGGGCCCGAAGGCCGTCAACGTGAGCAAGCTCTAGCGACGCTCTGAGCGCCCACTCGGGCCGGAGGGCCAGCACCGCGCCGGCGCAGGTTCCGGCGCTGGTCGAGACGTTGCCGAGCGCGACTTCGACCGCGTCGTGGTGTTGAATGCTGCACATGAAACGCTATTTTCTGGCGACCGGGGCGGTTTTCGTCGCCCTGCTTGCGTTTGCCACCGCCCCCGCCTTTGCCGCGATCATCGAGCTGGGAACGACGACCACGCCGCTGGCGAAGCCGGCGTGTCCGTCGACGACGAGCTGCCCGATCATCCTCACCGAGACGACGGCTCTGCAGACGATCGCCGACGGAACCTCCTATCCGACCATGGCCACCCACAACGGCCGGATCGTCGCCTTCACGGTCACACCCGCCAGCGTGTCCCTCGCCGACATCAACGGTACGGCGAAGACCAAGACCAAGGCCGCCAGCCCGGGCCTCAACGCCACCTACGGCGGCGCCTCCCAGGCGGCCGTCACCGTCCTTCAGCAGTCGGCCAAGCATTTCTACAAG
>DASZKU010000040.1:0-7562 GCA_035552815.1 Solirubrobacteraceae bacterium | reverse complement strand
GTACGGAAGCCCCATCAGCGAGTGGCCGTCGAGGTAGAGGAGATCGAAGATCGCGTAGACCACGGGCGTGTCGGCCACGCGCCGGCGGATGGCCGAGCTCGAGGTGACGTGCATGCGCCCCTGCAGGCGCCCGAAGCTCGGCCGGCCCGACTCGTCGAAGGCGATGATCTCCCCATCGAGCACCGCCTCGCGCATCCCGAGCTGGCGCAGGATCCCGCGCACCTCGGGATAGGCGTCGGAGATGTCGTTGAGGTTGCGGCTCTCGAGGCGCAGGCGCCCGGGGCGGATGTAGGCGATGGCGCGTACTCCGTCCCACTTCACCTCGAACGCCCAGCCCTTGGGGCTGGTGGGGAGGTCGCCGGAGCGGGCGAGCATCGGGACGATGTGCTCGGGCATGGGCTCGCGCTCGGGATCGGAGGGCGGATCCATGCGGTGGATCATCCAGTCGTTGCCCTCGCGGCCGATGGGAAAGAGCCCGTAGCGCCCGCGCAGGCGCTCGCCGTGGAAGGTGACCTCGACCTTGCCGTCCTCCCACTTGTGGGTGTCGTAGGTGCCGCGGTCCCAGATCTTCATCGTCCCCGCCCCGTACTCGCCCTTGGGGATCTCGCCCTCGAACTCCAGGTACTCGAGGGGGTGATCCTCGGTGTGGACGGCGAGGCGATTGTCGGACGGGTCGGCGGGGATCCCGTTGGGCACCGCCCACGAGGCGAGCACCCCGTCGTGCTCGAGCCGGAGGTCCCAGTGCAGGCGGGTCGCGTGGTGCTCCTGGACGATGAAGCGGGAGGCGCCCTCGTGCGCGCCGGGGTCGCCCGCCGGCTCGGTCGTCCGCTCGAAGTCGCGCTTGGCGCGGTAGGTGCGCAGATCGCTCTTGGCCACGCTTGCGATGGATTGTCCCGCGTGGTCGTCGTCGGCGGCGGCGCGAGAGCCGCGCCCGGCGAAGCGATGTCTCTCGGTCCCGCCCCGCGGCGCCCAGCGACATCAGTTCGCGCAGCGCGCCGGGTGCGAGGGCTCCCCTCCCCCCTAATCACCCTATTCTCTAGTGTCTTAGTAGTATTTCCCCCCGACCCACGCCCACCCCACCCCACGCCCCTAACCCGGAGGTCTCACGTGTCCGCCACCGATGAACTGCTGGCCAACAACGAGGCGTACGCCGCTTCGTTCGACAAGGGTGATCTGCCGCTACCGCCCGCCAAGAAGGTCGCCGTGGTGGCGTGCATGGATGCCCGGCTCAACCCGTACGCAGCGCTCGGCCTCAAGGAGGGCGACGCTCACGTGATCCGCAACGCCGGCGGCGTCGTCACCGACGACGAGATCCGCTCGCTGGCAATCAGCCAGCGCCTGCTCGGGACCGAGGAGATCATCCTCATCCACCACACCGACTGCGGGATGCTCACCTTCACCGACGACGCCTTCAAGGCCCAGGTTCAGGCCGAGACCGGGATCAAGCCCGAGTGGGCGGCGGAGGCGTTCCCCGACCTCGACGAGGATGTCCGTCAGTCGATCGCGCGGATCAAGGCCTCGCCCTTCATCCCCCGCAAGGACTCGGTGCGCGGCTTCGTCTACGAGGTCGAGACGGGCAAGCTCCGCGAAGTCGTCTAGCCGCGGACGCCGGCCGCGCGGAAGCACAAGCGCAAGCGCAAGCGCAATCAGGTCAGCAAGCTTCCGCGCGGCGGCACCACCCACAGCTTGGGCGCGTAGGCGAGCACGGTCTCGCGCGGCAGCTCGGCGACGGTCTGCACCCCGGCGCCGTCGAGCTCGATCGCGAGCTGCTTCCAGGCCTGGGCGATGGGGGCGACCTTGGCCGTCGGCCCCCACCCCACCGTCGCCTTGAGCTCGGCGCCGCGGAACTGGGCGTCGTCGCGGGTGAGCTCGCCGAAGGGCCGGTTGGCCCCGCGGATGAACACCGTCTGCTTGATCACGTAGTCGAGCTGGTCTTCGGTCTCGGGCATGGGCTGAAGCTCCTCGTTAGGTTGTTGTGGCGTGGGCCATTCGCCACGCCGCGACGGCGACCTGGCCGTAGGCGACGCCGCCGTCGTTGCAGGGCAAGCGCTCGGGGATGAGCACGCGCAGGCCGGCCTCCTCGAGGCCGGCCGCGATCTCGGTGAGCAGGCGGCGGTTCTGGAACACGCCGCCCGAAAGGACGACCTGCCCCACCCCGTGCTCCGAGCACGCGGAAACGCATGCCCGCACCGCGGCGCCGGCGACGGCACTGTGGAAGCGCGTGGCCACCGATCCGACGCAGACCCCGGCCTCGATGTCGGCGGCGACGGCGGCGACGGCCGGGCGGGGATCGAGGACGACGAGGTCGCCGCTCCCCTCGAGGGGGAACGGGTATGGCTCGAGCGCGCCCGCGTCCGAGCACGCCGCCTCGAACTCGATCGCCGCCTGGCCCTCGTAGTTGACCTCGACGCGCACTCCGCACAGGGCGGCCACGCCGTCGAAGAGCCGCCCCATGCTCGTGGTCAGGGGCGAGGCGACGCCGCTCCGGGCGAGGTGGGCGACCTGCTCCCACACGCGCTCACCCACCCGCCCGCGAAGCGCGCGCGGCAGCTCCGGCACCCGGCCCTCGGCCACCATCGTGAGCCACGCGCACGCCATGCGCCACGGCTGGCGGATCGCGCGCTCGCCTCCCGGAAGCCTGACGGGGAGGAGCATCCCCACGCGGCGGAAGGAGCCGAGGTCGCCGAGGAGGATCTCGCCGCCCCACACGGTGCCGTCCTCGCCGTAGCCGGTGCCGTCGAAGATGGCCCCGAGCGCCATCCCCGACTCGCCGTGCTCGGCCAGGCAGGCGGCGAGATGGGCGTGGTGGTGCTGGACGCCGACGAGCTCGGCCCCCTCGCGGTCGACGGCATACTTGGTCGAGAGGTACTCGGGATGGAGATCGTGGGCGATGACCTCGGGCGCCACCGCGAACAGGCGCTCGAAGTGGGCCACACCCTCCTGGTAGGAGCGCAGGGTCTCGTAGTTCTTGAGGTCGCCGATGTGGTGCCCGACCCACGCGCGCTCGCCCTTGGCCAGGCAGAAGGTGCTCTTGAGCTCGGCCCCGCATCCGAGCACGGGCCTCGGCGCGCCGCCCGGCAACGCCAGGCTCGCGGGCACGTAGCCCCGCGAGCGGCGCAAGAACCGCGGGTGGCCGTCGAGCACGCGCACGACCGAGTCGTCGGTGCGCGTCTGGATCGGCCGGTCGTGGAACAGGAAGAGGTCGGCGATGGGCGCGAGCCGCGCTCGCGCGTCCTTGTCTCCGTAAGCGATGGGCTCGTCGGAGACGTTCCCGCTCGTCATCACCAGCGCCGTCGCGGCGTCGGCCAGGAGCAGGTGGTGCAGCGGCGAGTAGGGGACCATGACCCCGAGCTCGGGCGAGCCGGGCGCCACCGACTCGGCCACCGGGGCGCCGGCGCGCCGGGGGGCGAGGACGATCGGGCTCTCCGGGGCGAGGAGCAGCCGCTCGGCCTCGGCATCGAGCGAGACGAGCGCGCGAGCCGCCGACACATCCGCGGCCATCACCGCGAAGGGCTTGTCCTCGCGGTGCTTGCGCGCCCGCAGGAGCGCCACCGCTTTCTCGTCGTCGGCGCGGCAGGCGAGGTGGAAGCCCCCGATGCCCTTGATCGCGGCGATGGCGCCCCCGCGCAGGGCAACCGCGAGCGCGGCGATCGCGTCCCGGGCATCGCCGAGCTCCACCGGCGCGCCACACGCGTCGAGCAGCGCCACCGAGGGACCGCACGCAGGGCAGGCGTTGGGCTGGGCATGGAAGCGCCGATCCCCCGGGTCGTCGTACTCGGCCTGGCAGCGCTCGCACATTCCGAAGCCCGCCATCGTCGTGAAGGGCCGGTCGTAGGGGACTGCGCGCACGATGGTGAAGCGCGGTCCGCAGTTCGTGCAGTTGGTGAACGGGTAGCGGAAGCGGCGGTCGGAGGGGTCGAAGAGCTCGGCCAGGCAGTCGGCGCAGGTGGCGCTGTCGGGGGTGACGGGCGCCTCGGGGACGCCGTCGCGCGGGCTCTCGCGGATGGTGAAGCCGGCCGCGCCGGTGGGGTCGCTCGCCGAGACGCGCACCGCCTCGACGCGGGCCAGGGGGGGCGCCTCGATCGGCAGGCGAGCCAAGAACTCCTCGACGAGCTCGGGGCTGCCCTCGACCTCGATGAGCACGCCCTGGGCGTCGTTGAGCACGAAGCCGTCGAGGCCCACGAGCCCGGCGAGGCGGTAGACGTAGGGCCGGAAGCCCACCCCCTGCACCGTCCCCTCGACGCGCACGCTCGCCCGGCGCCGGGTCGCCACCGCGGGGCGTGCCGAACCGACGGGCACGCTCACCCCGACCCACCCCCCGCGAGCCCCGCGAGCCCCACGAGCTCGACGAGCTCGCGCAACACGTGGTACGCGCTCGCCTGGGCCTCCTGGATGCGCGGGATGTTCTCCGAACGGGTGACGATGACGTGATCGGCGAGCTGCTCGGAGGCAACGTGGCCGCCGTCGTAGCCCACCATGGCGATCGTCTCGAGGTTGCGGCGGCGGCCCTCGGCGAGCGCCTCGATGACGTTGCGCGAGTTGCCCGAGGTCGAGAGCGCGAGGAGGACGTCACCCGGCGCGCCGTAGGCGATGACCTGCCGGGAGAAGATGAGCTCGACGCCCACGTCGTTGGCGATCGCGGTGATGATCCCCGGGTCCTCGGTGAGGTCGAGCGCGGGCCGCGGCGGCCACTCGGGCCGGCCGGGAATGCGGAAGTCGGCGACCGCGTCCATGGCGTCGGTGGCGGAGCCGCCGTTGCCGAGGGCGAGGAGCTTGCCGCCCCGGTCGAGGCGAGCGCGGAGCCCGCGGGCGGCGGCCACGAGCACCTCCTGGTTATCGGTCAGGGTCTGGGCGCGCAGGTCGGAGATCTCCTGGGCCTTCATGAGCACCGAGCGCCGCACGTCGTCGACGACGGGCTCGAGCTCGTTGTCGCGCTCGCCGAGGAAGGGGTAGAGGAAGCTCGAGGCGCCGGCGTCGTGGGTGCGCCGCTCGTCTCGGCCCTCGAGCAGCCCGCGATGGTCGAAGAACACGTGGACGAGCTCCCAGAGCACGTGGTACAGGGTCTCGATGAGCTCCTGGCGCACGTAGGGATCGACGCTCGGCGGGATCGGCTCCCACTCGGCGCCGGCGGGTGAGAAGGCGATGGTCAGGCAGCCGCGGGCACGCGCGAGCTCGATGCCCCGCGCCGCCTCCCCCCCGTCCTCGTCGGTTCCGAAGGCGATGGCGATGTCCTCGGGGCCGGCCACGAGCGCGAGCTGCGCGCCCAGGTCGCCGCCCTCCCCCGCCAGCCCGATGGCGGGCAGCGCCCGCTTGCCGACGATCACGGGATGGACGAACTCGACGGCGACGTGGCGGGCGTCCGAGCGCGCCGCCGGGGAGCGACCGAAGGCGATCAGCTTCCCGCCGCGCGAGAAGCGCTCGGCCATCCGGTGGCACAGGCGCGCGAGGGGCTCCGCCTCGGCGGCGAAGAACGTCGCGCTGCCGTCGATGCGCTCGCGCAGCAGCTCGTCCAGGCGCGCGGTCACTCCCGCGAGCGCGGCCTCCGTCATCCCGCGGCGACGGCCCCCTCGCGCGCCGCGAGCCGGAGCAGCCACTCACGCCAGGTGTCGATGCCCTCGCCCGTGCGGGCGCTCACGAGGATCGTCTCCACGTCGGGGTGGACCTGGTCGATGTTGTAGAGCAGGCGCTCGACATCGAAGTCGATGTGGGGCAGGAGGTCGATCTTGTTGATGATCACGAGCTCGCAGGCGCGGAACATGAGCGGGTACTTGAGGGGCTTCTCCTCGCCCTCGGTGACCGAGGTGACCATCACCCGCGTGTCCTCGCCGACCTTGAACTCGGCGGGGCACACGAGATTGCCGACGTTCTCGATGATGAGCAGGTCGATGTCGTCGAGCGGTAGATCAGGGATGGCGGAGCGGACCATGTTGGCGTCGAGGTGGCATTCGCCGCCGAAGCTCGGATCGGTGTTGAGCTGGGTCACGGGGATGTGGAGGCTGGCCAGGCGGTCGGCGTCCATCGATCCCTGAACGTCACCCTCGAGCACGCCCACGCGCACGCCCGGCAGGTCGGCGACGACGCGCTCGAGCAGCGTCGTCTTGCCCGCCCCGGGAGCGCTCATGAAGTTGATGACCTTGACGCCCGAGCGATCGAAGTCCGACCGGTTCGCCTGGGCGATCGTGTTGTTGGCGTCGAGGGCTTCCTCGACGACCTTCACCTTGGTGCGATGCATTCGGCCTCCTGAACTTCGATCGATTCGACCTCGAACTCGTTGCCGCTGGCCACCTCGACGTCGCTGCCGCCACAGGTGGGGCAGCGGAAGTGGGGAATCTCGATGCTCCACTCCTCAGCGCAGGGGTTGCAGCGCAGCCGCGCGTCGATGATCTCGTACTTTAGTTCGGCGTCCTCGCACACCGTGTCGCGAGCGACGAAGGAGAAGTAGAACTCGAGGGTCTCGGGGACGACCTGGCGGAGCCTGCCGATGCGCAGGTTCACCACCTCGACGCGGCGGCCATCGGCGTGCTTGACGACCGTGTTGATGACGGCCGAGCTCAGCGACAGCTCGTGCACGGCGTCACTCCGCCGACTGGTAGGCGGCGTCGGTCTGGAGCTCGGCGATGGTCTTGAGCACGAGCTCGACCGCGGGCTCGACCGCGCCGGCCACCGACTCCGAGAGCTGGAAGCCGATCTCGGCCACGGTGTGAGGCTCGCAGGCGATGACCACGACCTTCCCGGGCCAGGCGCCGATCGACTTGACGAAGCGGAGCATCGACTTGGGATCCATCCCGTGGGGGTTGATCGAGTCGCCGTCCTCGATGTTTCCGTCGATCGAGTCCTCGTCGGCCTCGATCACGTACAGGCTGCCGGGCGCGCCCCCCTGCTCTGAGATGTCGAGGATCATCAGCGCGTCGTAGCCGTTCATGACCTCGTAGGCCAGGTTCAGGCCGCCGGTGCCGAAGTCCATGACCACGGCGCCGCGGGGAAGCTCGAGCTCGCCCAGGCGCTTGACCACCTCGGCTCCGAAACCGTCGTCGCCCATCCACGCGTTTCCGACCCCGGCGATGAGGATCATCTTGACCCGCTCGGAATCGGGGGGCGGCTGATTCAGGTAGTTGATCTCGACCTGCTGGTTGGAGAGCTCCGAGGCCGTCCGCTGGAAGGCGTGCTTGGGCATCGAGTCCGACGGCGGCTCGTCCTGCTCGCGCGGCCGCTCGGGGGTTTCGTCAGCGCTCATGTCTCGATCACCTCGACTTCACCTGAGAAGAAGAACAGATACCGCCCGGTGTCCCGCATCAGCTCCTGTCCGGGATCGTCGTCGACGGTGACGCCAAGATGCATCTTGCCGTCGTAGTCGGTGAAGATGCGCTCGATCGTCGCGGTGCGCCCGTCGAGCATGCGGGCGTGGAGGTCGGCGTCGGGTTTGGGGCGGATGATCACCTTGCCGCCGCGGCGCACCGTCTTGCCGTCGAGCACCGCCTCCTCCTGGCCCGCGCGGGGATCCTCGAGGCCGGGCGGCTCGGGGGGCGGCTCGTCGGTCTGGGGGTCACGGAAGGTCGGCGGGG
>DASZKU010000039.1:0-6719 GCA_035552815.1 Solirubrobacteraceae bacterium | reverse complement strand
CATCGTCCTCGACGGCTTCTGCCCGGAGTGGATCCTCGACGACGTCCTCGGCGAGTTCCCCTCGCCCGAGCAGGAGGGGTGGAAGCGCTTCGAGTCAGAGAACGAGCGCAAGCTCGCGAGCACCGGCGATACCGGGATGGGGCCCGCCACGCGCCAGCTCCTCGCCGAGCTCAACTCGGCGACCTTCCTCGACTTCCTCGGCGAGCTCACGGGCATCGCCGGGCTCGTTCCCGACCCCTACTTCGAGGGGGGCGGGCTCCACCAGATCGTCGCCGGCGGGCATCTGGGCGTCCACGTCGACTTCAACCGCCATCCCGTCACCGGCCTCGACCGCCGCCTCAACGTGCTCCTCTACCTCAACCGCGAGTGGGACGAGGAGTGGGGGGGAGCGCTCGAGCTCTGGAGCCCCGACATGCAGCGCTGCGAGCAGCGCATCGCGCCCCACTTCAACCGCCTGGTGGTGTTCAGCACCACCGAGCGCTCGTTCCACGGGCATCCGCACCCGCTCGCGTGTCCCGAGGACCGCAGCCGGCGCTCGATGGCGCTCTACTACTACTCCAACGGCAGGCCCGAGGAGAAGCGCGGCCCCGCCCCCACCCATAACACCCTGTGGGGAAAGCCGGGCGTCGACTCAGGCGCCCACACACCCCTCGAGCGCGCCAAGGAGATCGCCCGGCGGCTGGCGCCCCCGATCCTCCTCGACCTCGCCCGTGCGGCCCGCCGCCGCCGCGCCACCCGGCCGTGACATGGTGCGCCGGCGCTTAGCGGCGCTCGCCGGCCGCCGCGCATCACCCTCACCGAGGCCCGCCACCACCGACGTCACCGCCACCTTCCCGTGGTGCCTGGAACGGGGGGTGCCGACGCGCCCGCAGTACCTGTGGGGCACGCTCCTCGCCGTGCGCATCGCCCGCGCCCTGGCTCTGCCCCGCGTCGCCGTGCTCGAGCTCGGGGTCGCCGGCGGCAACGGGCTCCTCGCCCTCGAGCACGCCGCCGGGGCCGCCGCCGCGCTCTCGGGCGTAGCGGTCGACGTCTACGGGTTCGACGCGGGCTCGGGCATGCCCGAGACCTCCGATCCCCGCGACGCGCCGTGGCTCGTCGAACCGGGCTGGTTCGCGATGGACGAGCAGGCGCTGCGCTCGCGCCTACAGCGGGCGCAGCTCGTCCTCGGACCGGTGGCGGAGACGGTGGCCGAGTTCGCCCGCTGCGACCACGCGCCGATCGGGTTCATCGCCTTCGATCTCGATTACTACTCGGCGACGATGGAGGCGTTCGGCCTCCTCGAAGGCGCCCCCGAGCTCCTCCTGCCCCGCGTCACCTCCTACTTCGACGACGTCTTCGGCTACGGCTGGACCGACTTCACCGGCGAGCGCGCGGCGATCGCGGACTTCAACGCCGCCCACGACGAGCGCAAGATCGGCAAGATCCACGGGATGCGCTACAGCCTCCCGCCCTCCCAACACGCGCTCGCCTGGCACGAGCAGATGTACCTCATCCACCTCTTCGACCACCCGGAGTACCCCACCTCCGAGGGGCCGCTGGCGGAAGGCTGGCTCGCCGCGCACCGGCTCGCGCCGGAGGGATAGCGATCCGCGCCGAAGACGTCACCGTCGCGATCCCCACCCGCGACCGGTGGGAGATCCTCGAGCGCACGCTCGCGGCGCTGGGGGCGCAGAGCGCCCCCGGCTTCGAGACGATCGTCGTCTGCGACGGCCTCGAGCAGGACCCGCCCGCCTCCGTGCGCGAACTCGCGGGGGTGCGCGTCCTCGTCCAGGAGCAGGCCGGGCCCGGGGCGGCACGCAACCGCGCCGCGCAGGAGAGCGAGCGCCCCCTGCTCGTCCTCCTCGGCGACGACACGATCCCCGCCCACGACCTCCTCGCGTGCCACCTCGCGCGTCACGAGCGCGAGGCGGCGCCGCGGACGGCCGTGCTCGGGCACCTGCGCTGGCACCCCGAGGTCGCGGACGGCCGCCTGACGCGCTGGCTCGACTGGTCCGGGGCGCAGTTCGACTACCGCCAGCTCGAGCTCGAGCGCGCTCAGGGGCTCCAGGAGGCGGGCTTCGGTCGCTTCTACGCCTCCAACGTGTCGCTCGAACGGGAGCTCTTTCTCGAGGTGGGGGGCTTCGACCCCGACTTCCGGGCGGCCGACTACGAGGACATCGACCTGGGATGGCGCCTGGAGCAGCGCGGAATGCGGCTCGTATACGAGCCCGCGGCCGTGGCCTACCACCTGCACGACCACGACTGGGCGAGCATCGAGCGGCGCTATCAGAGCCGCGCCCGGGCCGAGCGCCTGATGGTCTCCAAGCACGATTGGTTCGCGCCCTGGTTTCGCGCCCGCATCGAAGCCCACTCCGCCGCCCCCCCGGTGTCGCCGCTGTGGCCCCACCTCGTCGACCTCGTCCCCGCGCGCGCCGGGCGCCTGCGAGCCCGCGCCGAGGCGCAGGCCGACCGCCGCTACCACCAGCGCCTGGCCCCGCTCTTCCTCGCGGCCTGGGAGGGCGAGCGCGACCTCGAGGAGCTGCGCGAGTATCTGGGCGACGGCTACGACTACTCGCGGCTCGTCCACCACCGCGCGATGGTCGACGCCGAGATGACGGCCGCCGACGACGAGGTCGACTTCTACCGCAGCAGCGAGCTCTACCTCTACGACCTCACCGCCTTCGCCATGTCCGGGACCAAGGACCCCTACCGCCAAGCGCTGTCGGCGCGCCTGGCCCCGGGGGCGAGCGTGCTCGACTACGGGTGCGGGATCGGGTCAGACGGCCTGCGCCTGCTCGAGGCCGGATACCGCGTCGCCTTCGCCGACTACGAGAATCCGAGCACGCGCTACCTGCGCTGGCGCCTGGAGCGGCGGGGCCTGAGCGCGGAGATCCACGACCTCGAAGGCGAGGTCCCCGGCGGGTTCGACGCCGCCTATGCCTTCGACGTGATCGAACACGTCGACGATCCCTTCGCGTTCCTGTCCGAGCTCGAGCGCCGGGCGCGGATCGTGGCGGTGAACCTGCTCGAGCCCGTTCCCGAGGACATTCCGGTGCACCGGCCGCTGCCGATCAAGGCGATCGTGCGCCACGCCGCCGGGCGGGGGCTGCTCCACTACCGCCGCTATCACGGGCGCTCGCATCTGCTCGTGTATCGCAGCGCGCCCGTCGCGGGCGCCAGGCCTCGCGCGCGGACATTCGCCGAGCTCGCACGCGGCGCCGCCGGCGTCTAGTGGCACCGATGTCGCGGTACCCTCCGGGACCCTGAGCACGAGCACCGACCCCAGCCTCCTGGCAGTGCCGGCAGGGCGAGCCGCGGCGCGCTCGGCCCGACGGATCGGCTTCGCCCACGGGGTGCTCGCCATCGCCCTGGTGGCACTTGCGCTCCGCGTCGTCCTCGTCCTCGCGACGCCGAACTTCCATACCATCGACGATTCTCACAGCTACGACCGGATGGCGGTCTCGCTCGCCGAGCACGGGACCCTCCCGTCCTCGCAGATCCCCCTCGCCGGGGGGCCGACGGCGTATCCGCCCCCGCTCTACCCGGTGGCCCTGTCGCTCGCCTACCGGATCGTCGGGGTCGGCTCGGAGTCCTCGCGCTGGGAGGCGGGGCGGATCGAGGAGGCCGTCCTCGGGACCGTGGTGGTGGTGCTCATCGCCTTGATCGCGGCGCGGCTCTTCGGCCGCGCCGCCGGGCTCCTGTCGGCGGCGATCGCCGCCGTCTACCCGCCCCTTCTCCTCGTCGGCTCCTCGCTCATGTCCGAGTCGCTGTTCATCCCCCTCGTGCTCGGGGCCGTGCTCGCCGCGCTGGTGTTTCGGGACTCTGGGCGGGCGCGGTGGGCGGTCGCCTCGGGGGTCCTGATCGGGCTCGCCGCGCTCACGCGCAGCAACGGCATCGTCCTCCTCCTACCCGTCATCTTCCTGGTGTGGACCGAGCGCCCGCGATGGTCGCGGCGAGCGCTGCGGGGGCCGGTGGTGGCGGTGGCGGCGGCGGCTCTGACCATCCTCCCGTGGACGATCCGCAACACCGTCGAGTTCCACGAGTTCGTCCCCATCAGCACCGAGACCGGCTATGCCTTCGCGGGGACCTACAACGCCGTCGCCCAGTACGACACCCAGTACCCGGCGGTGTGGGTGCCTCCGGGCCCGGAGATCTACGGGTTCCTGAAGACGCACCCGCGGGCCAACGAGGCGCAGATCGGCGACAGCCTGCTCACCTTCTCACGCCGCTACATCGCCGCGCACCCGGGGTATCCGTTCGTGGTCGCGTACTGGAGCGCCGTGCGCCTGTTCGACCTCGCCGGACCCGGCTATGAGCGCTACTCGGCGATCTTCGCGGGCTATCCGCCCACGCTCGCCTACTGGAGCGTGTTCGCCTTCTGGCTCCTGGCGGTGCTGGCGCTCCTGGGAATGGTGATCGGGGGGGCGCGGAGGGCGCCGTGGGCGCTGTGGGCGTGCCCGCTGCTCATCCTCCTCTCGACCCTGCCCTTCGCGGGGCTGACCCGCTACCGCGCGCCCGCCGATCCCTTCCTCGTGATCCTTGCCGCGCTGGCGCTCCTCGCCCTGTGGCGACGGGTCCACGGGCGCGCGGGCGCGGGGACGAGTGGGCACACGCCGCCGGGAGATGGTGGCGGGCGGATACCATCCCCGGCCGCATGAGCCATCGCGTAGCCGTCCTTGGAGGTGGACTCGCCGGCCTGGCGTGCGCGTACGAGCTCGCCCGGGCCGGCGCCGAGGTCACCGTGGTCGAACGCGAGCCCCAGGTCGGGGGCATGGCGACCTCGTTCATCGAGGCGGGCGAGGGCGAGTACTGGTCCTATGACTTCGGCCCCCACCGCTTCCACACCAACGACGACGAGCTCATCGCCCACATCAAGGAGATCCTCGCCGGCAACCATCGCCAGGCCCACCGCCTCTCGCGCATCGTCCTCTTCAACCGCTTCTTCGACTACCCGCTCCAGGCGGGCAACGTGCTGCGCAACCTCCCCCGGCGGGTGCTCGTGCGCTCGTTCCTCGACTACTTCTGGGTGCGCTTCACCGAGCGGGCGGGGCTCACCCATCACAGCGACGAGAACTTCGAGGGCTGGGTGACCAAGCGCTTCGGGCGCACCCTCTACGACCTGTTCTTCGGGCGCTACACGGGCAAGGCGTGGAAGATGCCTCCCGACCAGATCTCCGGCGACTGGGCGAGCCAGCGCATCTCCCTGCTCAGCCTCGGCGACACCGTCAAGAAGACACTGCTGCGCCCGCGGGTGGCGCCCCGCAGCCTCGTCACCGAGTTCATCTACCCGGCACGGGGCGGGATCGGCGAGATCGCCCGCGGCTATGCCCGGGAGCTCGAGGCGATGGGGGCGAGCATCATCACCGGGGCGCCCGTGACCCGGGTCCGGCTCGACGGCCGCCGGGTGGTGGCGGTCGAGTACGGAGGCAGCGAGCCGGGGACGATCGAGGCCGACGAGTTCGTCTCCACCATCCCCATCACCGTGCTCGCCCGCTCGGTGCGGCCCGCCGCGCCCGAACCGGTGCGCGACGCGATCGCCAGCCTGCGCTACGTGTCGATCATCTTCGTCTACCTGAAGCTCGCCAAGCAGAGCGTCTCACCCGACAGCTGGATGTACCTGCCCGAGCACCACCTGACCGTCCACCGCATCTCCGAGCCCAAGAACTTCAGCCCGGACTGCGCCCCACCCGGCAAGACGATGGTGTGCGCCGAGATCACCTGCCGGATCGGCGACGAGCACTGGCGCGCCGGCGACCAGGAGCTCATCGCCATCGCCACCTCGGACCTCGAGGAGCTCGGCCTGATCAGGGGCGACGAGGTCCTCGAGGGGTTCGTCAAGAAGATCCCCCACGCCTATCCCGTCTACGACCTCGAGTACAAGGAGCACCTGGCGCCGATCATGGAGTTCGTCCACACCCTCGAGAACATCAAGACCGGCGGCCGCCAGGGGCTCTTCCGCTACAACAACATGGATCAGTCGATCGAGATGGGCCGGCGCATGGCGGCGACGATCGTCTCCGAGCGCGATGCCGGCCACGAGGACGTGGCGACGCAAAGCGAGTACTTCGGCTGATGGCGGTGGTCGAGCGCGAGATGGTGAGCGTCGACCGCTGCCCGATGTGCGGGTACGAGCACTTCCGCACCGCCTTCGAGGAGCCGCCCTACAGCGTGCGCCGCTGCCAGCGCTGCGGGGTGGGGTGGGTGAGCCCGCGCCTGGGCCCGGACGGTCTCGCCGCCATCTACCAGGCCGACTCGTACTGGCGCTCTGAGTCGCCCAAGACCCAGGGCTATGCCGACTACCGGGCCGACGAGCGCCTGTACCTCGACACCTTCCGGCGACGGCTGGGGTTTGCACTGCGCCACGGACCGCACGGCGGCCGGGCCCTCGACGTGGGCTTCGCCGCCGGCTTCTGCATGGCGGTGCTGCGCGAGCGCGGCTTCGAGACCCACGGCGTCGAGGTCTCGGAGACCATCGGCAGCCACGCGCGCGACCACTTCGGCTTCGACACCGTGCACTTCGGCACCCTCGAGAGCTCGCCCTACCCCGATCACCACTTCGACCTCATCACCATGTGGGACGTCGTCGAGCACGTCCCCGACCCCGGCGCGCTCCTGCGCAAGGCGGCCCGGCTCCTCGTCCCCGGCGGACTGCTCGTGGTCGAGACCCAGGACATCGACAGCCGCTTCGCCCGCAGCCTCGGGCCCCGCTGGCACCACTACAAGCACGCCGAGCACATCTA
>DASZKU010000038.1:0-2964 GCA_035552815.1 Solirubrobacteraceae bacterium | reverse complement strand
AGAAGGCGTTCTCGGGGCCGCTCGCGATCAAGGAGCGGCTCGGGACACTCGACGCCGTCACGCTCGCCTCGGCCGACCTCGAGCCCGTGTTCCGCGCCAAGCCGGCGATCCATCGCTTCCCCGGGTCCATGGCCACCCGCGTCCACGACCTCGCCGTCCACATCATCGACGAGTACGACGGCGACGCCGGTCGTGTCTGGACCGACGCAGCCGACGCCGACGCCCTGCGCGCCAACCTGAACGCGCTGCCCGGCTTCGGCGAGATGAAGGTCAAGGCGCTCGGCGCCGTCCTCGCCAAGCGCTTCGAGGTCGACGCCGCGCACGACCTCGCGCCCGGGCATCCCACGCTCGGTGACGTGGACTGCCCGGAGGCCCTCGCCGACTACCAGGCCGCCAAGCGCGAGCACAAGTTGTCGCTGAAGGACAACGCGACCCGCCGCACCACGTAGCCGCGCGCCGTCCGTCCGACGCTTACGCTAGCTGATCCCGACGGCCGCCTCGCTCCCCGCGGGCCGCAACCCAAACGCCTCGGCAATGAGCTCGTACGACCGCCGCCGCGCCTCGTGGTCATAGGTGATGGTGACGACCATGAGCTCATCGGCCCCGTATTCGCTGGCGACGGCCTGGAGGCCGGCCCGTACCTGCTCGGGATCGCCGATGACCGCGCGGCGGCGACGCTCGCGGTCGCTGGGAGCTGACCCCGCAGAGGCCAGGAAGCGAAGCGCCTTCTCAACCGACGGCACTGCGATGAGGCGGCCCTGACCGAGGAGGCGCATGGTCATCCGGCTGCTCGACGCCAGCCGCTGTGCCTCTTCCTCGGTGTCGGCGGCAATCGCCCATGTCGCGACCGCGAGCTCGGGCCGCTCGGACTCGGCCCGGTAGCGCGCGGCGATCTCGGCGCCGCCGGCGTTGATGAAGTCGGCGAAGGCGTAGGGCAGCCCGACCTCGGCGGCCCACAGGCCGCTCTGCGGAGATGAGCCGAGGAGCCAGGGCTCGGGGCGCTCGGGCCGACCGGGAAGGGTGGCCGCGAGGCGCACGAAGGGATGGTCAGCGGGGAGATTGTCGTTGAGGTATCCGAGGAGCTCGGCGAGCTGCTGGGGAAAGTCGTCGGGAGCGGCATCCCGGCGGTCGCGCTGGAGGGCAAACGTCGTCATCGGGTCGGTGCCGGGGGCCCGTCCGAGCCCGAGGTCGATCCGCCCGGGAAAGATCCCGGCCAAGGCGCTGAACGTCTCCGCGACCTTGAGCGGGCTGTAGTGGGGCAGCATGACGCCCCCGCTGCCCACGCGGATGCTCGTCGTGGCGCCGGCGATCGGTCCGATCAGCGCCTCGGGCGAGGCACTCGCGAGACCCGGGGTGCCGTGGTGCTCGGCGACCCAGTAGCGGTGATAGCCCAGCGCTTCGGTGTGCCTGGCCAGATCGATCGAGTTGCGGAGGGCGTCCGCGCCGCCAGATCCCTCGGGGATCGGCGCTTGGTCGAGGACGCTGAGGCGAAGATCCATCCCCATTCATTCTGGCAAAGCCGTTTCGCGGCCCCGGGGGGCCCCGCGCCGCCCGACCCCCCTCACCACCACTTGCCCTCGCGCGCCTTGTCCGTCCCGCCAGTGCGATCGAGGCCATCCAGAACGGCCAGGTCCTCGGCCGAGAGCTCGAACTCGAAGATGGCCGCGTTCTCGGCGATGCGCTCGCGGTGGGTCGACTTCCCGATCACGATGCCCTCGCGTTGGGTGCCCCAGCGGAGCAGGACCTGCGCCGGGGTGCGTCCCAGGCGCTCGGCGATCTCAACGACCGCTGGAGTCGAGAGATAGCGGCCGGTCCCGAGCGGGCTGTAGCCCTCGACGGCGACCTCGTGCGCCTCGCAGGCTTCGAGCAGCTTGCGCCGGTACTCGAAGGGGCTGAACTGGACCTGATTGACGACGGGCGGGCTGGTGGCGATGGCCAGCACCTGCTCGAGCTCCTGGGCGCCGTAGTTGGAGACGCCGATCGAGCGGGTGTAGCCGCGGTCGCGAGCGGCCTCCATTCCCGGCCAAGCCCAGGTGGCGCCGTCCTGGGGCCAGTGAATGATGTAGAGGTCGACGTGGTCGACCCCGAGGCGCTCGAGGCTCTTGACCGCCTCGGCTTCCGGGTCGCGGCGCCCGGGGTAGAACTTGGTGGTCAGGAAGATGTCCTCGCGCGGAACCCCGCTCTCTCGGACTCCGAGCGCGACGCTGGCTTCGTTGCCGTAGGCCTGCGCCGTGTCGATGTGGCGATAGCCGAGCTCGAGCGCCCAGCGCACGGCATCGACGCACTCGCGCCCGTCGGGCACCTGCCAGACCCCCAGGCCGAGGCGCGGGATCCGGTTGCCGTCCGCGAGGGAGCGGATGCGGGGATCGTGGGTTACGGACTGTGTGGGCTCAGCCACGTTGTGCCTCCTCGATCAAGTGAGAATCTTATGAGCCTCACTCTTCCCCTTATGCCGGATGGTCCTAGATGCCAACGGGTAGGGGCAAGGGATAGGCTGCGCGACCAAAGAGGGAGGATGCGATGGGTTTCGATCAATACCACGAGCCGCCGGGCGAACTTCCGCCCGCGGCCCGCACCTTCGCTCGGCTGTGCGCCTCCTTGACCGAGGAGGCGGAAGCGATCGGTTGGTACGAGCAGCGCCTCGCGGTGGAGACCGACCCCGACGCCAAGGCCATCATGAGCGACGCTCAGGGCGAAGAGTTCAAGCACTTCAGCATGGACCTCGAGTTCCTCTTGCGCCGCACGCCCGCGTGGCGCGAGGTCGCCCAGGGCATCCTCTTCCAGCCCGGCGACATCGTCGAGCACGGAGAAGAGGCCGAAGCTGCAACCTTCGAGGGCGGCGACGCATCCGCTGACACTGACACAGGATCACTTGGCATCGGCAGCATGAAGGGAGCATCTCGATGAACCACCTCCTCCGCTCGCTGGCTCCCATCACCGACGGGGCGTGGGAGGTCCTTGACG
>DASZKU010000037.1:0-7148 GCA_035552815.1 Solirubrobacteraceae bacterium | reverse complement strand
AGGCCGTGCTGGCGGGTGCCGATGAGCTCGCCCTCGCGGCGGAGCTCGAGGTCGATCTCGGCGAGCTTGAAGCCGTCGCCGTGGGCGGCGAGAGCCTGGAGCCGGGCCGAGCCCTTGGGCCCGAAGAGCAGGCACAGCGAGGCGTGGGCGCCGCGCCCGATCCGCCCGCGCAGCTGATGGAGCTGCGAGATCCCGTAGCGGTCGGCGTCTTCGACGAGCATGACCGTCGCGTTGGGGACGTCGATCCCCACCTCGATCACCGAGGTGGCCACGAGCACGTCGCTGCCTCCCGAGGCGAAGGCGGCCATCGCCGCCTGCTTCTCGCGGGAGCGGAGCTGTCCGTGCAGGAGCGCGACCCGGAAGTCGCGGAACTCGCCGGCGGCGAGGCGCTCGAATTCGGCGGTGGCGGCACGGGCCTGGAGGAGCTCTGACTCCTCGACAAGCGGGCACACGACGAAGGCCTGGCGCCCGGCGCGGAGCTCCTCGCGGATGCGCTCGTAGGCGCGGGCGCGCTCGGCCTCGGTCGAGCACACATGGGTGATGATGGGCTGGCGGCCACGGGGCAGCTCGCGCAGCACGGTGAAGTCGAGGTCGCCGTGGCGGGCGAGCGCGAGGGTGCGGGGGATCGGGGTCGCGGTCATGTGGAGGACGTGCGGGGCGACGTCTCCGCCGCCCTTGGCGTCGAGCGCCGCGCGCTGGCGCACGCCGAAGCGGTGCTGCTCGTCGACCACGGCGACGGCGAGCCGCGCGAAGCGCACCGCCTCCTCGATCACCGCGTGGGTGCCCACGAGCAGCGACAGCTCACCGGTCTCGAGCTTGCCGAGGATGTCGGCGCGCCGGCCCGCCGGCGTCGAGCCGGTGAGGAGCGCGAGCGTCACCGGCTCACCGCCGAGCAGGGACTGGAGAGTCGCGAAGTGCTGCTCGGCGAGCGTCTCCGTGGGCGCCATCAGGGCCCCCTGGTGGCCGTGCTCGACGGCGCGCAGGAGTGCGTAGAGGGCGATCACCGTCTTGCCCGATCCGACCTCGCCCATGAGCAGCCGCTGCATCGGCCGCGACTGCTCGAGGTCGCCGTCGATGGCCGCGATCGCCGCCTCCTGGTCGCCGGTGAGGGTGAAGGGAAGCAGCTCAGAGAGCCAGCGCCCGGTGAGCTCGCCGGGCTCGTCGAGCACGGGGGCGGCCACGCTCGCAGCCCGGCTGGCACGACGCCGCAGCAGCGCGAGCTGGACGAGGAGAAGCTCGTCGAAGGCGAGGCGGCGCCGGCCGCCGGGCTGATCGCTCGCAAGCTCGGGGAAGTGCACGGCGGCGAGCGCGGCGGCGCGGTCGGGGAGGCCGTGAGCCGCGAGGAGACGCCCGGGAAGAGGCTCGACGACGTCGGCCAGAGCCCCGGCGTGCTCGCGTACGAGGGCGTGGATCTGCGTCGAGGAGATCCCCTCGGTCGCCGGGTAGTGGGCGACGCCGTCGACCGAGGCGGCGGCCTCGGTGGTCGGCGCGTGGCCCTGGACGCGGAAGCGGCTGCGCCCCTCGGCCTTGCCGTGGAGGACGATGCGCATCCCCGGCGGGTACTTCTGCACGAGCCAGGGCTGATTGAAGAAGGTGGCCTTGAGCGAGCCGCTGGCGTCGGCCACCGTGGCCTCGACGAGCGGGCGCATTCCCCGCCGGCGCACGGGCCGGGAGGTGATCGCCCTGACCTCGACGACGACGGTGGCGCTCTCTCCCGGCTCGAGGTCGGCGATCGACCGCGCCTCGCGCCGGTCGTGGGGCAGGTGCTCGAGCAGCGCTCCGACCGTCTCAAGGCCCAGGCTCGCCGCCGCTTCGCTCGCCTTGGGGCCGCCCGCGCGCACAGGCTCGGAGAGCCGCGCGGGCCGGGGGTAGCGAATGGGCGCCGCGAGCAACTCCTCGCGGGAGAGGGGCCGCGCGAGCGCGAAGGAGGTGATGCACATCGACCCGAGCAATGATGCCGCGCCCCCGGGACGTTCGCCGCCAGGCGAACTCCCAAGGGCGCGAAGCACCCCCGGGACGTTCGCCGCCAGGCGAACTCCGGAGGGCGCGAAGGGCCCGCGCCACCCCTCACAAGGAGCGCTGGTACTTCGTAAACGCCCTGGTCGCGAACATCGCGCACAGCAGCGCCAGGGCGGCGAGCAGACCGACGCGGCTCCCGACGAGGCCCCAGTCGGTCTTCTCCATCGCCACCGAGCGCCCCGCCTCGACGGCCCAGTTGACCGGGTTGAACTTCGAGACCGTCTTGATCCAGCCGGGAAGGAGGCTCCCCTGCATCAGCGAGGCGGAGAGGAAGGTGAGCGGCAGCTGCACGAAGGTGACGGCGCCGATCAGCGTCTCGCGCTGGCGGGCGAGCATCGCCACCCCGTTGGAGAGCGACGTGACGGCCGCTCCGAGCAGGGACGCGATGACGATCAAGAGGAGCACGCCGCCGACCCCACCCTTGAAGTCCGCGCCGAGGATCAGGGCGAGGAGGACGATCATCGCCGTCTGGATCGCGATCATGAACGCCCCGTAGGCAACGGTGCCGGCGTTGAGCGCGCCCCGCCACACGGGCGAGGCGAGCATGCGGTCCATGACCCCGCCGTTGATGTCCTCGATGAACCCCATGCCCGTCCACCCGGCCGAGAACACGGCGAGCATGATGACGACTCCGGGAGTGAGGAAATTGATGTACGAGCCGTGGAAGCCGGGGATCTTGGTGACGGCCTTGAACAGCGCTCCGAACAGGAGCAGCCAGATGATCGGCTGGAACAGCGTCATGCCCAGGTAGGCGGGCTGGCGCCGGAACACGCGCATGCCGCGCATGTACACCTGCCAGGTCTGCCTGAGAGCCGTCATGCGGCCACCTCCCCGTATCCGATCTCTGCCTGATGGAAGGCGCGGCCCGCGTGGCGCAGGTACACCTCCTCGAGCGACGGGCGCGCGACGGTGACCGACGCCGCTCGCACGCCGTGTGCCTCGAGTGCCGCCAGCACCGCGGGGATCGCGGCACCGCCGTCGCGGGCGCGGGCGCGCAGCGTGCGCCCGTCGAGGGTGACCTCGTCGAGCGCGACCTCGTCGATCTCCGCTACACGCTCGAGCGCGAGCCGCGCCTCGGCATCGCCGGGCTCGGCGAGCTCGATGTGGATCGCGTCGCCCTTCAGGTCGCTCTTCAATCCCTCCGGGGTTCCCGCCGCCACGATCCGCCCCCGATCGACGATCGCGAGCTCCGAGGCGAGCCTGTCGGCCTCCTCCATGTAGTGGGTGGTGAGGAGGATCGTCATCAGCTCCTGGGCGGCGAGCCGCTCGATCTCCCGCCACATGTCGACCCGTGCTTCGGGGTCGAGTCCGGTCGTGGGCTCGTCGGGGAACAGCACCTGCGGGCGATGGAGCAGGCCCATGGCGATGTCCAGCCGCCGCTGCATGCCCCCCGAGTAGGTCTTCGCCGGCCGGTCGGCCGCGTCGACGAGCCCGAAGCGTTCGAGCCCCTCGGACACGCGCTGGGCGAGCTCGCGGCCGGTGATCCCGTAGAACTCGCCGCCGAGCACCAGGTTCTCGCGCCCCGTGGCTTCGGGATCCGAGCCGTGCTTCTGCCCCACCACGCCGATCGCCCGGCGCACGCTGACGGGGTCGGCGAGCACGTCGATCCCGGCCACGCGGGCGCTGCCGCTGTCGGGCCTGGTCAGCGTGGTCAGCACCCGCACCGTCGTCGACTTACCCGCGCCGTTGGGCCCGAGCAGCGCGAAGATCGTCCCCGTCCCAACGGCTAGGCTCAGCCCGTCGAGCGCGGTCACCGCGGGCGGATAGGTCTTGCGCAGCCCTTGTGCCTCGATTGCAACTTCCATCGCGCCTCCTTGTCTCACCCTATAATGCCTTAGCCGACAAGTATCTTAACCATAAAGAGATTCGCGTGTCAAGACAAAAACGCCGAGTGTTCGAAGAGCTGATCGACGAGGTGCGGCGCTCGCAGAGCGCCACCGACCGCTTCGACCAGGCGGTGGCCGAGGCGCTGCGCCTCAACCGCACCGACATGCGATGCCTCGATGTACTTCAGCGGGTGGGCGGCCCCATCGCCGCCGGACAGCTAGCGGAGGCCACGGGCCTCACCACGGGGGCGATGACGGCGGCGATCGATCGCCTCGAGCGCTCAGGCTACGCGCGCCGGTTGCGAGACGACTCCGACCGCCGCCGCGTGCTCGTCGAGCTCACCCCGAAAGCGGGGAACGTGTCAGCTGACTTCTACAGTGAGCACATCGCGCAGGCCCAGCGTTTGTACAAGCGCTACAGCGAGGCTGAGCTCGAGCTCCTGCTCGGGTTCGTCCGCGAGGGTCGCGAGTTCAACGAGCTTCACGCCGCGCGAGTCGAGGCGCAGAACCGCTCGCGGACCCCCGCCAAGCGCCCCCGCGATGCTCGCCCGCAGGGCGAGCTTCCAACCGAGTCCGCGCCCGCCGACTCGACTCACTCAGCCGAGAGCAGCCACCAATAGCTCGGCTGTCCCCCGTGGCTGAGCTCGAACTCGACTTCCCCCGCCGCCAGCGCGTTGACCTCTTCGTCATCGAGCGGGGCGTCCGCCCCTCGCAGGCAGGTGATGAGCTCGGCCTGGTCGGCGAGGCGCTCGAGCACTCCCCGGAGCGTCTCCCGGGCCGCCCCCCACACCACGATCTCCTCATCCACGAACCCCACCGCCTCGCCCTGGCGGAAGCGCCCCCGGACGTCGTCGCGGGCGGCCGGGGCCACGGCGCCGGTGCGCACGCCGGCGAGCGCGCGCCGCATCGCCTCGGCGTTCTCGGGCGCGCTGCGGGCGGGATCGAGGCCTACGGCGGCGACGAGACCGGTCTGCTGGGAGCGGGTGGGAATGACCTCGACGGTCTTCTCGGAGAGCTCGGCGGCGCGCTCGGCGGCCATGATCACGTTGGGGCTGTTGGGGAGGACGACGACGGCCTCGGCGGGGACGGCGTGGATGGCGGCGAGGAGGTCGAAGGTCGAGGGGTTCAGCGTCGGACCGCCGTCGAGCACGGTGACCCCGAGGCTCTCGAATAGGGACTTCATGCCGTCGCCCGATGTGACGGCAAGCGCTCCGCACGCATGCGGAATCGAAACGCGCTCGAGTCGCTCGCTGCGCCGCGCCACCTGCTCGCTCATGTCGGCGATGTCGAGATGGGAGATCGAGCCCGCGGCCGCGAACACGGCGGTGGCGGCGTCCGGGTCGTCGGTGTGGACGTGGACCTTGAGCGTCGTGCGGTCTCCGACCACGAGCACCGAGTCGCCCAGCTGCTCGAGCTCGAGGATGGACCCCCGGGGCTCGAGGTCTGACCCGGTGACCGCGAAGTTGGTGCAGTAGCGGTAGGTGCTCGAGGCGTGCTGGGGGTGGCTGACGCGGGCGGTGGCATGGTGATCGACCGCCGGCGGCTCGGTTCCCCGCAGGGCGCCGACGATCCCCGCGAAGAGGACGGTGAGGCCGTGGCCGCCGGCGTCGACGACGCCCGCCTCGCGGAGCACCGGCAAGAGGTCGGGCCCGCGCTTGACCGAATCCTGCCCGGCCTCGAGGGCGCGCTCGATGACGTCGGCGATGAGCGCGTTCTGCTCGGCGGCGGTGGCGTCGCGGCCCAGGCGCGCATCGGACATGTGGGCGAGCTCGGTGGCGATGCGGTGGGCCATCTCGCGCACCACGGTGAGGATCGTGCCCTCGGCCGGCTCGCGCACCGATCCGTAGGCCTGATCGGAGGCGCGGGCCATGGCCGCGCCGATGAGCACGGGATCGATGAGCTCGCCGGGCCGGCTCGCGAGCTCCTCGGCGGCGCCGCGGATGAGCTGGGAGAGGATCACCCCCGAGTTGCCGCGCGCGCCGAGCAGAGCGGCGCGAGCGACCGAGTTGACGATCTCCTCGCGGCCGATCTCGTCGATCGTCCGCCCCTCCGCCGCGGTGGCGAGCCGGTCGAGCTCGGCGACGACGGCGCGGAGGGTGAGGACCATGTTGTCGCCGGTGTCGCCGTCGGCGACGGGGAACACGTTGAGGTCGTTGACCTCCTCGCGGCGGGCCTCAAGCTGGGCCAGCGCGGCCTCTACGACGGCTCGGAAGCGGACAAGGATCGGGTCGGACAACCGACCCCCGCTAACGATCAGCCACTAGCGCGCCTTGGTTACTTTGCCGGCCTTCAGGCAGCGGGTGCACACGTAGACGCGGCGGGGAGTGCCGGCGTCGTCGATGCGCACTCGTTGGAGGTTCGGATCGAAGCGCCGCCGCGTGGCCACCATCGAGTGGCTACGGTTGTTGCCGAAAGCGGGACCCTTCGCGCATACGTGACAGATCTTGGGCATCGCTGGGCGAGTATACGTGGAATCGGCTAGCGCCGATTCCATTGGCGGCAAACATCCCGGCTGGGTCTCGGCGGCAAGCTACACGGCGAACCCGGCGGGGCCGCGGCGCCCGGCGAGCGCCTCCTTGGCGGTCAGGGAGGCGAGGACGGCCTCGACCGCGTGGGCGCCGGTGTCGCGCTTGGAGCCTCCCTGCACGCGGTCGAGCGCCTGCTCGGTGGTGTCGACGGTGAGGACCCCGAAGCCGCAGGGAACGCCGGTCTCGAGCTGGACCTGCTGGATCCCCCGCGCCGACTCGCCACACACGTAGTCGTAGTGATCGGTCTCGCCGCGGATCACCGCCCCCAGGCACACGACGGCGTCATAGCGGCCCGACAACGCCGCGTACTTGGCGACCAAGGGAAGCTCGAACGCGCCGGGGACGTCGTAGACATCGACATCGTCGATCCCCGACGAGGCGAGCGCGGCGCGAGCTCCCGCCTCGAGGCGCTCGGCGAGCTCGGCGTAGAAGCGCCCCACGCACAGCGCGACACGCCGCTCGCCGTCAGCGGCCATCGCGCTGGCGGTCGCGCTCGTGCTCGCCCTGGATCATCTCCTCGTCGAGGGCGAGGCCCTGATGGTGGAGGGTGTGGCCGAGGCGTTCGCGCTTGGCGCGCAGATAGCCCTCGTTGTGGGCGTTGGGGACCTGCTCGATGGGGACCTGGTCGGTGACCGAGAGGCCGTAGCCCGCGAGCCCGGAGATCTTCTTGGGATTGTTGGTGAGGATGCGGATGCTCGAGAGGCCGAGATCGACGAGGATCTGGGCGCCGATGCCGTAGTCGCGCAGGTCGGCGGGGAGCCCGAGCCGGAGGTTG
>DASZKU010000036.1:0-23982 GCA_035552815.1 Solirubrobacteraceae bacterium | reverse complement strand
TGCGCCCCGTGCTCTACCGAGCCTCGTTCTCAGAGATGGTCGTCCCCTACGGCGAGGTGGCTCCGACCCACGTGTGGAAGAACGCCTTTGACATCGGCGAGTACGGGATCGGGGCGCTGGCCAACTCACTCGAGCTCGGCTGCGACTGTCTCGGCGAGATCCACTACTTCGACGCGATCCTGTCGGACGCCAGCGGCGAGCCGATGGTGCTCAAGAACGCGGTCTGCCTGCACGAGGAGGACTCCTCGCTGCTGTGGAAGCACATCGACTGGCGCACCGGCGAGACCGAGGTCAGGCGCAGCCGCCGCCTCGTGCTCTCCTTCGTCGCCACCGTCGGCAACTACGAGTACGGCTACTACTGGTACTTCCAGCAGGACGGAACCATCGAGTCCGAGGTCAAGCTCACGGGCATCGTCTCCACCGGCGCCGCCACCCCCGGCGAGCCGACGCCGCACGCGACCATGGTCGCCCCCGGCCTCACCGCGCCCTACCACCAGCACTTCTTCAACGTTCGCCTCGACATGATGGTCGACGGCCCCAACAACTCGGTCGTCGAGGTCGACAGCGAGGCCGTGCCCATGGGTCCCGAGAACCCGTGGGGCAACGCCTTCACGGCGGTCGAGAAGGTGCTCGAGCGCGAAGGCGAGAGCGGCCGCATGGTCGATCCTTCGCGGGCGCGCTACTGGAAGATCGTCAATCCCTCGGTCGCCAACGGCCTCGGCACCCCTGTGGCCTACAAGCTCGAGCCCGGCGGCAACACCGCCTCGTTCGTGCATCCCGAGTCCTCCGTCGCCCAGCGCGCCGGGTTCATCACCGGGCACGTGTGGGTGACGCCCTACGACCCGACCCAGCGCTTCGCCGCCGGCGACTACCCCAACCAGCACCCCGGCGGTGACGGGCTCCCGGCGTGGATCAAGGCCGACCGCCCCACCGCCGACACCGATGTCGTCGTCTGGTACTCGATGGGGCATCACCACATCCCGCGCCCCGAGGACTGGCCGGTGATGCCGGTCGGGAAGATCGGCTTCGCCCTGAAGCCGAACGGGTTCTTCGACCGCAATCCGGCGCTCGACGTCCCGCCCCCGGCCGCGCACCGCTGCTCGCACTCCTAGGGTCAGGTCAGTGCGTCCGCCCCCACGGGGCCGCCACCCAAGTGCTCGGCGGCGTCCGCCACCACCGTCCACAGGTAGTGACCGAGGGCCCACCCCACGAGCACGAGCAGGCGGTCCTCCCCCTCGCGCAGGAGATAGCCCGGGGTACGCGCCACCGAGCCCGGGCGGAACGCGCCCACCGGCGTCGCGCCGGGACGGACGTCGATCGCGCAAAAGCGCGCGAGGAGCTCGCGGGAAGCCGGTCCGGACAGGGTAAGCGCCGCCAGGCCCGAGGTGAGGTCGGCCACGGTCACCGTCTCGGTGGCGGTGGCGGTGGCGCTGGCGGCGGCGGCGGCGGCGATGTCAGCGCAGGCGTCCGACACCGCGAGGCGGATCCGGGCTGCGTGCTCGGGGTCGCCGAGGACGAGCACCCGCGTCGGGGTCACCGGGCACCACCACGCCCCGTTCGCGCGCACCGCGCTCCCGGGCTCGAGGGCGTGAGCACCGCCGCTCGCGGCCTCCACGACGGCGGCCAGGGTGGCGGGCTCGGCCTGGAGCTCGAGCTTGAGGAGGTTCGAGCGGTCGGCGAAGCCGACGCCCTCGGCGAGGAGCCGGCGTTCGGCGTCCGCGTCGCCGTAGGCGGTGGCCACGTTCCACCCCTCGCGCACCTCGATGCGCGCTCCCGCGGCGCGGGCGAGCCGCTCCATCGGGCTCCGAGCCACCGCGTCGCCCACCGCGTCCGGAGTTAGGAAGGCGAGGCTCACGAGCGCAGGAGCTCCCCGGCGGGATCGTGGAAGGGCTCGGTCACGACCTCGGCGCTCACGCGCTTGCCGTCGTCGGCGATGGTGATGCTCGGGCCCGCGCTCGCCAGGGCGGCGGGCACCCACGCCATCCCGATCACCCGGTCGAGCGCGCTCGACCGGCGCGCGCTCGTCACCTGCCCGGCCGCGGTGCCGCGATCGTCGAGCACGACCGAGCCCTCGGTGGGCACGTAGCCGTTGCTCAGCGTGAAGCCGACGAGGGCGGTCTCGGCCGGGTGCTCGGAGGCGCGCGCCAGCGCCCACTTACCGATGAAGTCCTGTTCCTTGTCGAGCTTGACCGCCCACGGCATCCCCGCGCCCAGCGGCGTCGACTCCGAGTCGGTGTCCTGGCCGACGATGATGTGCTGCTTCTCGAGGCGCAGGATGCGCTGGGGCTCGAGCCCGAAGGGGCGGATCCCCTCGGACGCCCCCGCAGCGAGGATGGCGTCCCACACATCCTCCCCGTAGGCGGCGGGGAAGTGGATCTCGTAGCCGAGCTCGCCGACGAAGCCGATGCGCATGAGCAGGCTCCTCACCCCGGCGACGCGGGCCTGGCGGGAGTCGAGGTAGGCGAAGGCCTCGGGAGAGCAATCGGCGTCGGTGAGCCGGCTGAGGATGTCGCGCGCGCGAGGGCCGGCGAGGTTGACGGCCGAAAGCGCCTGGGTGAGATCGCTGAGGTGCACGTCCATGCCCCAGTCCGCCAGCCACCACGAGAACCACTGCTCGACCGCGCCCGCCCCGCTCGAGGTCGTCGTCACGTAGAAGCTGTGCTCGTCGATCCGGCCGATGGTGCCGTCGTCCATGATCCGCCCGGCATCGGAGGTGAGCACCCCGTAGCGAATGCGTCCGGGCTTGAGGTTGGACAGGCGGTTGGGATACAGGCGGTCGAGGAACTCCCCCGCCTCGGAACCGCGCACCAGGAGCTTCCCGAGCGTCGAGACGTCGATCAGGCCCGCGGCGCGGTGCACGGCGAGCGCCTCCCCCTCGGGGTCGCCGTAGTCATAGGCGCGGCGCCAGTCCCCGGCCCAGCGCACGGTGGCGCCGAGGTCGCGGTGGCGGCCATGGATCGAGGAGCGCTTGGCGGGCTCGATGGGCCGGCCCGCGAGCGCCCCCATGGGCACCGTCGACCACGGCGGGCGAGCGGTCGTCGTCCCCACCTCGCCGAGCTCCTGGCCCGTCTCGGCGGCCATCAGCCGCACCGAGGCGAGCTGGCACATCCGTCCTTGACACGGCCCCATCATCACCGTGGTGAAGCGCTTGCAGAGCTCGATCGAGTCATATCCCTCCCCCACGCTGCGGTGAATGTCCTTGGCGCTCACGTCCTCGCACAGGCATACGAAGGCCCGGCCCGGGGTAGTCGTCGCGGTCACGGGGGGGATGGCTTCGGCGGCGGCGGCCGCGGCGGTCGCGGCGGTCGCGGCGGTCGCGGCGGTCGCGGCGGTCGCGGCGGTCGCGGCGGCGGCGGGCCGGCGCAGGCGGCGGCGGATCGCGGTGGCGCGCGCCTTGCCGGGGCCGAGGCCGAGCGCCACCGCAGCCTCGAGGCCGGCGAGCTCGCCCGAGGCGGCGGCCTCGTCGGGGCCGCCCCGGCCCGCCACCTGCCCCGCCGCTCCGATCCCCGCCGGCAGCTCGGTGATGGCGAAATGACCGCGGCATGGGTCATAGCCGGTACGTCCCCCGGCCTGGGAGATGAGCGCCGTCGCGGGCGACTCGCCGCCGCTCATCACCACCAGGTCGCACTCGAGCTCGAGGCGCATCGATCCGCTGCGCGGGGTGCCGAGGAGGGGCTCGAGCACCGCGCCCGTCACGGTGGCGCGCCCGCGGGCCTCGGCGATGGTCCAGCCGTGGAGGACCTCGATGTTCTCCTCACGCAGGCGGTGGTCGCTGTCGCCCGGCGCCGGGCGCAGGTCGGCCACGGCGAGAACCTCGACGCCCACGGCGTTGATGGCGAGCGCCGTCTCGGTGCCGCGCTCCGAGGTGGTGGCGATCACCGCGCGCTGCCCCGGACGCAAGCCGTAGAGATTGACGAGGCGGAGCGCCGCCCCCGAGAGCATGACCCCGGGAACGTCGTTACCGGTGAAGAGCAGCGGCTGCTCGACCGCGCCGGTGGCGAACACGTGCCGCCGGGCCCGCACCTGGTGCAGGGTGTCACCCTGCCAGACAGGGACGAGGCCGTCGAAGTATCCGAGCGCCGGCGCCGAGCACAGGACCTCGACGCCCGCCTCCCGCGCCCGCGCCGCCAGGGCGCGGGCCTGCTCGTGGCCGCCCTCGTGGAGCAACCGGCCGCCGGGCTCGGGCCCCTCCTCGGCGAGGATCACGTCGGCGCCGAGCTCGGCGGCCGCGATCGCCGCGCTCAGTCCCGCCACGCCGCCCCCGACGACGAGCACGTCGGCGTGCCGGCGCCGGTACTCGGTCCGCCACTTGCGCTCGGGCTGCGGTCCCGGGAGCCGACCGAGACCGGCGGCGTGGCGGAGCACCCACTCGTATACGGGCCACAGCCGGCGTGGGCGGATGAAGGTCCGGTAGTAGAAGCCGGGCGGGGTGAACCGCGACCCGAAGCGGTCGATCGCCGACATCACATCGCGCTCGAGATCGGGCCACGCGTTCATGTGCTCCACGCGCGCGCCTTCGCGCACGGGCTCGGTGCACGCGCGCACGCCGGGCGCGCCGTCGACGGCGACCATGCAGTTGGGACACTGGCCCGCGCAGCACAACAGGCCCCGCGGGCGGTGGTACTTGAAGCTGCGCGAGAACGTGCGCCGGCCGGCGGCGTAGAGCGCCGAGGCGATGGTGTCACCCGCGAGCGCCCGCACCGGCTTGCCGTCGAAGGTGAAGGTGAGCGTGCGCGCGCGGTCGATGCGCTCGCCCGGCTGCGGGGGCAGGCGGGTCATGCCGTGGCCTCGTCGCCCCGTTCGCCGAGCTCGCTTGGGAGGCCCACGCGCAGCACCTCGTTGGTGCGCGTGTCGCGGTCGGCCAGGAACCAGGAGCGGCAGCCCGAACGGTGGTACCACCACTCGCGCTGGACGCCGGCGACGTTGCGGCGAAAGTAGTTGTATTGGTTGAGCTCGCGGAACGAGGGCTCGCCCTGCGGGCGCTTGCTCACCTCGCCGCCGAAGGCGAAATCGGCCACCTCGCGGACGCCGCAGTGGGGGCAGGTGAGCACGAACGACATCTGGCGGCGATCGTAGACAACCGTGGCGCAAAGCGCAATACTATTGCCTATGGCGCAACAGGCTCACGGTCCGGGTCCCCGCCCTATCGCCTCGGTGGCCCGCGCGCTCGCGCTCCTCGACGAGCTCGCCGCCGCCGACGCGGGCCTCGGAGTCAACGAGCTCGCGCGGCGCATCGGCGTGAACCCCAGCACCGCCTCGCGCCTCCTCGCCACCCTCGAGTCCGCGGGCATGGTCCAGCGCGACGGCCAGGGGCCCTACCGGCTCGGCCTCCAGCTCGTCACCCTCGCCGACCGCGTCCTCTCCCGCCTCGACCTCCAGGGCCTGGCGCGCCCGATCCTCGTCGAGCTCATGGAGACCACGGGCGAGACCGCGACCCTCTCCGTGCCCGGCGAGCGGGAGGCAATCACCGTCGACTCGATCCCCTCGCGCTCGGGCGTGGTGAGCATGGCCCGCCTCGGCCGGCCGAGCATCTCCCACGCCACCGCCGTCGGCAAGGTCATGCTCGCCTTCGGCGGCGGCGCCCTGCCCTCCGAGCGCGACCTCGTGGCGTTGACCGACCGCACCATCACCGACCGCAGCACCCTCGCCACCGAGGTCGCCGCCGCGCGCGAGCGTGGCTACGGCACCGTCTTCGGCGAGCGAGAAGAGGACGTCAACGCCATCGCCGCTCCCGTGTTCGACAACACCGCCACCCTCGCCGCCATCCTCGGAATCCAGGGCCCGGCGAGCCGGCTCGAGGATCCGACCCGGCTCCTCGGCCCGTTGCGCGACGGAGCCCGGGAGCTCACCGCGGCGCTCGGCGGCCACGCGCTCGGCGGCGGTGCGCCCGGCGGCGGTGCGCCCGGCGGCGGCGCGCCCGGCGGCGGTGCGCCGGGCGGCCGTGCGCCCGGCGGTCGCGTGCCCGGCGGCCGCGCGTGAGGGCGCGGGGTGCGCTCGCCGCCGTTCCCCGGGTCCTCACCCCGCTCGCCCTCCTCGCCGCCGCCCTCGCCCTGGTCATCCCCTCGGGTGCCGTGGCCGCGCGCTCGGACGTGCTCCTCGGCGCGCTCGTCCTCGCCACCGCGCTCGGCATCTCCTTCGCCGACCTGCGGCGGCTGCGCGACCACGCCGGTGCCGTCGCCGTCCTCTCCATCGTCCCCCTCGTCGTCCTCGGCGCCGCCTCCTGGGTAATCGGGCGACCCTTCGCCCCGCCGATCCGGGACGGCCTGCTGGCGGTCGGGCTCGCCTCCTCCGAGGTCGCCTCGGTCGGGCTCGTGGCCCTCGCTCGCGCCGACGCCACCATCGCCCTCGGGGCAGTCAGCGGCTCGCTCGTCGCCTCGGCGCTGATCGGGCCGCTGGCCATCGGCGCGCTCGCGGGCTCCTCGACTCACGCCGACCCGCTCCCCCTGCTCGGGCGCTTCGCCCTCGTGGTCATCGTCCCCCTCATCGTCGGCGTCGCCGCCCGCAGCCGCTGGCCCCGCATGGCGGCAGGCGACGCCGAGCGCGAAGGCGTCGCCGCGCTCGTCGTGGCGATCCTCGTCTACGCGGCGTTGAGCGGCACCCACGGCGCGCACCATCTCGGCGCGGCGCTCCTCGCCAGCCTCGCCTTCCTGGCCGTGTCGGCCGCGGCGGCCGAGCTCTGGCGCCGCCGGGCGGAACCCAGGACCGCGGTCCCCGGCGCCCTCGCCATCGCCATGCGCGACTTCGCCGTCGCCGCCGCGCTCGCCACCCAGGCCTTCGGCACCCGCGCCGGCGCGGTCCCCGGGGTGTACGGCGTGGCCATGCTCGTAGCGGGCACGGTCGCCGCGGCGCGCCTGGCGCGGGGAGCTACGCCGCCGTGAGCCTCGCGCCCCCGGCGACACCCGAGAGCTGGGCCGGGAGGCTGGGCGGGAAACGTCCCTCACAGGGACGTTTCCCGCCCAGCCTCGTCGCCGCACGCCCATCCCGAGCCCACCCTCGTCGTCTCGCTCTCCTCTACTATCTCGCGCTTGCTCGGGCGGGGCCGTGTCCGAGAACGCCAATTCCGACGAGTAGGAGATTCACGATGCGTCACATTCGATTGATGGCGGGCGCGGGCGGCCTGATCGCCGCCGCGACCGTCGCAGCCACGGCTGCTGGAGCCGGCGCCGCCGCAGCGCCGAAGGTCAAGGTAGCCGCCACCGGGCTCAACTCACCCAAGCACCTCCTCTACACCCCGAAGGGCATCCTCGTCGCCGAGTCGGGCGTCGGGGGCAAGAAAGGCGGATCCACGTGCGTACCCGGTCCGGTCACCGGAGGCCAGGGAACGACGACGTACTGCGAAGGTCGAACCGCCGCCATCGCCTTGATCACCCCGACCGCCACCAAGGTCGTCGACGGGAAGCTCCCGTCCGTGGTCGAGGAGGACAGTGGCGAGGCCGCCGGTCCGGCGGCAGTGGCCCTCACGAGCACGGGACACCGTGCCGTGCTCTACCAGGACACGCTCGTCACCAAGACCGGCGGCACCGCGGTGACCGGTCCCGGCAAGTCGGCCTTCGGCACCCTTCAGCTCGGATCCGGGCTCACGGTGAACCTGGCGCGCTACGGCGCTCAGCACCCGCAGAATCCTGCGACCTTCGGGGGCACGCCGGGCGAGACGACGTATGACTCGGACCCGTACTCGGTGACGTCCTACCGCGGCGGTTATGCGGCGACCGACGCGGCCGGGAACTCGCTGCTCTCCGTGAGCAGCAAGGGCAAGATCCGCCTCCTCGCCCGCTTCCCCACCGTCCCCGAGACCGCGCCGGCCGGCGTCTTCGGCCCGACGGCGGTGACGATCAACGCCCAGGCGGTCCCGACCTCGGTGGCCGTCGGTCCCGACGGCGCTCTGTACGTAGGGCTCCTGCGCGGCGTCCCCTCGGCTCCCGGGACCGCGTACATCTACCGCGTCGTCCCCGGACACGCGCCGGCGATCTGGGCCAAGGGCCTCACGGCCGTCACCGCGATCGCCTTCGACGCCAGGGGGCGGCTCCTCGCCACCGAGCTGAGCACCGGCGGACTGCTCGCGGCCGGCACCGCCCCGGGCGCCCTCGTCCGCATCAGCGCCGACGGCAAGAAGGTCTCGACGCTTCCCGTGTCGGGACTGTCGGAGCCCACGGGCGTCGCGGTGGCGCCCGACGGCACCGTCTACGTCTCGAACCGGGGCACCAGCCCCGGCTCGGCGAGCAAGCCCGGTGAGGTCCTGAAGATCACCGGCCTCAAGTAGGAAGAGTCCGCATGCCGCCCAGTCCCGCACCACGGGACCGGGCGGCACCGGCTCACGGCGGCGCCTTGGTGGCGACGTCGTCGGCGGACTCGTAGAAGAGGACGGCCTTCATGCCCCGTCCGCGCGTGTACCACCGGCCGGCGCCAGCATCCGAGCGGGCGGCTCACCGGCCGCGCCGAGTCCCCTTCCGCCGCGCCGCCAACCGCCGCTCCGCCGCCCGCCGCGCCGCCGCGCGCCGTGCTGTAGCCCGCCGCGCCGCCGCCCGCCGATCCGCCGCCCGCCGCGCCGCCGCTCGCCGCGCCGCCGCTCGCCGTGCCGCCATAGACCCGACGCCGGGGCAGTTGCCGATGTCGCTCTCGGCGGAGGACAGGATCACCGTCGAGCCCGCCACGTGGATGACGACGCCGTTGACGAGGAGCCCGTGATCGACGCCGGTGAGGGGCGTCTGCTCGTTCAGGGTCACGGTGATGCCAGCGACCTTGATCTGGGTGTTGGGGGCAGCGGTGATCGATCCGTAGTTGGCGCCGCCGATGGTCAGCGAGCCGATCGTCACTGTCCCCGTCGAGCCTGAGCACGTGGTCGTCGAGGTGGCCGTGACGCTCCGGGCGCTCACCACCGGGAGGAGCAGCGGGACGAGCGTCAGCCCCGCCGCCGATGCCGTGGCCGTAGAGCTCCGTGACCCCGTCTGCACGCTGGCCGAGAGGCCCGACGCCGAGCCGATGGGAAGCACGGCGAGCAGGCCTGACGCCTGGGTCTGCCACATTACCGACGTGCTCACCTGACCGGTGTCGCCGAAGACGATCGGTCGCGCCCCGAGCAGGCTCAGCGACGCTCCGTAGGCGCGCCCCGTGTAATAGAGGAGCTTGATCGTCGTGTGGCTGGCGGAGGGCAGGTAATAGGCGTCGCCGCTGAAGGCGTCCGACGCCGTCACCGTGGTCGCCGCCGCCGGCTGGGCGACGTGGGCGATCGTGCACTGCGCCTGACCGGTCGGGCCGGTGACGTCGGTGCACGACTGGGCGCTGGTGCCGCTCCCGAGCGTGAAGGTGACGGTGCGGGCGCTGATCGGCGCGCCCACGTCCTCCTTCAACGTCCCCGAGAGCGTGGCCGGGTAGTCGTTGGCCACCTCCGCCGGGCCGTCGTAGCTCAGCGTCGTCGCCTCCTTGGTGATCGAGAAGGGCACCGAGTCCGCGCTGCCGAGATAGTCCGCGTCACCGGCGAAGGTCGCGGTGATCGTGTACGAGCCGGCAGGCTGGGAGGGCGTGATCGAGCACGAGGCGACGCCGGAGGCATTCGTCGGGCCCGAGCACGAATCCGAACCGACGGCAAAGGACACGGTCTCGCCCGCCACAGGCGCTCCGCCGTTGGCATCGGTCAGTGTCGCGCTGGCGGTGAAGGGGTGGTGGTAGACCGCCGTGGTCGGTCCCCCGTAGGCCAGCTGCGTGGGCTCCTGGTTGATGGTGAACGCGCGCGCGACCGACGAGGTGGCGTAGGTCGCGTCCCCACCGAACGAGGCGGTCACCGAGTAGCTCCCCGGGGTCTGCGTCAGGATGATGGTGCACAAGGCCGTGCCGGTGCTATCGGTGAACACGGCGCAGCTCTGCGAGCCGACCGCCAGCGTGATCGGCTCGTCGGCGACTCCCGAGCTTGTCTCGATGTCGGTGAGCCTCGCGATCAGGGTCACCGCATGGTTGTAGTTGCCCGACGTCGCGCCCGTGTAGGCGAGGGTCGTCGGGCGCAGGCCCACGGTCACGTCCTCGGTCGTCGACGCCGACAGTCCGGCGCTGTCCTCGACGGTGAGCTTGACCGTGTACATCCCCGCCGAGGCGTAGGTGTGCGACGGGTTCGGCGCGCTCGAGGAGCCGCCGTCACCGAAATCCCAGGTGTAGGAGACGATCGACCCGCCGCTGTTGTTGTCGTGCGAGCCCGAGCTGTCGAAGGAGACCGGGTCGCGCGCCGTGGGGGACGAAGGCGAGTAGGTGAATGCCGCCGTCGGCGTCGTCGCCCCGTAGTTCATGGCACACGAGGTGGAGGCGTTGCTCCACTCCTGCTGGACGTAGTAGGGATTGCCGTTGATGAGCTCGTCGTAGCTGCCCGAGGAGTTGGTCCCGATCGCGGAGCCGAACTGGAAGTTGCACTGATCGCCGATCTCACCACCGTTGGTCGTGTTCGCGTCCCACCAGCCGCCACTGGTCGTCGAGTAGGGCAGCGGGTCGGTGATCGACTCGTTCATCTCGTGACTCATGTCGTTGATCGACTCGTCGGCGTCGTTGTTGTTCGGCTCCGAGGACGAGCACCCGGTGCCGGCGCCGGCGTCATAAGGCGTAATCGCCCAGATCGTCTCCTGGCTGCCACCGAATCCACCCGTCATGGCCGTGTGGTAGCCGCAGTATCCGTTGGCGGAGCTGCCGTAGGGGCCGCAGCCCTTGGTGACGTCGTCAAAGCACGTCTGGACCTTGGGCGGGATGACGAGGAACCAGAGGTTTCCGTAGCCGCGCGCACCGCCCTTGCTGTTGATGAAGCTGTCGAGCTCGTTGGTGAGCTGGGTCTGGGTGAGGCACGTGCTCGCGCCCGCTTCCTGGCCCGCGCAGGCCGTCGTCGGCGTCGGATACGCGGTGGTGTCGGTCAGCGACGAGCTCGCGGTGGTGTTGTACTGCACGTAGTTGTTGCCCCCGCCCACCGTGTCGTAGTACTGGGTGGAGACCGAGTAGGTGTTGGTGGGGTCGCCGTTGTTGTGCGCGAGATCGCTGAGGTAGCGCGCGACCAGGGCCTGATAGCCCGAGGGGAAGCTGTAGCCCGACGGGACCCAGTAGACGATGTGCGTCGTCGTCGTCCGCATGACCGACCCACCGTTGTAGGTCAGGTTGCAGTCGGTCTGCGCCGCCGGTGGCACCGGATCGCAGGCGGCGATATCCATCGGATGGAAAGCGCCGATCGGCGGCGCGGCCGGAGAGGTCCCCGTCGCCACGAAGGGCGAGAGGTGCGATCCTCGAGCCGGTGTCACCCCCGTATTGGCCAAGGTCGCCGGCCCGGCGGCGAGCGCCGAACCGGCCGCAAGTCCGCAGACCGCGACAGTAATGGCCGCCACCGCGACCGCAAGCACGCGCCGACGCGCGTGCACGAGCATGAGCCCCACAGTTACACCCCCGCTTGTCGTCCCCGCTAACAATCGCGCTGCCAGCGCGACGGCGGCACTATAACCGGCCCGGCGGCGCCGTAGGGAAAAAATGTGATGGACCTCACACGCCACGCCCAGCGGCCACCACCGCGGTGCTAGCCTGAGCGCCCGAAACGATGCGCCGAGTGCTGACACCGATCGCCGCAACGGCAGCGCTTCTCACCGCCGGGCTCTTCACCGCGACCGCGACCACGGCCACGGCCACGGCGGCGGCGGCCGCGACCACGGCCACGGCGACGGCGACGGCGAGCACCGCGTGTGCCCACGTGAAGATCGGCGCCACCTCGACCTGCCTCGTCGCCGGTCGCCCGTGCTCGCCGCGCTACGAGAAGCAGTACCAGAGCCACGGCTTCAAGTGCCGGCGCAACACCGCAGACCGCTACCGCCTGTGGAAGAACCCGCTGACCAGCCTCCCGCCGGCGGTCTGAGCGCGCTCAGTCGGCTCGTTTGCCCACGGGATCGCCGGCCGGCGCCCGCCTCCCGGCGGCGTCCCCTGTCCCCGCGGCGTGCCCTGCTCCGGCGGCCTGCCCTCGACCCGCCCCGGCGTGCTGAACGTCGCGGCGGGTGATGGCCAGGTAGGCGACGAAGGAGAAGATCAGGAGGGCGAGCACGAGGGCGACCCGCCCTTCGCCGAGGCCGAGCCCGGTGGCGCTCGCCGGCTTGCCCATCCAGTCGGCGAGCGAGGCGCCGAGGGGCCGGGTGGCGACGTAGGCGAACCAGAAGGCGAGGATTGGGTTCCAGCCGAACTTCCAGTAGCCGATGGCGGGAATCGAGATCACCGCGGCGAACACGAGCGCCGAGGGGAAGTAGCCGAGCCCGGCGGTGTACGCCGCCAGGTCCCCGAGCGCGGTCCCCATCGCGAACGTCGCCACCACCGCCGCCCAGTAGAACATCTCGCGCCGCGGGGTGTCGATGGTGTGGAAGGAGAGCGTGTGCTCGATCCGGTCCCAGGCGATGAACACCGCCGCGAGGATGACGCCGTAGAGCGCGGTCGAGGCGATGTAGGGGACGCCGAAGCGGACGTGGAGGACGTCGGCGGCCATCGTCCCGAACACCCCGACCCCGCACACGCACAGCCAGTACGTCCACGCGATGTAGCGGCGCACCGCGAACTGGAGGGCCAGGGCCACCACGAAGCCGATGAAGCCGAGGATGACCGCGATCACGGGATCGATCGCATGGACGCTGTAGTCCGACGTCGACTCGCCCATGGCCGTCGACAGGAGCTTGATGACCCAGAAGTAGACGGTGACCTCTGGGACACGGAGGGCTCCATGGCGCGTCAGGCGTGCCAGGAGAGCTCGATCCATCGGGCGCAGTCTTCCACAGCTTTCTAAAGCCTCGTTTAGGTCGCGCAGCTGTAAAGCGCTTAGGCAGGCGCCGACGCCTCCGAGCACGGGCCGATGCCCGCGAGCACTCACGCGTAGACCCCCTTGACCGCACTGCCAAAGCGCTTTAGCATGCCCGCCACGCCCGCCACGCCCGCCACGCCCGCCACGCCCGCCACGCCCGCCACGCCCGCCGGGGCCCCCGATCCAAGGAGAGCCATGAGCGTCAGCAGCTCCGTCGCGTACCCGGAAACCCTGGAAGCTGCGCTGCCCTCGCCCGAACGGGTGGCCGAGGTCCGCTCAGAGCTCGAGGACGCCGGCGTCCGCTACGTCCTCTCCTGCTGGATCGACCTGCTGGGACAGCCGAAGACCAAGCCCGTCCCCCTCGCCGAGCTCGAGACGATCTGCGCGGGCAACGGTCCCCAGTTCGCCGTGCACTCGGTGTCGATGGTCCCCGAGCTCGGCCCCGCCGATCCCGACCAGATCGCCCTACCCGACCTCGAGAGCTTGGTCGTGTGCCCGTGGGACCGCAGCCTCGCCTGGGTCTTCGCCGACCTGTTCTGGGAGGACCGGCCCTACAACGTGTGTCCGCGCCTGGCCCTCAAGCGCCAGATCCGCGACGCGGCGCGAGCCGGCTTCCACGTCGAGGCGGGCTTCGAGCCCGAGTTCATCGTCCTGCGCCCGCGGGACGGCACCCTGGTCAAGGCGTTCGCCGAGCCGGCGGGGGCGGTGGCCGGTCAGCCGTTCAAGCGCCAGCCCTACGGCTACGACGCCGAGCACTCGCTCGACGGCCTGCCCTTCCTCGACGACGTCGCCGTCGCGCTCGAGCAGCTCGGCTGGGGGCTCACCAACGTCGTGTGCGAGGGCGCCTTCTCCCAGTTCGAGCTCGACTACGGCCACGCCGGGGCGCTCGAGACCGCCGACCGGCTCGTGTTCCTGCGCGTCCTCCTCAAGGAGATCGCCAAGAAGCACGGCTTCATCGTCACCTACATGCCCAAGCCCACGAGCGGCGACTGGCGCAACGGCGCCCACCTGAACCACAGCCTCACCCCCGTCGAGGACCGCGACGCCAATCTGTTCTCGGGGCCCGACGGAGCGTGGGGAGAGCTCGTGTACTCGGTCATCGGCGGCATGATGCGCCACGGCGGGGCGATCACCGCGGTGGCGTGCCCGACCGTCAATTCCTACGCCGGGCTCACCGGTGAGAGCTCGGATCTCGAGGGCGGGACGCTGACCTGGGCCCCGACCCATGTCTGCTATGGGAACAACAACCGCTCGGCGATGATCCGCCTCCCCCAGCGACGCTGGGCGATCGAGAACCGCGCCTGCGACATGACCGTCAACCCCTACCTGGCGCTCGCCGTCACCATCGGGGCCTCGCTCGAGGGCGCCGCGGAGCGCGTCGATCCCGGGCCCCCCGTCGATAAGCCCCTGTACGAGGTCGACGCCGCGGAGGCGGCGCGCCTGAACATCGCCAGGCTCCCGCGCACGCTGCTCGAGGCGATCGAGGAGTTCGACGGCGATCCCCTGGCCAAGGCGGTGTTCGGAGAGACCATGCACGGTCTCTACAGCCGCTACAAGCACGACGAGTGGGAGCGCTTTCACAACCACGTCACCGAATGGGAGCAGGCCGAGTATCTCCAGTTCTTCTAGTCCCGATGCCGCCCAACATCTACGACATCGCCCGCGCCGCCAACGTCTCCATCGCCACCGTCTCGCACGCCCTCAGCGGGCGCGGGCGGGTGGCGGAGGCGACGCGCGAGCGGGTCCGCCAGACCGCCAGCGAGCTCGGCTATGCCGCCAACCCCCACGCCCGCAGCCTCGTCTCCGGTCGCAGCCGGATGGTGGCGATGCAGATCGCCGGCTTCACCGAAGGGGGCGCCAGCAAGGCGCTGCTCCCCGACGCCGCCTACTACATGGACGTGCTCAACGGAGCCGCCTCGGCCGCGGCCGAGCACGACCACGCCCTCGTCCTCATCCCCCACAGCCTGGAACCGGTCAAGGTCCGCTCCCTGGCCGTCGACGGTGCGATCATCGTCGATCCCACCGGCGGCGACGAGCTGACGGCCGAGCTCGTGGCGCTCGGCATCCCCGTGGTCACCACCGGACGTCCCACCGGCGGACCGTTCGAGTTCCCCTGGGTCGACAACAACCACGCCGAGACGGCGCGCCGCATGCTCGACCACCTCCTGGCCATGGGTTACACCCGGCCCGCGCTCATCTCCACCCCGCCGACCGTCTCCTACGTCGCCGATATCTACAACGCCTTCGTGCGCTGGTCCTTCGATCACGGGCTCCAGCCGCGCACCGTCGAGGTACCCGAGCCGCCCACCGAGAAGAGCGGCGCCCGAGTCGCGAGGCGTCTGTTGAGCGCCAAGGACCCACCCGACGCCGTGTACACGTCCTACGACCGACTCGCGGTGGGCGTCCTCGCCGAGGCGCAGCGCCAGGGCATCGAGGTTCCCGGAGAGCTCGGTATCGCCAGCGCCGTCGACGGTGACCTCCTGCGGTGGATCAACCCGACCATCACCTCCGTCGCCCTCAACGCGCGCCGGATCGGCAGCGAGGCGGTGGAGAGACTCATCACCCTCCTCACCGAGGATCAGCCCTCACAAGCCGGTGTGGTGATTCCCGCCAGGATCGTGGAACGTGCCTCGACGCGGCGGGTGGGCAAGTGACACCACCGCGCCCCTCACTGTGTGGCCCCCGGACATGGCAGCGCCCACCCGCCGCCGCTAGCGTCTGGAACCCTCGATGAGGCTGTTCTTCGCCACGGACTTGCACGCATCGGATCTGTGCTTCCGGAAGTTCTGCGAGGCCGCCGACTTCTACAACTGCGAAGCGCTCATCCTCGGCGGCGATGTGAGCGGCAAGCTCCTCATTCCCCTCACCGTCGACGGTGATCATGTCACCTATGAGCTCGGGGGCCAGCAGGTGAGGGTGAAGGCGAGCGAGCTCGACGCCGAGAAGAAGCGCATCGCCAACATGGGCTACTACGCGATCGAGGCCGATCCCGAGGAATACGCCACCGACGTCGCCGCCTACGAGCGGCGCCTCCTCGACGAGGCGATCCTGCGCATCCACCGCTGGGTCGAGTACGCCGAGAACCGGCTCGCCAGCACCCCGGTGCGGATCTACTTCGCCCCCGGCAACGACGACGAGCTCGAGGTCGACGCCGCCTTCGAGGGCAGCAGCGTGTTCGTCAACTGCGAGCAGAAGGTCGTCGACCTCGGCGGGGTCGAGATGGCCTCGTGCGGCTGGTCCAACCCCACCCCGTGGAGGACGCCGCGCGAGTGCGACGAGGGCGCGCTGCGCGCACGCCTCGAGGGAGCCATCGAGGGCGTGAGCGAACCCGAGCGCGCGATCTTCAATTTCCACGTGCCCCCCCACGGCACCCAGCTCGACGTGTGCCCGCAGATCGACGAGGACTTCAACGTCGTCACCGTCATGGGCAACCCCATGCAGATCCACGCCGGGAGCACCGCGGTGCGCGAGGTGATCGAGGCGCGACAGCCACTCGCCAGCCTGCACGGTCACATCCATGAATCACGAAGTGCGACGAAGCTCGGCCGCACGTGGTCGATCAACCCCGGCAGTGAGTACGGAGAGGGCGTACTCCGCGGGGTCATCGTCAACACCAAGGGCACCAAGGTCAAACACACATTCACCGCCGGATAACCCTCAAGGAGAAGACATAATGGCTTCCGCCCGTACCGGCAGTGCGCCCCGCGCTGCACAACCCGTTCGCCAGAAGTCGGGGCTGGTGCGCAGCGCTAGCGGCTTCGATGCCTTCGTCTTCGCGCTGTCGGGGATCAGCGTGGGGATCATGTTCGAGTGGGGTAACTTCTTCGGGAGCGGTTTCTACCCGGGCGCCAACGTCTACCTCGCGCTCCTGATCTCGGTCGTGGCCGCCCTGGCCATCGCCGCCGCCTACCGCTACTGGGGTCAGATCTTCCCTCGCTCGGGTGGTGATTACGTGTTCCTCAGCCGTGGCGCGCATCCGGGCTTCGCGCTGGGAGCGAACTTCGTCTACTGCTGGATCCTCATGGTCTCCCCCGCCTTTGCCATGAGCATCATGCAGCCGCTCCTCTCGGCCTTCGCGGGGGCGCTGGCGAGCGCGACGGGCTGGCACTTCCTGAGCACGCTGTCGACGTGGTTCTCCACCAACGCCGGCTTCGCCGTCATTGGCTCCGTCGACCTCCTCCTCGCCGCCACCATCGCCGTCTTCGGCCTCAAGCGGGCGATCGGCTACATGAAGATCCTCTTCTTCACCGGCCTCGTCGGCGAGGTCATCACCATCGTCGCCCTGCTCTTCTCCCACCAGCACACCTTCGTTCAGCACCTCCACGCCCAGACCGGCGTCACCGTGGCGGCGATCGAGCACAAGGCCGCCAAGACCGGCTACGTCTCCGGCGGCTTCAGCTTCGGGCACACCATGAAGCTCACCGACTGGTACGTGACCTCGCTGTTCTTCGCCGCCCTCGTCCTCTACATCGGCGGTGAGATCAAGAACGCCGCGCGCAACATCTCGCGCGCGCTCATCGGCGCGGTGATCTTCTCGGGCCTCGCCACCTTCGTATGGGTGGCCGCCCTCAGCCACGTGGTCCCGACCTCGCTGCAGGGGGCGCTGGCGTGGAACTCGACCGCCGCCCCCACCTTCTCGACGGCGGCCGTCCCCTACGCGCATGAGCTCATGGCGGTGCTGTGGGGCGTGCACGGATTCGGCCTCGTCCTCACCATCGTCGCCTTCATCACCTGCCTGGCGTGGGTGACGATCTGGACCCCGCTCGTCCTCAGCTTCGCCCAGCGCGGGGTGCTGGCCTGGGCGCTCGACGGCCTCACCCCGCGCTGGGTGGGCCGGGTCAACGAGCGCTACCACACGCCGATCCCCGCGCTCGTCATCGCCTTCCTCATGGGCGAGTCGTTCATGCTCTGGTTCGCCTTCGATCCCTCGGTGCGGACGATCGTCCTCCTCGTGCCGCTGTTCATCGGCATCGGCCTGACCATGCTCGTCGGCGTCTTCTTCCCGTACGTGCGCAAGGACCTCATCGACCAGTCGATCGTCGCCAACGCCAAGACCTTCGGCATCCACCACATGTCGATCGCCTGCGCCATCGGCACCGCGATCATGGCCTTCTGGTCGTGGCTCATACTCAGCGACCCGATCGCGTCGGGAACCAACCGCACGCCGATCTGGGTGACGCTGGGGATCGCGGTGGCCATCGCCATCTACTACTTCGCGCTGCGCGCCTACAAGCGCCGCGAGGGCGAGGACATCACCGTCACCTTCAAGCGCATACCGATCGAATAGGCACCGGACCGGCCGCCGCTCCAGCCCGGGGAGCGCGGTCGCTACCGTGTCCCTGCAGATGAGTGCACGTGAGGTAGAGGCGGCGGCGCGCGATCTCGCCCGCCGCGCGGCGCGCGGGCGCCACGGCGCGGTCCTCGCCGGCCTGTGCGCGCTCCTCGCCGCCGGCGCCGCGCCCTTCGCCTCCACCGCCGCGGCGGTCTTCGCCCTCGCCGCCGCCCTCGCGGCCCTGCTCGCTATCACCAACCACTTGGCCCGCCGCGAGGTGGTGGCCCGGCTCGCGCTCGACCCCGAGGCCTACGTCCTCCCCGACGTGTACCGCTACGGGGTGCGCCTGACCCGCTCCTTGGAGCGCGAGCGCCTGGCCGACTGGCTGCTCGAGGTCATCCGCGACTGCCAGCTGGCGGGATCGTCCTACCTCGCCGACCGCGTCGAGCACTACACCCATCAGCTCGAGTCACTCGCCGAGGAGCTCGCCGCACCGGCGGTGAGCGTGCGCCCGAGCAGCGCTGCCGCGTGTCACCTTCTCCTCACCCAGGCGGTCGACAGCCCGCTCTATAACCCAGCCGTCCCCGCCGGCGAGCTCGCGGTCATCATCGCCCGGATCCGCTCGGGCATCCTCCCCCAGTAAGCGCCGGGGCTCAGAAGGCGGCGAGGCCGTCTTCGACCTCCTGATACCACTTCTTGCGGGTGCCGATCTTGGCGCGCAGCTTCCACCTGCGCGTCTTCGGCGCCGCCTCGATCTCGCGGGCGAGGGCGTCGAGTCGTCGCTGCACCGCCGAGCGCGCCGCGGCGTCGAGCCGGGCGCCGGCGGCGAACTCCCGGATCCGCCCGATGTTCTCCGTCGCCGTGTAGTAGAAGCCCCAGTCGTCGCCGAGGATTCGCGCAGCATGCCCGGCGTCGACGGCGCCCGCCCCCGGCCCGAGGTCGTGCTCGGCGAGGAGGACGACGACGTCGACCATGTCCTTGCGGTTGAGCTCGACGATCTGGAGCTTCTCGAGCAGGAGGTCGACGAGGGGCAGCGTCCCCGAGGCGAGCGAGACGCGGTCGCGGAGCTCGATCGTATGACACATCTCCAGGCGATCGATGAAAAGGTCGACCTCGATGCTCCGATCGTGCGCGAGCACGTAGAGGAAGCGCCTTCCTTCCCCGGCTACGAGCATGTCCTGGTCGGCGTCGTAGCCGAGGTCGCCGAAGAGCTGCTTGTACTCGCCGCGCTCCTCCGCGCGCCCGATGAAGTCGAGGTCGTTGATCCTGTCGCGGCCGAGTTGCCCGTAGAGCCCGGGCTCGCGCGCGTGAACGTAGAACCCGACGCTGCCGAACAGGCGCAGGGCGAGGCCGCGCCGATCGCTCTCGCTCGAGATGCGCCGGAACTCCTCGGCGAGGATCTCGGTCTTGGGGTCGACGGGCTCCGCCGTCATCCTCCGCTGCCCGGCACCCAGCTCGTTCCCGCCAGGGGCACGCGGGCCATGGCGGCGGCCTCGATGGTGAGGGCGACGAGATCCTCGGGCTCGAGGTTGTGGACGTGGGACTTCCCGCACGCGCGCGCGAGGGTCTGGGTCTCGAGGACGAGCGTGCGCAGGTAGTTGGCGAGGCGGTGGCCGGCGTGCACGGGATCCAGGCGCGAGGCGAGCTCGTCGTCCTGGGTCGAGATCCCCGCGGGATCGAGGCCGGCGTGCCAGTCGTCGTAGTAGCCGGCGGCGGAGCCGATGGCGCGGTAGCCCTCGTCGTGCTCGGGGGCGTTGTCGCCCAGCGCGATGAGCGCCGCCACCCCGATAGAGACGGCGTCGGCGCCGAGGGCCAGGGCCTTGGCGACGTCGGCGCCGGTGCGGATCCCGCCGGAGACGATGAGCTGGACCTCGCGGTGCATCCCGAGCTCGACGAGGGACTCGACGGCCTGGGGGATGGCGGCGAGGATGGGGATCCCCACGTGCTCGATGAACACCTCCTGGGTGGCGGCGGTGCCTCCCTGCATCCCATCGAGGACGATGGCGTCGGCGCCCGCCTTGACGGCGAGGGCGACGTCGTAGTAGGTGCGCGAGGCGCCGATCTTGACGAAGATGGGGATCCGCCAGTCGGTGATCTCCCGGAGCTCCTCGATCTTGATCTCGAGGTCGTCGGGGCCGGTCCAGTCGGGATGGCGGCACGCGCTGCGCTGGTCGATGCCCGCCGGGAGGTCGCGCATCTCGGCGACGCGGGCGGAGATCTTGTGCCCGAGGAGCATCCCGCCCCCGCCGGGCTTGGCTCCCTGGCCGATGACGACCTCGATGGCGTCGGCGCGGCGGAGATCGTCGGGGTTCATCCCGTACCGGGAGGGCAGGAGCTGGTAGACGAGCGTCTCCGAGTGCTCGCGCTCCTCGGGGGTCATCCCCCCGTCGCCGGTGGTCGTGCTCGTCCCCACCTCGCTCGCTCCCCGCCCGAGGGCCTCCTTGGCCGCCCCCGAAAGGGCCCCGAAGCTCATGCCCGCGATGGTGATGGGGATGTCGAGGCGCAGGGGCTCGGAGGCGCAGCGGCCGCCGATGACCACGTCGGTGGCGCAACGCTCGCGGTAGCCCTCGAGCGGATAGCGCGAAACGCTGGCCCCGAGGAAGAGGAGGTCGTCGAAGTGGGGCACTCGGCGCTTGGCTCCGAAGCCGCGGATGTCGTAGATCCCCTCGCGCGCGGCGCGCTGGATCTCGGCGATCGTCCCCCGGTCGAACGTCGCCGACTCGCGGAGCCCGGGATGCCAGCCGTTCTCGGCCATCGCCGTCAATAGCTCCCGAGGTGCTCGACCTTGAAGTGATAGAGCTCGCGCGCGGACCCGAAGCGGCGGAAGTCGGCCGGGTCGGCGTCGTCGATCTCGGCCCGGGCGAGGAGGTCGCGGACCTGGGCGACGTGCTCGGGGCGCATCTCCTTCTCGACGCAGTCGGCGCCGAGGCTCGCCACCGAACCGCGCACGTACAGGCGCGCCTCGTAGAGCGAATCTCCGAGTGCCTCGCCGGCGTCCTCGCACACCACGATCGCTCCCTTCTGGGCCATGAAGGCGCTCATGTGGCCGACGGAGCCGCGGACGACGATGTCCGCTCCCTTGAGCGAGATCCCGCACCGGGCCGAGGCGTCGCCGTGGATGACGAGCAGGCCGCCGCGCGCCGTCGCCCCCGCCGCCTGCGAGGCGCTCCCCTCGACGAGCACCGTGCCCGACATCATGTTCTCGGCGACCCCGACCCCGCAGTTGCCGCGCACGCGCACGCTGGCGAGCTTGTTCATGCCCGCGCAGTAGTAGCCGACGTGGCCCTCGATCTCGACCTCGCACGGGGCGTCGAGGCCGGCGGCGATGGCGTGCCGGCCGCCCGGGCTGAGCACGCGCACATGCCGGGGGCAGTCCTCACCGTGCAGGCGCGCGTTGAGGGCGCGGACGGTCTCGGTGGCGAGATCGACCGACCAGGTCGCGTCCCGGGTGGCGTCCGGGGCGGCCATCACGTCACCGGCGTGGTGCCCCAGCTGTACACGCGCCCGGGCTCGGGCTCCCACAGCACGGCGTCCTCGGCCCCCGGGAGCACGGCGATGGCGCGGTACTCGGAGGCCATCGCCACCCACTCGTCGGTCTCGGCCATGACCGCGGGCTTGCAGGCGATCGGATCGCGGAGCACGGCGAAGCCATCCGCCGTTCCCACCGCGAAGGTGTAGAAGCCGTCGAGGTCCTCCATGCATCCCTCGAGCGCCTCCTCGAGCGTCGCCCCCTCGCGCATCTTCCACGTCAGATACCCCGCCGCGACCTCGCTGTCGTTGTCGGTCTGGAAGCGGATGCCCTGGCGCTCGAGGACGCGGCGCAGGCGGTTGTGATTGGAGAGCGAGCCGTTGTGGACGAGGCACAGGTCGAGGCCGGTCGAGAACGGGTGGGAGTGCTCGGTGGTGACCCGGCTCTCGGTGGCCATGCGGGTATGGCCGAGGGCGTGGCTCCCGCCGATCGCCGCGAGCGCGAAGCGCTCGATGAAGCGGCGCGGGGGCCCCGCCTCCTTGTAGATCTCGATCGTCTGGCCGGCGCTCATCAGGCGTAGCTCAGGGTGGTGCTCGGCGAGCCAGGCCTGGGTCCGCTCAGCGTCGGCGGCGATCGAGAAGGTCGCGTGCGTCGCCCGCACGCTGGGAAGCGATGCCTCGCCGAAGGCGCGCGCGAGCTCGTCGGACACGCGCTCCCAGCCCGGCTCCGATACCGGCGAGTGCAGGGAGACCTTGCACCATCCCTCGGGGGCGGGCTCGCGGTAGAAGGCGACGCCGGCACTGTCGGGCCCGCGGAAGGAGAGCTGCTCGAGCATCCGCGACAGGTGGTGCCCGAGCTGCGCCTCGAGCGCGGGGGACTTCGTATACAGGCCGGCTATTCCGCACATCGTGCCCGTGAGCGTAGACCGTCATCGGGGCCGCCGGAATGGCATCGGCGGGCACACTTTGCCCCGCACATGTGGTGGCTCGCGCTACAGGTCCGGCGCCCGGGCCGGCCCGGTGCGAAAACCGCTCGGCGCAGAGCTAGGGCACTGTCACCGGCTCGTCGGTGACAAGACCGAGGTCGGGCTCGAGCTCGGGCACCAGGTCCTTGAACACGGCAAAGCTCGACGGCTGCTCGGTAAGCACCGGGAAGTGGAAGGTGCACTTGGGGCACTGCTCGCGGAGCACGGCCTGCTCTTGTCCGAGATCGTAGGCCTTGTCCTGAAGCTCACCGCAACAGGGGCAGATGCGCAGCAGCCGTGTACTTACGAGCTCGAAGTTATTGATGATGTCCTCCATGATCGCGCCGTTGGCCGCCCACGCCTTCGCGTACTTGTGGTACGTGTTCATGTGCCAGTCGCGCAGGGCCTCCTTGCTGGCCCAGAAGCTGCACTCGTTGAACCAGCCGGCATCGTCGGGATGCTCCCACCAGGTGAGGTGTATAAACCCTGGCAGCTCCATAAGGTGATGGCGCGTGTCGGCAAACACCACCTTGAACTTCTCGTACGCATCGGGGCTCGAGAAGCGGACACGCTGCATGCTCAAGTAGATCGCCACTAACTGTCCTTTCGCACGTGGAGCTTGCCGGCAGCTGAGGAAAACCGCTGACAAGGTACAGCGCGCCAGGCAGGCGCCACCACGGCCATCGGGTCCAAATCGTTAGGACCGACGGTCCGTGTACCAGGGTGCCATAGACCGGCGCCGGATTGTGGACCTCCCGGCCATTGTGAGTCGCTGGCGCGGCGTTCATGGTGACGGCTCTCCGCGCCTCGACGTGGAGGCGGCACTGTCGAATCGAACCGAACCGGGCGGAGGTCTGAAGTGGTCAGCGATTCATCGGCGGACGGCGACACCCTCACTTACGAACACGCCGGGATGCCGAAGACGGGCACCTGGTGGAGCGCGTTCGTCATCGGGCTGGCGGGCATCATCCTCGTCACCGGTATCGGCCCGACGATGGTGGTCAGCTTGGGGGCGTCCGCGCTCCCGATCATGGTGCTGATCACCGCCTGCGGCTGGATCCTGTGCCTGATTCTCTCCGAGATGGCGGCGATGATGCCCGAGCGCACCGGCGGCCTGCCGTCGTACATCTATCCCGCCTTCAGAGACCGCTGGCCACGGGCGGCGCAGCATCTCGGCGCCTTCGGCGCCTGGGGCTACTGGCTGGGGTGGTTCCCGGTCGCCCCGCTCAACATGATCCTGGCGTCGTACTACATCGTCGACCTCTTCGGCCTCTCGACCAAGAGCTTCACGCCGCTGGGCACGCCGATCTACTGGTGGGCGCTGGGCATCTCGATAGTCGGAATCCTGCTGCTCTTCATCCCCTCCTACATGGGGCTCAAGTTCGGCACGGGCTTCGCGACCGTGCTGGCCGTTCTGGCGATGATCCCGCTCACCTTCCTGGCCATCTCGTGGATCTTCCATCCGTCGGTCGTCCACTTCGGCCAGCTCT
>DASZKU010000035.1:0-14039 GCA_035552815.1 Solirubrobacteraceae bacterium | reverse complement strand
GGCGGTGGCGATGAAGCGCTTGCGGGCCAGGTCGAGCTGGGCGAGCTGGCGCTGCATGTCGTTGAAGGCGACCGCCAGCTGCCCGAGCTCGTCGCTCGAGTCCACCGGGATCGGGTGGCCGAAGTCCCCGCTCGCGACCTGCTCGACGGCGCGTTCCAGGCGCTTGACGCGCTGGGCCAGGGCGCGCGCCACCAGATAGCCGCCGACGAGCGCGAGGAGGAGCGCGAGCCCGCCGGCGACGAGGATCTCGTGGCGGACGATGGTGCTCGAGCGCACGACGTCGCTGACCGGGGCCGAGTAGACGACGACGCGGGCGAGCTGACCGCCCTGGAACAGGGGCAGGGCGGCCTCGGCGACCGTGCCCGTCGCCGCCCCCTCGATGCCGGTGACGAGCTTTCCCGATGTCGCGGCGCGGTCGGCGGGGCCGAAGCGCAGGTCCTCGGCCGTCACGTGGGAGAGACTCGAGTCGGCGACGGGGGTGAGCTGGGGGCGCCCGCCGGCGAAGGAGACCGAGAGCAGGGTGACGCGGTCGCCCGAGGTGAGTCCCGCCCGCTCGACGATGCCCTGCACGTGGGGGCCGCTGGTGCTGCTCCCGATCGTCTCGGCGATCGCGCTCGAGTCCTGGTGGGCGGTGGTGGCCAGCGACGCGAGCCGGTCGCTGAGCAGGCGCGACCGCAGGCCCGGGGCCACGGACATGTAGAGCACGGCGATGGCGAGCAGGGTGATGGCGAAGAACACGAGCGCCAGGCGGTTGCGCAGCGAGTTCATGCTCGTCGCCAGCACCAGGCGGCGGCGCACGGTGCGCGCGGCTCGGTGCAGCCACATGGAGAGATCTAGGGGTCGGTGTCGCGGAATCGGTAACCAACTCCCCTGACCGTGAACAGGTACTCCGGGTCCTTGGGGTCCCGCTCGAGCTTCTCGCGCAGGTGGCGGATGTGGACATCGATGGTCCGCGGGTCGCGGTAGGCCGAGTCGCCCCAGACGCGGGCGAGGAGCATGTCGCGCGTGAACACCCGTCCCGGGGCGCGGGCCAGAGCCGAGACGATCTCGAACTCCACGAAGGTGAGCTGGGCCTCGTCGCCGCGCACGCGGACCGAGCGCTTGGGGAAATCGACCCTCAGCTCGCGGACGAACAGGGGCGCCTCGTCGGGCGCCGTCTCTTCTGGGCGGCTCATCTCCGCGCGGCGCAGGACGGCCTTGATCCGGCTGCGGAACTCGCGCATCGAGAACGGCTTGGTGATGTAGTCGTCGGCACCGAGCTCGAGGCCCACGACCTTGTCGATCTCCTCCGAGCGGGCGGTGAGCATGATGATCGGCACCGAGCTGTGGCTGCGCAGGCGACGGCAGACCTCGAGTCCGTCGACGTGGGGAAGCATAAGGTCGAGGACGACGAGATCGAACGGCTGCTCGTCGAAGCGGAGCAGGGCCTGGCGGCCGTCGGTGGCCTGCACGACCTCGTAGCCATCCTTGCGCAGCGGGTACGACAGGAGCGTCTGGATCGACTGCTCGTCGTCCACGAGCAGTATGCGAGCTGAGCGATCGGCCACCGTGCGTCCCTCTTCTGTGTACAGGGTAGAGAGCACGCTCGGCGCGTGGTCGCCGGCATGCGCAGCCGGTCCCCAACTGCGGCTACCCTAGGGCCGCATGCTGAACCCGCGGATCTACCGGGCGGCGTTCTTGCCCGTCTTCGTAGCGGTGGTGGCGCTGGCCTTCTCGTTCCAAAACGAGCCCGCTGCGCTCGGCACCAACCTCGCTCCCGCCGCGTTCAACGGACAGGCGGCCTTCAGCCAGCTCGAGAACCTCGCCTCGCACTATCCGAATCGCCGGCCGGGATCTCGGGGCGACAGCGGGCTGGCGACGAAGGTCGCGTCGCTTCTCGGTGCCCACGGGATCGGCTTCAGTGTCAGCACGCAAACCTTCGACGCTCGAACCGTCGACGGCACCCGCCGGCTCGAGACGGTGACCGCCGAGCAGCAGGGGTCCTCGAGCGGCCGGATCGTCGTCGTCGCCCACCGCGACGCCCTCGGCGCGCACGCTACGGCCGACCTCTCGGGCACCGCCACGTTGATCGAGCTCGCCCGGGTGCTGGCGGGACGCACGCTCAACCGGACCGTCGACCTGATCTCGACGAGCGGCTCGGCCGGACTCGCCGGGGCGACGCAGCTGGCCGCCAACCTCGGCGGCCCCATCGATGCCGTGATCGTGCTCGGCGACGTGGCGGGGACGCACGTGTCAGAGCCCGTCGTCGTGCCCTGGTCGGGGGCAGCGAACCTCGCCCCGCCGCTGCTCCGCGACACCGCCGCCGGCGCCGTGCGCGGCCAGAGCGCACTCGCGCCCGGAGGCGCGGACGTGGCGTCCCAGTTCGCCCGGCTCGCCTTCCCGCTCACCCTGTCCGAGCAGGGACCGTTCAACACCCTGGGCATACCCGCCGTCCTCCTCTCGCGCGGGGGGGAGCGGGGTCCCGGCGCGAACGCGCCGGTGAGCGAGGCGGCGCTGGCGGGCCTCGGCGGAGCGGCGCTGCAGACGATCAGCGCGCTCGACGGGGGCCCGGACATTCCGCCCCCGTCGGCGTATCTCCTCTACAAGCACATGACCGTTCCCGCCTGGCCCATCCGGCTGCTCGTGCTCACCCTCATGCTCCCCGTGCTGTGCGCGGCCGTCGACGGCTTCGCACGCGCCCGGCGCCGGGGTCACACGGTGGGCCGGTGGGCGGGCTGGGTGCTCGCCACCGCCCTCCCCTTCGCGCTCGCCTTCTTCTTCCTGTTCGCCCTCGGCGCGCTCGGACTCGTGCCCGCGGCCGCTCCGGGTCCGGTCGCCGCGGGCGACGTGCCCGTGCCTTTCGGGGCGGCGGTGGAGATCGCCGCGGCGGTCCTCGTCCTCGTGCTCGCCATGTTCCCGATCCGCACCTTCATCGTGCGCCGCCTCGACCGCCACGGAGAGGCCAACGAGCCCGGCGGAGCAGCGGCGCTGCTCCTGGTGATGTGTGCGCTCGCGCTCGTGGTGTGGTTCCAGAATCCCTTCGCGGCGGCGCTCATCGTGCCGGCGCTGCACCTGTGGATGTGGATCGTCGAGCCCGAGGTGCGCCTGCGCACGCCCCTGGCCGTCGCCCTCCTCCTCGTCGGCCTCGCCCCGGTGGCGCTAGTGATCCTCTACTACGCCACCCAGTTCGACCTCGGGCCCCTCGGGGTGGGGTGGACGGGCATGCTCCTGATCGCCGGCGGCGGGATCGCCGTCGTCACCCTGCTCGAGTGGAGCATCTTCGCCGGCTGCGCGGTAAGCGTCGCCCTGATCGCCGCACGGGCCTCGCGCCAGGCGGCTCCCGAGGCCGCGCCCGTGACCGTGCGCGGGCCGATCACCTACGCCGGCCCGGGCTCGCTCGGGGGGACCAAGTCGGCGCTCAGGCGGTGAGGTGACGGTGAGGCGGCTCGTTCGAGCGATCTCCTCGGTGCTCATCCTCTCGGGGATCCTGCTCGTCGCCGACGCCGGCGTGACGCTCCTGTGGCAGGAGCCCGTGACCGCGGTCATCGCCCTGGTCAAGCGCGGGGAGATCAACAAGCAGCTCGTCGACCGGCCGCTGACCCTGAGCGCGCTCGACAACCGGGTCCTCGCCGGCATCACCAAGACCTCGGGGCGCATCGCCTTCTACGCCCGGCTCTACGCGCGGCGGGCGAGCACGGGCCAGCAGATCGGGACGATCGAGTTCCCCAAGCTCCACGCGAGCTACGGCGTGGTCCAGGGCACCGACACGGCGAGCCTCGAGGAGGGACCCGGTCACTATCCGGCCACCGCCTTCCCCGGCGTCCCCGGGGACACGGTGGCCATCGCCGGCCACCGGACGACCTACCTGGCGCCGTTCCGCTATCTCAACGAGGTGCAGCCCGGCGACCTGATCGTGGTGACCATGCCCTACGCCAAGTTCACCTACCGCGTCGAGCGCCAGCAGATCGTCACCCCGACGTCGCTATGGATCACCGCCAACAAGGGCTACCAGCGCCTCGTGCTCTCTGCCTGTAATCCGCTCTACAGCGCCTCGCAGCGCATCGCCGTGTTCGCCCGCCTCTACGAGCAGGTGCCGATGGGCGCGGCCGCGCGGGCGTGATCTAGGGTCTCGACCCCATCTAGCGTCCGCAAATGGGAGCCGATGCTCTCGTCGGGAGAGAAAGATGACGACAGGGACAATAAGTCCAAGGAGGGCGCGCGGCGGACCGGGAGCGGTCGCCGCGTCGGGGATACTGGTCCGGGAGGCCAAACCGCATGCACACCGAACGAGAGGCTAGGAAGGCAATGCTCAGGGCACAGATCGCGCAGGGGGATTACCGCGTGGATCCGCACGCCGTCGCCGACGCGATTCTGCGTCGCGTGCGCATGGTGCAGGACACGGCAGATATCGATCAGAAGGAATGCTCGTACCCCGCCAGGCCGCCTGCTGCGCCGCCGAAGGACACTCCCGGCGGGCCGTCGATGATGCGGCCGATGCAGGTCAGCCCGACCTTCGAGGCGGCGCCCTCGGCGTCGCTGCGCGCGGTCGGCGGGATGCACACGCACAGCTCGTAGTCCTCGCCCGCGGTGGCCGCGAAGTGGCTGGGCTCGGCGCCGAGCTCTCCGGCCACCTCGGCGACGCCGTCGGCGAGGGGTAGCGCCTCGAGCGTGAGCTCGATGCGTACGCCGCTGCGCCGGGCGAGATGGCCGGCGTCGGTGGCGAGCCCGTCGGAGAGGTCGATCATCGCGTGGGCGCCGGCGCGGGCCAGGGCCAGGCCCTCGGCGAGGCGCGGCTGGGGACGGGCGTAGCGCTCGATCAGGGTCTCGGGCCCGCGGGCCCGCCCCTCGAGCACGGCGAGCCCCGCGCCGGCGCCGCCGAGCGTTCCCGTGCACGCCACGAGATCACCGGGGCGGGCGCCGTCACGGCCGACGAGGGCGCCGGGGTCGGGGCTCCACCCGACCACCGTGAAGGAGACGGTGAGGACGGGCGCGCGGGTGACGTCGCCGCCGGCGATGCTCACCCCGGCGCTCACGGCCAGGGCGCCGGCCCCGTCCGCGAGCTCGGTCACGTAGGGGATCTCCGTGTGCTCGGGAAGCCCAAGGGCCAGGTACGCCTCGCCCGCGCGGGCCCCCATGGCCGCGAGGTCCGACAGGGCGGCGGCGAGGGCGCGGTGTCCGATCTCCTCGGCCGAGAGCTGGGAGCTGCGGAAGTGCACGTCCTCGACCATCGTGTCCACCGAGATGACCGCGTAGCCTCCGCCGCGGACCACGGCGGCGTCATCCCCGAGCCAGCGGACGACCCTTGGGCCGCTGCGCTGAAACGTCTTCTCCAGGGCGTCGATGAGATCCAGCTCGCGCACGACTGGGCCGCGGGGGCGCTAGCGATGCCGATAGACGATGCGCGCGCGGTCGAGATCGTAGGGCGAGAGCTCGACGCGGACACGGTCGCCGGGCAGGATGCGGATGCGAAAACGGCGCATCTTGCCGGCCACGTGGCCGAGGACGACGTGGTCGTTGTCGAGCTTGACGCGGAACATCGCGTTGGGGAGGGCCTCGATGACCTCTCCCTCCAGCTCTACCTTTTCCTCTTTGGGCACCGGGTGGATGCTATCGACCTACGGTGTGGCGGTCGCTCCGCCCGATCCGGGATGGGCCGCGGGGGGGAGCCCGGCCGTCCCCGTACCGTTCGACGGCGTGGTCTGGGGCTGGGGGTTGTAGAGCTGGGGATTGGTGTACTGGCCGCCCGTGGTGGGGGTGGTCGTGGTCGTGGTCGTGGGCGCGATGCCGGTGTTCCCGGTTCCGTTCGTGTACTGCTGGCTCGGGCCGCCCAGCGCGTAGTGGCCGTAGGTGCTGCCGGTGAACGGCTTGCCCTGCCACGGGGTGGCCGGCGCGGTGAAGTCGCCGCAGTATCCCTGGGCGGCCTGCTGCATGAATGTCTTCCAGATCGGTGCCGCCAGCGTGCCGCCGAAGCCGGGCCCGAGCCCGTTGACGTCGTTCATATAGGTCGTCGCGTTGGGATAGCCGACCCAGACGGCGGTCGAGAGCTTGGGAGTGAACCCGACGAACCAGGCGTCGGTGTAATTGCTCGTGGTGCCCGTCTTGCCGGCGGCGGGGCAGCCGTAGTTCGCCGACGTGCCGGTGCCCGAGGTGATCACGCCCTTGAGGACCTGGGTCGCCGCGTATGCCTCGCCGGCGCTGAAGACCTGGTTACGCGGCGGGTTCCCGAAATAGACGGTCTTGCCGTTGGGGTACACGACCTTGGAGATCACGGTGGGGGGGATGTGCCAGCCACCGTTGGCGACGGTGGCGTAGGCGTTGGCCATCTGCAGGGCGGTGACGCCGACCTTGAGACCGCCGATCACCTCGGAGGGATTGCCCTGGAGCGGCGAGGTGATCCCCATCGCGTGGGCCATGGCGTCGAGTTTCTTGAAGCCGATGTCCGCGGCGAGCTGGGCGAACACAGTGTTGTCGGAAAGGACGGTGGCCTTGGTGATGTTGATCCTGCCCTGGTAGGTGTGCTCGGAGGTCTGGACGTGGTAGGTGGGGTAGCCGGGCAACCAGCCGGGGAGGAGCTCCTTGGAGTCGTAGTAGGTGGTGTTCGGGTCGCCGTTGTAGTCGTGGATCAGGGTCATGAGCGCGAAGACCTTGAAGGCCGAGCCCGTCTGCCGGTTGCCCTGTGTCGCGTAGTCGAACTGCGACTGCTGGTAGGTCGTCGAGTTGGCCATCGCGAGGATGTTCCCGTTGGCGGGATTGATGGTCACGAGCGCCGAGGCGGGATCGCCGGGCTGGCCGAGCTCGTTGAGGATCGATGCTCGGGCCTCCTGCTGGTACTGGAGGTTGATCGTCGTGTAGACCTTGAGCCCGCCCTGGTCGACGGCCTTGGTGCCGAGCTTCTGGTCGAGCACCTGCTGGACGTAGTCGAGCACGTAGGGCTGCTGGCGCGCGGAGTAGTAGTTGTTCGGCTGGGTCTGAAGGGGCTGAGCGTCGGCGGCGTCGGCCTGGGCCTGGGTGATATAGCGCGAGGTGACCATCGCCTGCAGTACGTCGTGACGACGGGACCGGGCCAGGCCGGGGTGGTCGAACGGGTTGTAGGAGGTCGGCGCCTGGGGAAGCCCGGCGAGGAGCGCGACCTGGGCGAGGTCGAGCTGGGAGACGGGCTTATTGAAGAAGAGCTGCGAGGCCGCCCCGACGCCGTAGGCGTTCTGGCCCTCGACAGTGCCGTAGGGAACGTCGTTGAGATAGTTGTCGAGGATCCACGCCCGCGTGTGGTCCTTTTCGAGCTGCTCGGCGAGCTTGGCCTCGATGATCTTGTATTTCAGGTCGCGGTGCTTGAGATAGCGCTCGGGGATAAAGGTGTTGCGCACGAGCTGCATGGTCAGGGTCGAGCCGCCCTGGACGGAACCGCTCCCGTTGAAGAGGTCGCCCACGCCGGCGCGGATCATCGCGTAGTAGTCGACCCCGCCATGCTGGTAGAAGCGGCGGTCCTCGATCGCCACCGTCGCCTGCTTGAGCGTCTGCGGGATCTGGCTGCTCCGCACCACGGTGCGCAGGACGTAGGACTTGAGATACCCGAGCCGGGTCTGGCCGTTGTCGGCGAACACCTCGGAGATCTGACCGGGGTCGCGTGCATGCAGCTGATTGATGTTCGGGGCCGAGTCGGCCACCGAGACGACCCAGCCGACCGCCGTGAGCGCGCCCAGGGCGACGCCGACGACGATGAGCGTCACCAGCATCAGAAGGGCTCGCTTTACCGAGCTGCCGCCGTGTCGGCGCCGCCGCCTCTGTCGTTCGAGTCTGCTCATTAACTGCCGGTCGGCGAGGGCGCCGAGCGTCGTGGACCTGAGTGTAGGGGGTGTTCGGTTCGGAGGGCGGGGGTTCCTCCCGCTGGTGGCGTGCTTGCGCGCTTCGTCGTCGGCGCGGGTCCGGGTGGGCGCCCACGTGCGCAACTAAGTGGTGCGTCGTGGTATCCCCTTAGGAGTGTCCGAGGGGCCGCATCTGACTCGCCGTGCCCTGCTCGGTGGCCTTGCCGGCGCCGGCGCCGCCGGGCTGCTGCGGCGGCCGGGCGCGGCCATCGCCGCGGCGCCGCCGGCCGGCGAGCCGGGGGTGTTCAGCGAGTGGGTCGGGACCGTGGCGGGGCGCTCGCGGGAGATCGTCGTGGCGCGGCCGTTCACCATGGCGGGGGTGCAGTGGGAGGCGCCGCGGTCGGCGCGGATCGAGCTTCGGGCTCGCTCTCTCGGGGGTAGGTGGAGTCGCTGGGGGGTGGCGTCGACGCTGGGCCACGGTCCGGATCGGCCGGCCTCCGAGGCGCTCATCGGGGAGCCAGTGTGGACGGGGGCGGCCGACGTCGCCGAGGTTCGCTCCTCGCAGCCGCTTGCCGGCGTACGCCTGCACTTCGTCGATGTCGGCGCCGCGGCGCCGGGGGCCGCCACGGCGAGGGCCGCCACGGCGGGGGCCGCGACCGCGGCGGCGGCGCCGATGGCCCAGCCCGTGCTTCACGCCGGCCCCGGCCAGCCGCCGATCATCGCTCGCGCTGGGTGGGCGGGGCGGGGCTCGCTGCCTGCCGTGGTCCCGGGCTACGGCGAGGTGAAGATGGCCTTCGTCCACCACACCGACTCGCTCAACGGCTACGGGAGGGCCGAGGTCCCGGCCATCATCCAGGGCATGTACGTCTTCCACCGCTTCGTCCGCGGCTGGGATGACGTCGGCTACAACTTTCTCATCGACCTCTACGGGCGCATCTGGGAGGCGCGCCAGGGGGGGATCGACGAGGCCGTGGTCGGCGCCCAGGCGGGCGGCTACAACCTCCAGTCGACCGGGGTGGGGATGATCGGCACGTTCACCGGAGTCGTGCCCTCGTCGGTTGCGCTCGCCTCGCTGCAGCGGCTGATCGCCTGGAAGCTCTCCCTGCACGGGGTGCCGGCGGTGGGCCACGTCACCGTGGTCGTCAATCCCGCCGACTACTTCTACACGCCGTTCCGGCCCGGCCAGCACGTGTCGCTCCCGCGGGTCGCCGGCCACCGCGACGGCTGCACGACCGACTGCCCCGGCAACGCCTTCTACGCCCGCCTGCCCATGCTCCGGCCGCGGATCAAGGCGCTGGCGGGCCCGGTGGCTCGCATCGAGCTCTTCGCGCCCGCGGAGCCGGGGAGCGCCTCGGCGCCCGTCGCCGTTCCCGGCCGGCTCACCGATCTCGGCGGCGCCCCCATCGCCGGGGCGCCCGTCGAGGTCCAGCGCTTCTCGGCGACCGTCCACGGAGCGAGCACGACGACGATCGCGACGGCGACGACGGGTGCCGACGGCAGCTTCACCGCCATGGTGGCGCTGACGCAACTAACCCTTCTGCGCGCCCTTCACCGCGCCGCCCCCGCCGCCGTGTCGACCCTCGTCAGCGTCGAGGTCGCCCCGGCGATCACCGTGAGCATCGCTTCGACGGTGCCCCTCACCGTCACGGGGACCGTCGACCCCCCCACCAAGAAGGCGACCATAGAGCTCTTCACCGTCCAGCCCGACGGGCATTGGCAGTCGCTCTCGAGCAAGCAAGTGCCGGTCAGGCACGGCGCCTTCACGGCGACCCTGACCACCCCCGGTCCCGGTGCCTACGGCCTCTCGGTGCACACGCCGGCCGACGCCGTGAGCGCCGCCGGGGCGTCGGCGCCCGTGCTCGTCACCGTCACCTGAGGGCGGGACTCCCGTGAATCGGCGCCGGCCGATTCCAGCTAAACCCGGCCGGTGTCGCGGCGGTAGGCCCAGGCGGCACCGGCGCCGAGGATCACCGTCCACGCCGCCACCGTGACCCAGCCCCGGGTGCTCCAGCCGTGCCCGTGGAGCACGACGTCCCGGGCCTGGACGAGCCACCACGAGGGGAGGAACTGACCGAAGTCGTAGAGGAAGCCATGGGTGATGGGGAACCAGGCGCCGCTGACGAAGGCGAGGATGGAAACCAGGCCGCCCATGAGCGGGCCCACGGCATCGGTGTTGACGAGATGGCCGATGAACACGCCGAAGGCGGCGAAGGGGAGGAGCCCGACGACGATCAGTGCGGTCAGCCCCAGCCAGCGCCCGGCCGGGAGGTGGACGCCTTCCAGCGCGCCGCAGAGGTAGAGCAGGATCACGCTGAGCAGCGCCATCACGTAGCCGGTGAGGACCTTGGCGCGGAAGTAGGCGCGCACGGACAGGGGGCTGATCCGCAGCTGGCGCGTCCACCCGACCTGGCGCTCGCCGGCGATCCGCGCCCCCGTCGAGATCATCGACATCATCGTGCCGAAGGAGGCGAGCGAGATCATGTAGTACGCCGCATAGGTGATCCCCAGGCCGGGGACGAGCTTGTGGGCCTGGGAGGAGACGATGAGCCAGTAGAAGATCACCGGGAAGCCGAGCGAGAAGAACCAGAAGCGGCGGTTGCGGAAGGTGCGCAGGAGCTCGTAACGGGTGTAGACGAGCCCGCTCACGGCATCAGGACCTGCGGCGCCTCGACGTCCGGTTCGCCGGTGAGCTCGAGGAACGCGGCCTCGAGCCCGGCGCCGACGATCTCGATGTCCCTGGCCTGCGGGTAGCGCTCGAGCAGGGCGCGGATCGTCTGGTCGGAATCCGAGCAGCTGAGGATGGCCGCGTCGCCGTGGCGGTCGGCGCTGACGACGCCGGGAAGCGCGGCGAGCTTGGCGGGCTCGACGGCGGGGAGGGTGGTGCGCAGCGTGCGCCGGCCGACGCGCGCCTTGATCTCCGTCGTCGGCCCATCGGCGACGATGCGCCCGTGGGCCATGAGGATGGCGCGGTCGGCGTTGGCGTCGGCCTCCTCGAGATAGTGGGTCGCGAAGAGGACCGTCTTACCGCGTGAGGCGAACTCGCGCATGATCGTCCAGAACTCACGGCGGCCCTCGACGTCCATGGCCACGGTGGGCTCGTCGAGGATGAGCAGGTCGGGGTTGCAGACGATGGCGACGGCGAAGCGGACGCGCTGGGACTGGCCGCCCGAGAGCTTCTGGGTGCGGCGGCCGGCGATGTCGCGGAGTCCCGTGAGCGCGAGGGCCTCGTCGACGTCCATGGGATCGGGGTAGAGGGCCGCCATCATCGCCACGACCTCGCGGACCGAGAGATCGCGCACGAGCTCGCCGGTCTGGAGCATGGCCCCGACGAGGCCGGCGTCGACGGCCTCGTGGGGTGGGCGGCCGAACACCGAGACGGCCCCGCCGTCGGGCCTGGCGAGACCGAGCATCATGTCGATCGTCGTCGACTTGCCGGCTCCGTTCGGGCCCAGCAGCGCCGCCGTCTCGCCGGCGCCCACCCACAGGTCGATGCCGCGCACGGCGCGGACCGGGCCCTGCGGCGAGGAGAACGTCTTGCTCAGGCCCTGCAGGCGGATCCCCCCTGCGCTCTGGCTCGGGCCCGGAAGCGTCACCGCTGCCAGTCTCCCGTGATCGCGCGCGTTGTCAACCCTCGACCGGACATCTTCCCCAGGTGGCGGAGGATACCCCCGCGAGTCCTCAGCGTCCCGCGGTAGGGTCGCCGCCGTGGACAGCGCAGCGGACGCACGAGAGCTGTCAGCCGACACGCGGGCAGCGGTGCGCGTCGCCTGGCGCGCCCTGTGGACCTCGCGCCTGGTGATCATGGCCGCCGGCATCCTCGCGGTGCTGGAGATCGGTCGGGCGGCCGGGACCGCCGGCTATGACCCGGACAACCTCACGGCGCCCTTCGGGTATTTCGGGAACCTCCTGGTCTCGCCGCTGGCGCGCTGGGACTCGTGGTGGTACCTGACCATCGCCCACCAGGGCTACGACCACAATCTCATGCGCACCGCCTTCTTCCCGCTCTATCCGATGATCGTCGGGGGGCTGGGCGAGATCGTGCCTTCCGACCTGATCGCCGGAGTGATCGTCTCGGTGGCCTCGTTCGGGGTCGCGCTCGTCCTCCTCTACCGGTTGGCCGCGCTCGAGTTCGGCAGCGCCTCGCGCGCCCGGCTCGCGGTGATGCTGACGGCGTTCTGCCCACTGGCGTTCTTCTTCTCGGCCGTGTACAGCGAGTCGTTGTTCCTGGCGCTCTCGCTGGGAGCGGTGTTCGAGGCGCGGATGGGCAGGTGGGCGACCGCGGGGCTCCTCGGCGCCCTCGGCGCGGCCGAGCGCAACAGCGGCGTGGTTCTCGTCGTGCCCCTGGTACTGCTCTTCCTCTACGGCCCCCGAGCGGACCGTCCGCCGGCGCCTGGTCCGGGTGGCGGGTGGCGCCGCCTGCTCCCCCGTTACCGGATCGAGCCCCAGATCGCGTGGATCGCGCTCGTGCCCATAGGCCTCCTCGCCTACTTCGTCTATCTCGCGCTCGCCGTCGGGGACGGGCTGGCTCCTCTGCACGCCCAGACCCTGTGGTTCCATCACTTCGCGGGCCCCTTCGGTGGGGTCTGGGATGGGGCGGTGGCCGCCTGGGACGGGGTGCGCCAGCTCATCCACGGTTCGCCCCTCCCGGTGTACTTCACGCCCGCGGGCGGCGACCCGTTCACCGTCGCCGGGCTCAACCTGATGCTCTTCGCGTTCCTCATCCTCGGCGTTTGCGCGATCATCGGTACGCTGCGCCGACTGCCGATCGCCTACGGTGCCTATGTCCTGGCGGCGCTCGCCCTCCCCCTGTCCGATCCCGTCAAGCCCCAGCCGCTCGCCTCACTCCCGCGTTATGAAATCGTGCTCTTTCCTCTCTTCATGTGGGCCGCGGCATGGCTCGAGGACCGGGGCTGGGGTGACAACGGCGTTGCCGGCTCGGCCGTTCTCCTCGGCCTCTTCACAGCCATGTTCGCCACCTGGCGGTTCGTCTCATGATCGCGCGTAGGCGCCGCCGCCCGACAGTCAAGCTCCCCAAGGCGATCCTCCTGGATGCGCTGGGGACGCTGATCGAACTGCAGCCGCCCGCGCCCCTGTTCGTCGACGAGATGGAGCGGCGCTTCGGCATCCACGTGCGCAGGCGCGAGGCCGAGCGCGCCATCGCCACCGAGATCAGCTACTACCGCGAGCACTTCGACGACGGTGCCAACCCCGAGGAGCTCATCGAGCTGCGCCGCCGGTGCGTGGTGGCGATGCGCCAAGAGCTGCCGATGGAGGCCGAGGTGGTGCCGATCGAGGAACTCACCGAGGCGCTGCTGGCGTCGATCACCTTCCGCGTGTTCCCCGACGTCGGTTTCGCGCTGGGCTCGGCGCGTACACGGGGCGTGCGGCTCATCGTCGTCAGCAACTGGGACGTGTCGCTCCACGACGTCCTCGGCCGGCTCGGGCTCGCGCCCCTGCTCCACGGGGTGGTGACCTCGGCCGAATACGGCGCCCGCAAGCCCCACCCCTCGATCTTCCAGGGCGCCCTCGAGCTCGCCCGCGTTCCCGCCGCCAAGGCCCTGCACGTGGGCGACAGTCTCGAGGACGACGTCGCCGGTGCCCGCGCCGCGGGCATCGAGGCGGTGCTTCTGCGCCGGGACGGAAGCCCCGGCCCCGAGGGCACGAGGACGATCCAGAACCTGCTCGAGCTCTTCAGCTGATCGAGCGGTCGTAACCTAAGCCGGGTGCCCAGCGTGCCACCACCGCTGAGGAGGCCCGAGCGGCCGGAGGGAGCCGTTCCCGGCCGGCGCGGATCGGCCCTCCTCGATGCGCTACCGCCGTTCCGATGGTGGGCCGCTCCCGCCGCCATCGCGCTCGGCCTCACGCTCGGCTCGATCGGCGACATCATCGTCACCATCATCGGCGCCGCCGGTGGGGCGAACGTGAGCCACCCCGGACCGGCGGTGAACATCGCCGGCGACATCGTCTTCGACCTCGGCTTCGTCGCCGCGGCGATCTACATCGCGCGTCTGATCGGGTGGGCGGACCCGAGCGGGTTCGGCTTCCGGCGCTTCGTGCTCGGGCGCGTCCTGTGGATGCTCCCGCTCGCCGCCGCCGTCTACTTCACCGCCACCGCCGCGTACGCGAGCCTGCTCGACCTCCACGGCTCAGAGCAGCTGCCCACGGGCCTCGGGCGCCCGAGCGACACGGCGGCGATGATCGGCGTCGGGGTGTTCGTGACGGTGATCGCCCCGATCGCCGAGGAGTTCTTCTTCCGGG
>DASZKU010000034.1:0-2315 GCA_035552815.1 Solirubrobacteraceae bacterium | reverse complement strand
CGAGGTGTGCCGCCGCCGAGCCCGGGAGCTCGCGCTCGTGCAGTTCACCTCGGGCACGAGCGCCCGCGCCCGGGGAGTCGCGGTGCGCTTCGACGCCCTGCACGCGAACATCGAGGCGATCCGCCGGTGGCTGGGAATGGGCGGCGAGGAGGGCACCGCCTCGTGGCTCCCGGTGCACCACGACATGGGGCTGATCGGCTGCCTGCTCACCCCGATCGCCAACGCCAGCGAGCTGTGGCTCATGCTTCCCGAGCAGTTCCTGCGCCGTCCCCTGCGCTACCTGCGCTGCTTCGCCGCCGGCGACGCGCACCTGACCTCGATGCCCTCCTTCGGGCTCGCCTACATCGCCCGCCGCGTGCCCGCGGCGGCGCTCGCCGGGCTCGACTTCTCCGCCTGGCGGGCGATCATCGTCGGGGCCGAGCGCATCGACCCCCTCGCACTGCGGCGGTTCACCGCCCTGCTCGGCCCGGCGGGCCTCTCGCCCGCGGCGCTCCGGCCCGCCTACGGGCTCGCCGAAGCCACCCTCGCCGTCACCGGGGTGGCGATGGGCGAGCGCTGGCGCGCGCTCGGGGTGAAACCGGGGACGCTGGCCCTCGGGCGCCGAGTGTCGGTGGCGAGTGGCGGGGCCGATGTCGTCGGCTGCGGCCGGCCGCTCGCCGGGGTGGGGGTGGAGATCCGGGACGTGCGGGGGCGGCCCGCGGGCGAGGGCGTGGTCGGCGAGGTGGTGGTGGCCGGGCCCGCCGTCGCCGGGGGCTACCTGGTCGCCGATCCGGGCTCGCCCACGCGGATCGCCGGCGGCGAGGTGCGGACCGGCGATGCCGGGTTCCTCCTCGACGGCGAGCTCTTCGTGCTCGGGCGCCTCGGCGACTCGCTCAAGGTCCGGGGCCGGCACGTGTTCGCCGAGGACCTCGAGCTCGCGCTCGTGCACGCCGGTGTGCCCGCGCACCGTCTCACCGTCCTCCTCGGCGATCACGCCGGGGTGCCGACGGCGATCGCCGTGCTCGAGCGCGTGGGCGCGGAGTGGGGGGCGCAGGCGGAATCGATTTTGCGGCGCGGTGCCGAGCACGCCAGGATCGTCGTCGTGGATGCCCCCCGAGGGACCATCCAGCGGACCTCGAGCGGGAAGCCGAGAAGACGCCGGCTGTGGCGGGAGTTCGTCGAGGACCGCCTGGCCGGCGAGGTTCTCCTCGATCGCCGCCCGCCCGGGGCATCCCGGCCCGACAACCAGCCGACCCCCGATCCGCGAGGTACCTATGTCTGAGACCGCTGAAGCCCCCGTCCGCGCCGAGCCCGAGGTCCGCGCCCTGATCGGCCGGATCGTGCGCGAGCTCGCCCCCAATCCCGACGGACCCGAGGGCAGCGAGGGAAAGCTCGTCGAGGCTTTCGAGTACACCTCGCTCGCGCTCCTCGAGCTCGCCTTCACGCTCGAGGACGAGTTCGAGCTCCCGCCGATCGACGAGGAGGCCGCCCGCAAGATCATCGTCGTGCGCGACGTCGAGGAACACGTCGTCAACGGACTGCGTGAGCATGGCCGTCTCGCCGCGTAGCGTCAGCGCCCCCGTCGAGGCCGAGGCGTCGATCGGCCAGCGCCTGCTGTGGTTGCTCGATCACTACCGCGGCGGCGAGGGGACGATCAACGTCCCCATCGGATGGCGGATCCGCCGGCCCCTCGACGTGGCGGCCCTCGGCGTCGCCCTCGAGCGCCTCGTCGAGCGCCACGAGACGCTGCGCACCACCTACCGCTCGCGCGGCCGCCGGCTGATCCAGCTCATCCACGGGGAGCGCCCGCCCGAGCTCCGGGTCATCGATGTCAGCGGCGAGGCCGCACCTGAGCCGTTCGCGCTCGCGGCGATGGACCGCGAGGTCCGCACCGACATGGATCCGGCGCTGACCCCGCTCACCGTGACCCTGTGGCGGATCGCCGCCGAGGATCACCTCCTCCTCATCAACCTCCACCATCTCGCCACCGACTTCTTCTCGAACATGATCCTCACACGCGACCTCGGATGGCTGTACGACCACGTCGCCGGCGCCACCGCCGAGCCGCCGCCGCCGCTGCCCTGGAGCTACGCGGACTGGAGCGCGTGGCAGGGGCAGGCCTTCGCGGCCGGGCGCCAGGCGCAGCTCCAGGCGTTCTGGCGCGAGGCGCTCGAGGGCTCCCGGGGCGTCGAGCTCCCGCGCGCCGCCGACCGGCCGGGAGGGCACGGCGCTCCCCGCAACGAGAAGGAGACGCTCGACCTCGATCCAGCCGCCGTCGAGGGGCTCAGGGAGACCGCGCGCGGGCTGCGCACGACGATGTTCGGGGTGATGCTGGC
>DASZKU010000033.1:0-2177 GCA_035552815.1 Solirubrobacteraceae bacterium | reverse complement strand
CTGCGCCTGATCGAGCACGAGGTCCCCGAGTACGGGCTCGTGCAGCTCCTCGCGCTCGAGGAGGAGCGGCTCGAGATCATCGAGCTCGAGGTGGCGGCGGGCTCGCCCGTGGCCGGCCGGCGGGTCTCCGAGATCCGCCTCCCCGACGGCTCTCTGATCATCTCCGTCCTGCGCGGCGGCACCGGCTTCGTGCCCAAGGCGGACTCCGTCATCAACGCCGGCGACCAGGTCCTGCTTATCCTCGACCCGGGCCTGGAGGAGACGATCACCATGCAGTTCGCCTCCAACGGCGCGGGTGGGCGGGATTCCAATACCTGACCGCCACGCCCGGCACCTGCTGATCGGCGGCGGCCTCGCCGCCGCCAGCGCTGCTCGCGCGCTGCGCGAAGCCGGCGCCGACGGGGACGTGCTGATCGTCGGGCGCGAGACCGATCTCCCCTACGACCGGCCGCCGTGCTCGAAGGAGTACCTGCGGGGTCAGGTGACGCGCGAGGAGACTTTGTTCAAGCCGGCCGAGTGGTACGCCGAGCACGAGATCGAGGTGCTGACGCGGTGCTCGGCGATGAAGCTCGACCCGGCCGCGCGGGTCGTGAAGCTATCCAACCGGGATTCGGTCAGCTTCGACGCGGCGCTGATCGCCACCGGCGCCAACGTACGGCGCCTGAACGTGCCGGGCGCCGAGCTCGAGGGCATCCACTACCTGCGCACGCTGGGCAACGCCGATGCCATCCGCGCCGACGCCGCCGGCAAGCGGGTGGTCCTCATCGGCGGCTCCTATATCGGCACCGAGGTCGCCGCCTCGCTCACCGAGCTCGGGTGCTCGTGCACGATCGTGATGCTCGAGTCCGTCGTCCTCAGCCGCAGATTCGGGGAGCGGGCCGGGCGCTTCTTCCAGGAGCGCCTGACCGAGCACGGGATCGTCGTCCACGGTGATGAGGAGCTCGAGCGCTTCGAGGGGTCCGACGGACGCGTGACCAGGGTCGTGCTCGCATCTGGGCGGATCTTGGACGCCGACGCGGTCGTGATCGGCGCGGGCGCGCTCCCCGACGTGATGCTCGCCCGGAGCGCCGGTCTCGAGCTGGCCGAGGGGGGCGGGATCAAGGTCGATGCCCAGCTGGCCACCTCGGCGCCCGGGATCTACGCGGCCGGCGATGCCGCCGAGTACGAGAGCGTCGTCCACGACGGCCGCCGTATCCGCATCGAGCACTGGGACGTAGCGCTGACCCAGGGCCGGACGGCCGCGCTGGGGATGCTGGGCCAGGGCAAGCCGTACGACGTTGTCCCTTACTTCTTCTCCGACCTCTCGGACTGGGCATCCTACGAGTACGTCGGGCCCGCCTTCGACTGGGACGAGGAGGTCGTCCGCGGGTCGATGGAGGACGGGGCGTTCAGCCTCTGGTACCTGCACGAGGGTCGCGTGGCCGCGGCGCTGTCCGTCGGCCGCTCGGAGGACCTCATGCACGCGCGCCGGCTGATCGCGGCGGGGGGGAAGGTGAGCGGCGGCGGTGCGGACTTGGCCGACCTGGGGCTGGATCTGGCCACGGTGTAGGTGCGGGGTCGGCGCGCGGCGCGCGGCGCGCGGCGCGCGCTCGGCGATGACTCGGCGGGGCTACCGAGCCGCGAGCGTGAGCAGCGCGGCGCTCGCGGGCGGCAGGGTGAGGACGTAGCGCCCGGCTGCGGGCTTGAGGAAGGTTAGGGTCGACGGGCCCGCGAGTTGGCCCGTCGTCGTCTGGGAACCGAAGCTTTGGCCCCCGAGTGTGACTCCCTGGGTGGCGGCGGCGGTCGGGGCCTGGAGGCGCTCGAGGGTGGATGGACCCCTCACCGCCGGGGCTCGGACGGTGACGGTGCGCGCGCCGGCCGTGGCGTCATTGATCAAGACGATGCGGACGGCGCCGTCGGGCCCGCGCGTGGCCCAGGCGTTGACTTGACCTCCGGGGGACCCTGCGAGCTTGACGAAGCGTGCGCCCGGCGGGGCGGCCTGCGCGAACATCATCAGTCCGTAGTAGGCCGGGTACACCGAGCCCTGCCAGGAGCCTTTGGCCTGAGCGACGCTGAAGAGCTCGTTGAACGACCCGGGCGCGGTCTGCATGTTGACGCCGTCAACGCCCACGCGCGCCATGGCGAAGAGCGTGTCGAGCGACCACAGGGCGGTCGCGAACGAGTGGCTGACACCGGCC
>DASZKU010000032.1:0-21881 GCA_035552815.1 Solirubrobacteraceae bacterium | reverse complement strand
CCGTGGGACGGCTACCGCTTCTCGCTCGAGGCGGTCGGCGAGTCGGTGCGGCAGTTCCTGCTCCAGCTCTGGAACACGTACGGGTTCTATGTGCTTTACGCCAACGCCTCTTCGGGCAATGGCGCGGACACGGGCTCGGTGGCGGGGGCGGGGGCGGCGGTGCCTTCCGACCTCGATCACTGGGTCCTCTCGCGCCTGGGCGCCACCGTCGAGGCGGTCCGCGACGCGCTCGACGAGTTCGATGCCACCACGGGCGGCCGGGCCATCGCCGCCTTCGTCGACGAGCTCTCGAACTGGTACGTGCGCCGGTCCCGGCGGCGCTTCTGGGAGGGCGATCCCTCCGCCTTCGCGACCCTGCGCCAGTGTCTCGTCACCGTGTCCCAGCTGCTGGCCCCGTTCTGCCCGTTCATCGCCGACGAGATCTACGACAACCTCGACGGCAGCGCCGAGAGCGTCCACCTGTGCGACTTCCCCGAGCCCGGCGAGCGCGACGACGGGCTCGAGTTCGACATGGGCGTGGGCCGCGAGACCGTCCGCCTCGGGCTCGCCGCCCGGGCCCAGGCGAAGCTGAAGATCCGCCAGCCCTTGCGGGCCGCCGTCGTCGTCGCCACCGGCCGCGAGCGCGCCGCCATCGAGCGGCTCGGCGAGCTCGTCCGCGAGGAGCTCAACGTCCGCGAGCTCCGTTTCGTATCCGAGGCCGACGAGCTCGGCCGGGTCGAGATCAAGCCGAACTACCGCAGCCTCGGGCCCCGCTTCGGGCGCCAGATGCCGACGGTGGCGGCGGCGGTGGCCGCGCTCGACCCCGCCAAGGTCTCCGCCGCCCTGCGCGAAGCCCGCAGCGTGGCCATCACCGTCGGCGGGCAGGATCACGAGCTCGACGCCGAGGATCTCCTCGTCGCCATGATGCCCCTCGAGGGCTATGAGGTCGAGCGCGAGGGGTCCCACGCCGTCGCCCTCGAGGTGACGATCGACGACGACCTCCAGGCCGAGGGCTGGGTGCGTGAGATCGTCCACGCCGTCCAGGCGGCGCGCCGCGGCGCCGGGCTCGAGGTCTCCGACCGGATCGTCCTCACCCTGGACGGTGACCCAGAGTTGCTCGCGCCCGCGCGCGCCTACCAGCCACACCTCGCGGGGGAGACCCTCGCCGTCGAGGTGCGGTATGCGGCGCTCGAGGACGTCGAGCCGGTGACCGTCGACGGGCGGGAGCTGCGGGTGGGCGTCGAGCGCCGCGCCTAGTGCCTCAGTGGCGCGGCGAGCGCACCGCGGCTGGTGCCGCGGCGAGCGCCGGCTTACGCCAGCGCCGGCTCGAGCTGCTCCTCGAGCTTCTTCTTGGGATACGCGCCGATGACCTTGGCGGCGGGGCTCCCGAAGCGGAAGAGGATCAGCGTCGGGATCGACATCACGTCGTAGGTGACGGCGGTGTTCTGGTTGTCGTCGATGTTGAGCTTGACGACCTTGAGCTCGCCGGCACGCTCCTTGGCGATTTCCTCGACCACAGGGGCCACGCGACGGCAGGGCCCACACCACGGCGCCCAGAAGTCCACCAGGACCGGGACATCAGCCTCGATTACCTCGGCCTGAAAGTTTGCGTCGGTGACTTCGGTCACGGTGCCAGCCATGGTCTCTCCTCGCAAGTTCGTTGTGATACTTCAAAAAGTATAGCGCGCGGGGCGGGACGGGGTGGCGGGCAAGCCGGCGTGCTCCAGGGGGGTGATGCCTCTTGACCACCGTATGGGTGGTCAAAAGGCATCACGTCCGGGCCGAGGTCCCAGCCGGGCGCGGCGGGCGCGGCGGGCGCGGCGGGCGCGGCGGGCGCGGCGGCCCCAGCGGGCGCGGCGGGCGCGGCGGCAGGGGCGGGCGGGCCGGTGCGCACCTGCCACCATAGAACCACCGACCATGGCCGAGCCCACCAACACCGACATCGCCGCCGTCCTCGACGAGCTCGGCGACCTCTATGAGCTCGACGGGGCGATCGTGCACCGGGTGGTGGCCTACCGCAGCGCGGCGAAGGCGGTCCGCGACGCACCCGTCTCCGTCACCGCTCTGGCCCGGCAGGGCCGCGCGACCGAGCTCGCGGGCATCGGGCGGACGATTCAGGAGAAGGTGCTGGCGCTCGCCGATACGGGAGAGATCCCCGCCGCGGTGAAGCTCAGGGCGAAGTTCCCGCCCGGCCTGATCGAGATCACCCACCTCCCCGGCCTCGGCCCCAAGCGCGCGCGGCGCCTGTTCGAGGAGCTGGGGATCGACTCGCTCGAGGCGCTCAAGACCGCCGCCGAGGAGCACCGGATCCGCGAGCTCAGGGGCTTCGGTCCCAAGGCCGAGGCGGCCCTGCTCGCCACCGCCAGCGCCGCCACCGCCAGCGCCGCCACCGCCACCGCCGCGGCCGCCGGGGCCGGGGCCGGGGCCGGGACGGGGACCCCGCGCGAGCGCGTCGTCCTCGATCGCGCCCTGACCATCGGCGAGCGCCTGGTCGCCGAGCTCAGGGCGGATCCCGCCGCCGACCGGGTCGAGCTCGCGGGCTCGGCCCGGCGCATGACCGACAGCGTCAAGGACCTCGACATCATCGCCACCGCCCACGACCCGGCCGCGCTCGCCCGCGCCGTGGCCGAGCACGACCTCATCGAGTCGGCCGGCACCCCGGGCGAGTCCGGGGTGCGCGCCCGCACCCACACGGGAGTCAGGCTCGATCTCCGCATCGTCGCCCCCGACCAGTTCGGGAATCTCCTGCAGCACTTCACCGGCTCCAAGGAGCACAACATGGCCCTGCGCGAGGCGGCGGTGCGCAAGGGGCTGCACGTCTCCGAGTACGGCGTGCTCGACGACGGCACCGGTGAGACGCACCGGTGCGGCGACGAGGCCGCCGTCTACGCCCTCCTCGGCCTCGAGTACATCGAGCCCGAGCTGCGCGAGAACCGGGGCGAGCTCGAGGCCGCAGCCCGGGGCACGCTCCCCGACCTCATCACCGCCGCCGACCTCAGGGGCGACCTCCACTCCCACACCACCGCCTCGGACGGCACCGCCTCGATCGAGGAGATGGCGCTCGCCGCGCGCGAGCGCGGCTACGAGTACCTGGCCATCACCGACCACTCGGCGAGCTTCGGCTTCGGGAACGCGGTGTCCCCCGACGGGCTGCGGGAGCACATCGAGCGCATCCGCGCCGCCAATGGCCACGTCGCGGGCATCGAGCTCCTCGCGGGCAGCGAGGTGAACATCCTCCCCGACGGCACCCTCGACTACCCCGACGACCTGCTCGCCGAGCTCGACTGGGTGGTGGCGAGCGTGCACTCGTCCTTCCAGATGGAGGCGACGGCGATGACCGAGCGCATCGTCCACGCGATCGAGCACCCGCTCCTCGACGTCATCGGTCACCTCACGGGCCGCAAGATCGAGCGCCGGCCGCCCTACGCCCTCGACATCGAGCGCGTGCTCGAAGCGGCAGCCCGGACGGGGACGATGCTCGAGATCAACTCGGCCCCCGATCGCCGCGACCTCAACGATGTCAACGCGCGCGCGGCGGCGGCGGCGGGGATCCCCATCGTCATCGACACCGACGCCCACCGCACGCGCGGGTTCGACGTCCGCCGCTACGGGGTGGCGACGGCGCGGCGTGCCTGGCTCACCGCCGCCGACGTGGCCAACACGCGCCCGTGGTCAGAGCTCGCGGCGATGCGCAAGCGCGCCCGCGCGACCGGCGCTCAGCTCCGGCGCGAGGGCTGAGGCCGCGGTCGCTGGGCGCGCGGAGCGCCCCCCGGCGCGGGCGGGCGCTTCGCCGGCGTGCCCCCGGTCCCCGTTCCCCGCCGGCGCGGCCAGCCGCCGCCGCGCTGGATCTTCACGAACCACGTGAGCCCGGCCAGGCAGAGCAGGCCGGCGACGTAGAAGTTCAGGCGCAGGCCGAAGTAGCGCGTCGAGGGATCGATGCGCAGGCTCTCCTCGAAGATGCGGAAGGCCGAGTAGCCGGCCACGTAGAGCGCGAAGAGTCCGGGGTGCTTGACCCTGCCCGTCCTCCCCAGCCAGATCAACAGCGCCGCCAGGCCGAGGTCGAAGATGAACTCGTAGAGGAAGGTCGGGTTGAAGGTGGCGAAGTGCTCGTACCCGACGGGCCGGTGGGCGGGGGAGATCTCGAGCCCCCAGGGCAGGGTGGTGGGCTTGCCGAAGAGCTCCTGATTGAAGTAATTGCCGATCCGGCCGATCGCCTGCGCCACGAGGATGCCGGGCACGGCGGCGTCCATGAAGCGGGGGATGTCGACGCCGCGCCGGTGCAGCACCCAGATCCCCGCCAGGGCGCCGAACAAGATCCCCCCCCAGATCCCCAGCCCGCCCTGCCAGAACGCGAACGGGCCCCACCACGTCTTGGGCATGAGGTTGAAGCTCGTGATGTCGAAGTAGAGCCGGCCGCCGATGAGGCCGGCGGGAAACCCCCACATCGCCACCTCGTAGACGAGCTCGCGCGAGCCGCCCTCCTTCTCCCAGCGCCAGCGGGCGATGAGGATCGCCGCGCTCACGCCCACCACGTAGGCGAGCCCGTAGGCGTGGAGGAAGAGGGGGCCGATCCTGATCCCGTTCGCGGACGGGCTGGGGATGAAGGCGAGCGGATTCATCGTTGCGTCAGGCGCGGGAGCACGTCGCAGGCGATCGTGCGATCAACCGCAGCACGAGCGAACGGTTCGAGCAGCCCGGCCGCCTGCGAATGGTAACCGGACACCGGATCCTCGAGCGCGGTCCGCAGCGCGCTCGCGAGGTCATCGCCGACCAGGCGCGCGTCGAGCGCCCGCGCCAGGCCGAGGGCGGGATAGGGACCCGGCGAGGGCGTGCTCACGAGCATGCACCCGTCGGCGATCGCCTCGAGGGCGGCGATCCCGAAGTCCTCGCGGCGCGGGGCGGCGACGAACACGCGCGCGCGGCGCAGGAGGGCGCGATACTCCTCGGGGGCGAGTCGGCCGGCGAACTCGACGCCCTCGCGCGGCGCATGCGCGTCGGTCCCGGCGACCACCAGGGTCTCGCCCTCGCGGCGTGCCCGCGCCCACGCCTCGAGGATGAGGTCGAGCCGGCGCTTGACGGGATCGCCGGCATAGGCGAGCACGTCGACGTCGCGGGCCGCCCCGGTGAGGAGCGGCCCCGAGGGCTCGACGGGAACCGGCACCACCACGGGACCGGCGTAGCGGTCGCGCAGGGGGGCCATGGCACCGATGCTCATGGGCATGACCAGAGGCGCCTGGGTGAGCCGGCGGCGCTCGACCGTCCGCTGCCACACCCCGTGGCGCCCGGGGCGGTTCTCCCGCGCCGTCGAGTCGAGCCAGATCGCCCCCGGCGCCGGCCACAGCAAGGCGGCGGTGACCGAGCAGTAGATGACGGCGCCGGGCTCGTGGGCGGCGATGGCGGCGGCCGCCGCGCGGCGCAGGGCGAGCGCCTCGACGAGGTCGGTGAGCGCGAACGTCCGCACCCGGGGCACGGGCCCCGAGATGACGAGGACGGTGCGGGCGCCGGCGCGCCCGAGGGCCGCGGCGAGCTCCCGGGCGGCGGCGCGCCACCCGCTGGTGGTGCCGAGCGAGACGACGAGGACATCGGCGCGCCCGCCGCGCACGGTTACGCGCGCGGCTGGGCGCTATGGGGGCGCCGGGTGGAGCCGTTGAGCTCGTACAGGTTCGAGCGGAACCCCGGAGTGCGCACGAGCCGGATCGGCTTCAGGGGTGACGTCGCCTCGACGTAGAAGCGCACGCCGTCGCGTTCCTCGATCGCCGTCACCGCCGAGGACTGGCGCCGCCAGGCGAGCGCCCAGATGATCGCGAACCCGGTCGCCACCGCGGCGATCTGCGGGGCGAAGAACGCGCACGCCCCCGCGCCCAGCGTCGAGATGAGGAGCGGCCACAGGCGGTTGAGCAGCGTCAGGCCGGGGTTGAGCTCGGGCAGCGTCGGCTGCGTGCGGGCGCTGGCGAGCAGGGTGGCGATGGGGGACGACGTCCCCGAATGGCGGCCGATCCAGCCGCCGATGAACGCCGCGACGAGCCACCAGCCGATGGCGACGGGGAGGAGCAGGTTCCCGAACGCCTCCTGCCCGGTGGCCACGGTGACGGCGGCGAGCGCGCTGGCGGCGCCGGCGCTGAGGAGCACGGTCGTTCGCAAGAGGTCGGTGAACCGCACGTCGCCTAGGCGATCAGCATCGCCAGCAGATCGCGAACGCCATCCGTGCCCTCGACCGTGACGTCGGCCTCCTCGACGATCTCCGACGGGCCATCGTCGGAGAGCACGCCGACCCGGATCACGTGGGCGATCTGCCCCTCCCCGGCCATCTGCTCGAGCGCGCGGAAGGCGTCGACGTCGGTGGCATCGTCGCCGACGTAGAGCACGGCGCTCAGCTGAGTCCCGTCGAGGAAGGCGGTGACCCCCGCTCCCTTGTCGATCCGTACCGGCGGGCGCACCTCGAGCACCTTGCGTCCCCAGTGCGTCCGCAGCCCGGCCTCCTCGGCGCGCGCGGCGATGGCATCGATGACGGCCCGGGCGGCGTCCTCGTCCGGGGCACCGCGCCAGTGGAAGGCGACGATCGGTCCCTTGTCCTCGATCCGCACCCGCCGGCGGCGGAGGTCGGGCGTGTCGGTCTCCTTGCCGAACTCCTGGATGCGCCGCGCCCAGTCCTCGACGAGGGGGTCGAGGACCGGCTCGGTCCACCCCGCGCGCAGGAGCTCGGCGCCGTGGGAGCCGATGTAGGAGATCGTCCCGATCGACACCATGGCCCGCGCCTCGGAGGCGCGGCGGCCGCTGACGCACGCCACCATGCCGTAGCGGCGGGCCAGGGCGATGAGGAGATGACGGGTTCCCTCGGGCACGTTGGCATCGTCGGCATGCTCGACGATGGGAGCCAGCGTGCCGTCGATGTCAAGCAGAATCGCCGCGCTTGCGGGGTCGGCGCGGAGCGGTTCGAGTGCCTGAGGCTGAAGCGCAGACGGCACCGCCCTAGTATGCCTGCTCATGGCCTCGGGCCGTACGCCCGAGCCCGTCCCCGCGGGCCTTCGCCGGCGAGGCGTGGACCGGGCAGCGCCGCGCGGACGGCCGTCACCGGGTAGGATCCGGGCCGGATCGGGGGCGATCAGGCTGATATCGATGGTTGCGAGGAGGAACGTCCGTGAAACGACGCGCCGTGGCGGTACCGATTGTCGTGGTCCTCACCGCCCTCGCGGCGCTCGCGGCCCTCGGCGCGGGTGGCGCCGCCGGCGCGAGTGGCGCCCTCGGCGCGAGTGGCGCCCTCGGTGCGAGTGGCGCCGCCGGCGCCGGTCGGGCGCACGCGGCGGCCGTGTGTCCCTCGGGACTGAACGGCACCCGCGACCCCTCCAACCCGCTCGCGCTCGCCACCCCGCCCGGGAGCAATCCCCTGGCCGGAGCCGAGTCGCGCTTCTTCGTCCAGACCCCGGCCCGGGGCGAGGCGGCGGGCGCCATCGCCCAGCTCCTCGGGGTCACCCCGCCCGACACCGAGTCCTGGCAGACCTTCGCGGCCGGCCTGATCTCGGGCCCGGAGGCGCAGCAGCTCCAGAGCAGCCCCTCGCTCGCCACCAAGGTCGGGCTCCTCTCGCTCATCGCCCAGGAGCCGGAGACCTCGCGCTTCAGCACCTACACGGCGGGCGGCGGCCCGGGCGCGATCTACACGCAGCTGAACAAGTTCCTGTGCCGCATGTACACCGCGGACCCGCACGCGATCCCGCTCCTCTCCACCTACTTCATCGACCACACCGGCAACTGCCCGACCGAGACGGCGAGCCAGCAGGCGACCTTCAAGCGCCGGGTCTCCGAGTTCGCCCTCGGGGTGGGCAATGACCCGGCGGTGATCTTCGCCGAGGAAGATGCCGTCGACACCTCGGGCTGCCTGAGCAAGCAGGGCCTGGCCATCCGCAAGCAGCAGCTCGCCTACGAGGTCGACACCCTGGCGAAAATCCCCCATGCCGTCGTCTACCTCGACGGGGGCACCGAGGACGCCAATAGCGCGGCCTTCGCCGCCAAGATCCTCAACTCCGCCCACATCTCCAAGATCCGCGGCTTCTTCCTCAACGCCACCCACCGCAACTGGACGAGCAAGGAGATCGCCTTCGGCGAGAAGATCTCCCGCCTCACCCACGGCGCCCACTTCATCGTCAACACCGCCAACAACGGACGCGGTCCGGCGCTGAACCCCCACCCTTCCAGGCAAGGCGTCGAGAACCTGTGCAACCCGCCGTCGAGCGGGCTCGGGCCCAAGCCCACGACGAGCACGGGCTTCCCGCTCGTTGACGCCTTCCAGTGGACGGCGGTGCCGGGCAAGAGCAGCGGACTGTGCCATCCCGGCGACCCCGCGGGGGGCGTGTTCGGAGTGAATCTCGCACTCAACCTGGCCAAGAACGCCAACGGCCAGCTCGGGCCCGGCTACCCGAGCGCGCCGTACTAGTCTTCCCCCCGCCATGACCGCAGGAAAGCGAAAATGGCGGCGCGCCCTCGCCGGTGCGCTGTGCACCCTGTTCGCGGTCGCGGCGCTGACCCAGGTGGTGGCCTCGGCCGCCTCGCCGCCCAACCCCAACCCGCTCGCCATCAAGCCCGCGCCACCGGCGACCGATCCCCTGGTCGGCGCCCAGTGGTTCGTCGACCGCAACGACGATGCCCAGCGCCAGCTGCGCGCCTGGCGCCGGAGTGGGCAGACGGTCGAGGCGAACCTCCTCGCCAAGCTCGCAGACGAGCCTCAGACCGTGCACTTCGGCTTCCAGAGCCACCCCATCACCGCGAGTGTCCGGTACTACCTGCGCCGCGTCCGTCGCGGCACGGTGGCGACCTTCTCGACCTACGACATACCGCACCTGGGGTGCACGCACACGAGCGACACCCCGGCCCAGGCGGGCGCCGTCCGCGCGTGGATGAAGGGCTTCGCCCGCGGCATCGGCAAGCACCGCATCGTCGTCTTCCTCGAGGAGGACGCCCTCATCACCATCGGGTGCCTGAGTCACAGCGGACTCGCGGTGCGCATGTCCGAGCTCGAGTACGCCACCCGCGTCCTCGGCGCCCTCCCCCATACCGTCACCTACCTCGACGCCGGCGCCGCCGACGGCGATCCCTCACCGGGACGCATGGCCTCGCTCCTGCGCCGCGCCGGGATCCGCCACATCCGCGGCTTCTTCCTCAACGCGAGCCACTACGACTGGACGAGCAACGAGCTCCGCTACGGCGACAGGGTCGCGAAGATCCTCCACACCCATTTCGTCGTCTCCACCACGAGCAACGGGCGTGGCCCGCTCCGGCCCCACAACCGGGGCAAGAACGGCAACGAGATCCTCTGCAATCCCCCCGGACGCGGCCTCGGGCCCCGCCCCACCACGACCACCAACGACCCCTACGCGGACGCCTTCATGTGGATCGGCATCCCCGGGCGCTCGAACGGGCAGTGCCATCCCGGTGACCCGCCCGGGGCCACGTGGTTCCCGGCCTATGCCCTCGCGCTGGCGCGCAACGCCAACGGGCGGCTCGGCCCCGGCTCCCCGAGCCAGCCCTACTGAGGCCCCGCGCCGAGGCCGTGCTCGATCGCGCCCTTGACCCCCGCCTCGAGCGCGTTAACGCGGTAGAGCGCGAGCGCCTCCACTGATTGGAAGCGCCGCCCCGGCGCCCCCTCGGGGCCGTGGTGGCAGAGCAGGCAATGGAGCAGGGCGAGCCGGCGCTCCTCGTCGAGCGCCCCGGCGCGCTCTGAGAGCATGCGCTGGCCGATGGCGAGGTGCCCGAGCAGGCGGCCCTCCTCGCTGAGCCCGAACTCGGCCCCGTAGGTGAACTCCCGGGTCTTGCCGAGGTCGTGAACGAGGGCGGCGGTGATGAGGAGGTCGGCGCTCAGCCGGGGGTGGAGCTGGCAGAGCTCGTGGGCCAGCGTCGCCACCCCCACCGTGTGCTCGAGCAGGCCGCCGAGGTAGGCGTGATGCCCGGCCCGGGTGCACGGGGCGCGGCGCCACTGCTCGCGCAGCGCGGTATCGGCGAGCACCGCGTCGAGGAGGGCGCGGAAGCGCTGGTCGCGTACCTCCCCGGCCAGGTGCTCGAGGAAGCCGTCGAGCTCGTCGAGGTCGCGGTAGGCGCGGGGGAGGAAGCTCGCCGGGTCCGCCTCGGGCGCGCCCGCATCGGCGCGCGCCACGCTCGCGAGCTCGAGCACGAGCTCGTCGCGGAAGCGCTCGACGCGTCCGGTCACGCGCACGAGATCGCCGCGCTCGAACCCCCCGGCGAGGGCGTCGGCGTCGCGAAAGGCACGCGCCGGCAGGGTTCCGGTGCGGTCGCGGAGCTCGAGGGCGAGGTACGGCGAACCGCTGCGGGTGAGCAGCCGATCCTTGCGCGTGCAGGCAAAAACGGCGCGAACGTCCTGTCCCGGGCGCAGCGCGCTGACACTGATGGTCTCAGGCTCCACGACCCCCATCATGTACGGTGGACCGGATGCAGCCGTTGCAATGGGAACATCGTCCCGACGGCCTCCGCGCTCCCGCCCTGGTCTGCGCCTTCACGGGCTGGAACGACGCTGCCGATGCGTCCTCGACGGCCCTGACGTTCGTGGGCAAGGCGCTCGAGGCGCGGCGTTTCGCGACCATCGATCCCGAGGAGTTCTACGACTTCCAGGCGACGCGGCCCCGGATCAAGCTCGTCGAGGGCCGCACCCGCGAGATCGTCTGGCCCGCGGTCGAGCTCTACGAGGCCCGTGTCCCTCGCGCCCCGCGCGATCTCATCCTCCTCGCCGGCGCCGAGCCCTCGTTCCGGTGGCAGACCTTCTCCAAGCTCGTCGTCGACCTCGCCGAGGTCCTGGGAACCCAGCTCGTGGTCACCCTGGGCGCCCTCCTCGCCGACGTGCCCCACACGCGCGCCGTCTCCATCACCGGGCTGGCCTCTGATCCGGCGCTGGTGGCGCGGCTCGGGCTCGAGTCCTCCTCCTACGAGGGACCGACGGGCATCACCGGCGTCCTCCACACCGCGTGCCAGCAGGCGGGGATACCCTCGGCGAGCCTGTGGGCCGCCGTCCCCCACTACGTGGCCGCCGCCCCCAACCCCAAGGCGGCGCTCGCCCTGGTGCGCCGCCTCGAGGGCCTCGTCGGAGTCGCCGTCGACGCCTCCGAGCTCGAGACCGCCTCGGCGGACTACGAGCGCCAGGTCAACATCGCCGTGCAGGGCGACCCCGACGTGCAGGCGTTCGTCGAGCAGCTCGAGCAGGCCGCGGGCCTGGGACCGGCGGGGGAGCCGGGCTCCCTCCCCTCCGGCGACTCGATCGCCAAGGACCTCCAGCGCTTCCTGCGCCAGCGCGGGTCAGATGGCGACCCACCGACCGCGAGCCGAGGTGGCGGCGAGTGAGCGACACGCGCCGCCTCCACCGCCGCGGCGAGTGAGCGACACGCGCCGCCGCCACCGCCGCGGCGAGTGAGCGACACGCGCCGCCGCCACCGCCGCGGCGAGTGAGCGACACGCGCCACCCCGCTACCGCTCGGCGGCCGGGCACACGAGCCGGTAATCGCACACCGTGCACGCCGCAAACGACGGCGTCGGCTCGAAGCCCTGGGAGAGGATCCCCTCGGCGACCTCGTTGGTGACGTCGAGAATCCACTCGCGGTCGCTCTCCCCGTGGGAGAGCGCGACCTTCTGGTCGTCGAGCAGGTAGTAGTACGCCTGCCGGGAGGCGTCGAGCCGCCACGCCTCCCTCGCCCCAAGGGCATAGAGCGAGAGCTGCACGTCCTCGGCGAGCTGGGCCTGTGACTTGGGACGACCGGTCTTGTAGTCGATGAGCTCGTACTCACCGCCCGGGAGCCGGTCGACGCGGTCGACGCGCCCGCGCAGGAGATGGGGCCCGACCTTGAAGGCGAAGGACTTCTCGAACCACAGGGGCTCGGACTCCTCGGACTGCGAGCGCGTGTGATAGCGGACGAGCGCGGTGGTCGCCTTGGCGCGGAGCTGGCGTTCCTCCTCGGAGTCGCCGAACCCGCCCCGGCGCCAGCCGGCGTCGAGCAGGCCGAGGAGCTCTGACTCCGAGCCCGCGCCCTGCCCGGCGTGGAAGCGCTCGAGCACCTGGTGGACGAGGATCCCGAAGCGCTGGTGGATGGTCGGCTCCTGGGGGATGCGGAAGACGCGGGCGAACTTGTACTTGAGCGGGCAGGTGCGGTAGGTGTCGATGTCCGAGGCCGAGAGGATGAGCCCGGCCCCCCGCTTGGGGAGGAAGGGCTCGAGCGAGGGCTCCTCGCGCGCCACCATCGCCTGGGCGCGGCGGCGGTCGTCGCGCTCGGCGTCGAGCAGGTAGTCGTCGAGCGGCGAGGAGGTGAAGATCTCGCGCTGCTCGGAGGTCACGGCCTGGAGGATGCGGGCGTTGACGTCGCGGATCGCCTCGGCCATCCCCTGCCCCTCGGGGCGGGCGATGAGGGCCGAGAGCTTGAGGAGCTCGAGGTAGCGCACCACCGCGTGGGAGATGTCGATGTCGGTGTCGAAGCGCAGCTCGCTCAGTCGCCCGCCGGTACGCGCCATCCCCTCGAGGAGCTCGTCGCGGAGCATCCGGTAGGTGGAGTGGAGCGTCTCCGCAGGGCCGAAGAGCTCCTCCTCGCGGCTCTCCCACTCGCCCCCGAGGGCGATCCGCGCCTCCTCGACGACGGGCGAGGGGGCGAGCCCGGCGCCTCGGTCGCTCGCCCCCGGCTGCGCGAGCACGAGGCGCGTGCGCGCCCGCGACATCGCCACGTAGAGGAGCTGGCCCAGCGCGCGCTCGCGCGCCGCGGGCGTGTCCGGGGGCAGGGCCTCGCGGAGCAGGTCATCCGCTATCGGCTCGGGGGCGGCCGCCGTCACCCCGGCGTGGAGGCCGAGGACGTAGACGTGGTCGGCCTCGATGTTCGCCCCCGCCTGGAGCGTCATCACCTGGACCTCGCGCGCGTCCATCGCCTCGGGCTCCTCCTCCTCGGGGAGCGCGGCCTCGGCGACGGCGGCGACCTGACGGGCGAACTCCCGCGGGGTGGCCTGGGGGGCGCGGCGCACGTAGGCCGAGGCGAGCTCGCCGAAGCGCGCGAGCGCCCGCAGCCGCTGCACGACGTCGGCCTGGGCGGCGAAGAGCTGCTGGCGGCGCAGCCCCAGGCGCTCGATGAGGCGGTGCACGTAGAGGTCGGGGCGCGTGGTGTCGAGCGCGGCCATGGCGGAGCGATAGAGCTTGAGGAAGACCCGGATGCGCTCGCGCGCCTCGGGCGGGACCTGGGGAGACTCGGTGGCGGCGGCGAGGGCCGCCACCATGTCGAGCTTGCGCCGCCGGGCGATGTTCGTGCAGCGCGCGATGTCGACCGAGCGCAGCTCGATCGGCGGGCGCGCGAGCGCGCGCACCACCGCCGGGGCGTCGGCGGGATCGGCGAGGAGCCGGAGCCAGGCGAGCAGGTCGCGCACCTCGGCGCGGTGGAAGAAGGCGGCCTCGCCCACGAGCCGGTGGGGCACGGCGCGCTCCTCGAGCGCCACCGCCACCGCCTGGCCGTCGTGGGCGATGGAGGGGACGAGGATGGCGATCGCGCCGGGCTCGACGCCTTCGCGGGCGATCAGGCGCTCGATCTCGGCGGCCACCGACTGGGCCTGGGCGCGCTCGTTGGCGCAGCGCCAGAACACCACCTCGCCCCCCGGGGCGGCGGGCGGGGGCGCGACGCCGGGAAGGGCAGCGAAGGCGGCCCGGAGCACGCGCTCGGGGCAGCGGATGCTGCGCTCGAGGGTGACCAGGCGAGCGCCCGCGCCCCCTCGCCCGTCCGTGCCCAGGCGAGCGCCCGCGCTCAGTCGCCCATCCGTGCCCAGGAGGGCGCCCGTGACCAGTGCCTCCATGCGCGGCCCCCCCGCGCCGCGGAACCGGCGCACCGCCCCGTGGGGGTCGCCGGCGGCGGTGAGCCCGGCCCCCGCGACCGCCTGGACGAGGCTCACGGGCGCGAGGTCGAGCTCGTGGGCGTCGTCGACGAGCACGTGCGCGAAGCGAGCGCCGACCTCGGGGCGCTCGCGCGCCAGGCGCAGGGCTTCGCGGATCAGGTCGCCGCCGTCGCGCGCGCCCGCCTCGCCCAGCATCCGCTCGTGGGCGCGGTAGACCTCGGCGAACTCGCGCTCGAGCGCCGCCCCCTCGTCGTCGCCCAGGGTCGCGGCCCACGCCGCGTAGTCGCCGGCCTCGATGAGCTCGGCCTTGAGCCGGTCGATGCGGCGCACGAAGCCCCCGAGGAGCGCGCTCGGGCTGCCGCCGAAGTCGTGGCGGCGCAGGGGCAGGTCGTCGATCCGCTCCAGGAGCATGGCCAGGCGGTCGGCCGCGCCCACCACGGCCGCGAAGGGATCGATGCCGGCGTCGTGGAGGAGGCGCGCCGCGAGGTCGCCGGGAGTCCCGACGATGAGCTCCTCGTAGGCCTGCTCGAGCCGGTCGACGAGTCGCGCGCGCATGGCGTCGGCGGCCGCCGAGGAGGGCGCGAGCGCGAGCATCCGCTCGGGCGCCACCCCGCGCTCGGCCAGCCATGCGAAGCGCGCTTCGAGGACGCGCGTCTTGCCGCTGCCCGCCGGGCCGGACACCACCAGGGGGCCGCCCTCGTGGGTGACCGCTGCGAGCTGGGCTCCGGACAATCCCTCGAGCGGTCCCGTGCGCTGCGCGCTCACTCTGACAGCATAGGCGCGTGATGACCGTTTCTCGCTCGGCGCTCGATGCCGACTGGCTCGCCGCCTGCCGGCGCGCGGTGGCGGGCCTCGAGCGCGTGCTCGCCGCCCCCGCGAGCGTCGCCGAGCGCGCGCTCGAGACCGGGAGCCGCGGGAGCGGCGGCGACCGCACCCTGGTCATCGACGCCTCGGCCGAGGACGTCGTCTTCGCCGAGCTCGACGCCCTGAGCGCGGAGGGGTATCGCTTCCATGCCATCTCCGAAGAGCGCGGCGAGGTCGACTACGGCGACACCGCGGTGAGGGTGATCATCGACCCCATCGACGGATCGCTCAACGCCAAGCGGGGCATCCCCCACCACGCGCTCTCGATCGCCGTGGCCGACGGCGCCACCATGGCCGATGTCGCCTTCGCCTTCGTGTACGACTTCGGCCCCGCCGAGGAGTGGCGGGCGACGCGGGGGCAGGGGGCGTGGTGCAACGGCGTCGAGCTCGACCGCGACGCCGGCGAGCGCCGCGGGCGTGACGGCCGCCTCGAGGTGATCGGGATCGAGTCCGCCGACCCTCGCTGGGTGGCCGCCTCGATCGACCGCCTGGTGGGGAAGTCCTACCGCCTGCGGGCCCTGGGGACGATCGCCTCCTCCCTGTGCCAGGTCGCCGGGGCGCGCTTCGACGCCATGCTCACCCTGCGCAACGGTCGCGGCGTCGACTCCGCCGCCGGCCAGCTCATCGTTCGCGAAGGGGGTGGCTACGTGAGCTTTCCCGGCTTCGAGGACCCCCTCGGGGCGCCGCTCGACGCCACCGCGAGCTCGCCGGTGATCGCCGCGCGCTCGCCCGAGACCGTGCGCGAGCTCGAGGGCGTGCCGACATGATCGACTGGATCCTCGCCGAGCGTCTCGCCGGGTACCTGGCCGGGACCGGCGACGCCCGCCAGCCGAGCACCGACCTGAGCGCGCTCGCCGAGGAGTCCGAGCGCCGGGTCATCGCCTACACCGGCCTCACGCCGTCGGGTTCCTTGCCCGAGCCCGAGGGCATCTCGCGCCGCGACTGGGTGGCGAGCAACATCTCCTCGATGCGAGCGCTGCTCGACCCCGTGCTCGAGCGCGCCGGGGCCGGGCTCGGCCCGCTGCGCCCCGCCGTCCAGATCGCCGTCGGCATCGTCCTCACCACCGAGGTGGGGGTGGTGGTGGGATACCTGGCCCAGCGCGTGCTCGGCCAGTACGAGCTCGTCCTCCTCGACGAGGCGGCCGACGATCGCCCCCCGCGCCTGCTCTTCGTGCTCCCCAACCTCGGCGAGGCGGTGCGCGCCTTCGGGGCCGAGGAGCGCGAGTTCGTGACCTGGGTGACGCTCCACGAGGTCACCCACGCCGTCCAGTTCTCCGGCGTGCCCTGGCTCCAGAGCCATCTCGCGGGGCTCGTGCGCGAGCTCCTCCACGGCGCCGAGGTGCGCCTCGATTCCTCGCGCAAGCTCCGGTGGCCGACACGCGCGGGGATGAGCCGGGTGGGCGACGCCCTGCGCCGCGGGGACTTCATCGCCCTCGTCGTCAGCCCCACCGAACGCTCCGTGCTCGACCGCGTGCAGGCGGTGATGGCGGTGATCGAGGGCCACGCCGAGCACGTCATGGACGCGGTGGCGCCCGACCTCCTGCCCTCGCTCCCGCGCCTGCGCGACTCCCTCAACCGCCGTCGCCGGTCGCAGTCGGCGCTCTCGCGGATCGTCGCGCGCATGCTCGGCCTCGAGCTCAAGCTCCGCCAGTACGAGCAGGGGAAGATCTTCTGCGACGCCGTCGTGCAGGCGGGCGGGACCGAAGCCCTGCACTACGTGTTCAGCTCGCCCGAGGCGCTCCCCACCCTCATCGAGCTCCGCGATCCCCCCGCCTGGCTCGAGCGCACGAGCTCGGCTCGCAACTAGACCCTGTAACGCAGCTCCCGGGCCGGGGTACAAACACATGTTCGGTGATAATCCTCACCCGAACAAGGCTTAGAAGTAATATCCTCTGACACCACGGGAGCGGAACACAGAAACGCAATGGCTACCACCACCAACAAGACAGGGACCCGCGCGGAAACGACGCGCAAGACCTCCACGACGACGCGCAAGCGCCCCAGTGCCTCGACCGCGTCGACGTCGACGTCGACCCAGCCCACGACGCGCGTGGACCAAGCTCAGCAGATCGCCGAGCGGGCGGTGCTCGTCCCCGTCGGCGCTTCGCTGATCGCTCGCGACACCTTGGTGTCGACCGTTCGTGGCCTAACCACGAAGATCAGTACCCGTGAAGGCGTCGAGCGCGAGCTCAAGCGCTACGAGCGCCGGGGAGCGACCGCACGTAATCGCTTCGAGCGCCAGGTTCGCAAGACCCGCACCCGCTTCGAGCGTGACCTGCGCCAGCGGCGCAAGAGCGTCGAGCGGACGGTCAAGCAGAACCGCCGCCGCTTCGAGCGCGAGGTACGTTCGGTGCGCAAGGATTTTGAGAAGCAGTCGACCACGCTGACTACTCGCGTCGAGAAGCTCGTCGGTGAGGCGCAGGGCCTCATCGGGTCGGTCTAAGAGCGAATACAGACTTCCCCCGGCCCGGCGATCAGGAGAGCGCTGAGGACGGGAAAGGTTCGCCGGCCCATATCTCGCCGGCGGACGTAGCACCCTCTCCTCCCTCAACCGCCGGGGCGTCACGCAAGTGGCGCCCCGTCGGTCTTTAAGCGAACAAACCAGGTCTGCGACAATGAGAACCATGCCCACCAACGAACAAGTCATGGAGGCGCTGCGCGCGGTAATCGACCCGGAGCTCCGGCGCGACATCGTCGAGCTCGGGATGGTCCGCGCGATCGACGTCCACGACAACGGCGTCATCGACGTCACGGTCTCGCTGACCACGGCGGGCTGCCCGATCCGCAGCCACTTCCAGACCGGCGTCGCCGAGGCGGTCCGCGAGCTCGACGGCGTCGAGGGCGTCAACGTCTCCTTCGACGTGCTCTCCGACAGCGAGAAGTCGGACCTCGGCAAGCGCCTCGGCCGCGGCGCGCTCCCCGAGGGCGCCCTCGCCCAGGTACGCCACGTGATCTGCATCGGCTCGGGCAAGGGTGGCGTCGGCAAGTCGAGCGTCACCGCCAACCTCGCTGCCGCCCTGGCCGCCGAAGGCAAGCTCGTGGGCGTGCTCGACGCCGACGTGTGGGGCTATTCCCAGCCCCGGATGCTCGGCCTGGGCGGCCAGCGCCCGCGCGTCAACGAAGCGCGCAAGCTCGTCCCCCTCGAGGCCGCCGAGGGCATCAAGGTGATGTCGATCGGCTTCTTCATCGAGCAGGACGCCGCCGTCGTGTGGCGCGGCCCGATGCTCCACAAGGCGCTCCAGCAGTTCCTCGAGGACGTGGAATGGGGCGAGCTCGACTACCTCCTCATCGACCTCCCGCCGGGCACCGGCGACGTGTCCATGACCCTGGCCCAGCTCCTGCCCCAGGCCGAGTTCGTGCTCGTCACCACGCCGCAGCCCGTCGCCCAGAAGGTGGCCAAGCGCGCGGCCGAGATGGCCACGAAGGTCAAGCTCGACGTCATCGGCGTGATCGAGAACATGTCGAGCTTCGTCACCCCCGCGGGCGAGCGCTTCGAGATCTTCGGCGAGGGCGGCGGCCAGCTCCTGGCCGACGAGATCGACGTCCCCCTCCTCGCCCGCGTGCCCCTGACCGTGCCCCTGCGCGAGCAGTCAGACGCCGGCGTGCCCCTGGTCTTCTCCGACCCCGACGATCCCGCCGCTCAGGCCATCCGCCAGGGCGCCCGCGGGCTGATCGCCCTTTCCCCGATCGAGCTCCCCGTGATGCAGGCCCCGGCGCCTGCCGCGGCACCCAAGCCGGTCGGGATGTCGCTCCCCATGGCGTGAAATTGTGGAATTCGCCAGAGGCGAATTCCATTGCGCCATTTGCCAGGGGCAAATGCCGCGGCCGCGGGAATTCGCCCCTGGCGAATTTCCCGCAAGCTAATTCGCCCCTGGCGAATTAGCCGTTGGCGTAGTACTGGGCGTTGATCTGCGTGTACTTCTGCCACTCCTCGGGGAGCTGGTCCTCGGCGAAGCACGCGTCCACCGGGCAGGCCTCGACGCACGCGTCACAGTCGATGCACTCCTCCGGATCGATGTAGAGCATCTCTACCTTGTCGTAATCGGGCTCGTCCGGGGTGGGGTGGATGCAGTCGACCGGGCAGACCTCCACGCACGAATTGTCCTTCGTGCCGATGCAGGGCTCGGCGATGACGTAGGCCATAAGTCTCTGGTTTCCTTCGTCGGCGTTGACTCGTGTGCCCGCCGCGGGCGGGCCAGTCCCGGCATTCTAAGGATGTGAGCCGGTCAGCCGCGGGCAGCGTCATCGGCGCTCTGCGCGCCCGGCCCATTGAGCCTCCCGAATGCGTCAAGGGAATCGGCGCCAGGCGATTTCACATAGCCTCCCCGCGGTGCTCCTGCTTACCGGCGCGACCGGGACCGTCGGCCTGCCCCTGCTGCGCCGCCTCACCGCCGCGGGGATGCCCGTGCGCTGCCTAGTCCGCGATCCCCGGCGCCTCGGCGCCGAGCGCGTGCGCGTCCAGATCGCCCTCGGCGACCTCGGCGACCACCTGTCCTTCCGGCACGCCCTGCGCGATGTCGACACCGTCCTGCACCTCGCCGCGACGATCCGCGACCAGCCCGGAGGATCGATCGAGGAGCTCAACGGGGTGGCCACATGGCGACTGGTGCGCGCCGCCGAGCGCGCCGGGGTCCGGCGCTTCGTGTTCTTCTCCGCGCTCGGGGCCTCGACGCGCAGCCGCGCCCGCCTGATGCGCACCAAGGCCCTGGCCGAGCGCGCGGTGGTCGAGTCCTCGCTCGAGCACGTCGTCTTCGCGCCCTCGATCACGTATTCGCCCGGGGATCCCTACCTGCGCCTGCTCGAGCGCACGAGCATCCTCCCCGTGGTTCCCATCTCGGGGTCGGGGAAGTCCACCTACCAGCCGATCTGGGCCGAGGACGTGGCCGACTGCGTGCTCGCCTCGCTGACCCGGAGCATCGAGTCGGGCACCCGCTACGAGCTCGCGGGGCCGGAGACGCTCACCTACCAGGACATCGTCGAGACGGCGGTGCGCTCCTTCGGCCGCCGGCGCCCGATCGTCAAGGTCCCCGTCCCCGTCACCCGCCGCGTGCTCCAGGCCGTCGAGCTCCTCACCGGCCCGGCCGCCTTCGCCACCTGGGACGAGGCCGAGCTCTTCGAGGTGCCGATGACCTCGCGCCACGGGACCGCCGACGCCGAGCGCCTGGGCGTGGTGCCGAAGCCGATGCGCGCCGTGCTCGGCACCGGCTGAGCGCGCTCACCCGGCGTCGGGGCGGCGCTGGGCCCAGGGGTGGGCGTGCTCGAGCTCGGTGGCGAGCGCGAGGATGATGTCCTCGCGCGCGGGCGGGCCGATGAGCTGCACCCCGGTCGGGAGCCCGTCCTCGCCGTGGTAGAGGGGAAGCGAGATCGCGGGCTGACCGGTGACGTTGACGATCGCCGTGTAGGGCGTGAACGAGCCCGAGCGCCGGTAGTGCGCCCAGGGATCGGGGCCGCGGCCGTGGACCTCGCCGATCGGCAGCGGCCGTCGCGCGAGGGCGGGCGTGAGCACGGCGTGGTAGGGCGCGGAGAAGGCGATTATCGCCCTCGCCACCGACTCGAGCCGGCTCTGTGCCGCCAGCAGGGTGAGCGCGTTCTGGCTGCGCGCGCGCTCCCACATCGCCCAGGTGAGGGGCTCGACGTCGTCCTCGGTGGGCTCCCGCCCCGCCAGGCGGCCGCCCACGAGAGTGGTCATCGACACCGAGGGACCGAAGGCGCGCGTGAAGTCGGGGAGGAGGTCGAGCCCCGACCACGGCGGGGCGATCTCCTCCACCTCGTGCCCGAGGGACTCGAGCAGCGCCGCCGCGTCGCGGGCGGCGGCCTCGCACACCGGGTCGAGGGTGGCGCCTTCGAGCGGCGAATTGAGCGCCAGGCCGATCCGCATGGGTTCGGCGGGCCGGGCGGCGAGCTCGGCGAAGGAGGCGGGCGGCGGCGCAGCCCAGTTCGCGTCGCCCGGCTCGTAGCCGGCGAGGACGTCGAGGAGGGCGGCGGTGTCGCCCACCGTGCGCGTGAGCACGCCGTCGCCAACGAGGAAGCTCTGGCCGGAGTCGGGGCCGACGGACACGCGGCCGCGGGCCGGCTTGAGGCCCACGAGCCCGCAGCACGCGGCGGGGATGCGGATCGACCCGCCGCCGTCGTTGCCGTGGCCGATGGGGACGAGGCCCGCGGCCACCGCGGCGCCCGAGCCCCCGCTCGACCCTCCCGGGGTGCGCTCGGCCGACCACGGGTTGCGGGTGGGCCCGAAGCGGCGCGGCTCGGTGGTGGGGAGGATGCCCATCTCCGGCAGCGTCGTCTTGCCCACGATCACGAAGCCGGCGTCGCGCAGGCGCCGCACGCAGAACGCGTCGTGGCCGGGCACGAAGTCGCCCCACAGGTCGCTGCACATGGTCAGGGGCATGCCGGCCACGGGCCGGTTGTCCTTGATGGCGATGGGCACGCCGGCGAAGGGGCGAGGATCGCCGGGGCCGATGCGCTCGGCGGCGGCCAGCGCCGACTCGAGGGCGACGTGGGTGAAGGCGTTCACGGTCGGCTGGCTCGCCTCGATGCTCGCGAGCGAGGCGGTGACGAGCTCCACGGCGCTCACCTCTCCCGCGCGCACGAGCCCGGCGAGCTCGCCGGCGGAGCGGAACAGGAGCTCGGACACGCGCGACAGCTTAGTGGCCCGTTTCGCAACACTTAGTGGCCCGTTTCGTAAGTACGACGACATTCGAGCGGGCCTCGGCGGCGCTGGCTCCGGGCTGCGGCCCGCTCGGCATCCAGCCTCGCGGGATCGGGCCGCGCCGGAGTCATCCGGCTGTCCTCGTCGCCGCGTGTGCCAGGGGCACACGTCGGCTCCTGCGTCCTTGTCCAGCATCCACCGGTGATCATTCTCGGTGTCGCCGTACTTACGAAACGAACCACTGAGTGGCGAGCACGTCCGCCATCACTCCTTCGATCTTCCCGTGCTTGATCGTTCGTGGCGCGCGCTTGACGTGTGGCTTTTGAGGGGAGGTCGGGTGGGCGCGTATCCCGGTTCGGCTCCGCCCCCGGGGCGCTCCGCTTAGAGCGCGACCGTGGCGGAGCCGCGGTGTCGTGGTGTGGCGGTGTCGATACCCGGGGCGTGGCGGTAGTCACCTCACGCAGGGCGGGGAGGGGTGCACGTCACCCGCCCAGGTCTGCGAGCCGGTGAAGCCGGGTCGATCTCGCGCGAGGCGATA
>DASZKU010000031.1:0-7930 GCA_035552815.1 Solirubrobacteraceae bacterium | reverse complement strand
CCGAACCTTCGCGCGGGCGGGGCAAATATCGCGCTCGATCCGCTCCGGAGTTTTGCGACGACCTCCCAGCCGCGAGTCTCTGACAGAACGACAACCCTTCCAGCGAGACCGGGAAACTCGCGACTGTTGTCCGCTTTTGCTCCCTCAGCTCGGTCAAACCCCCCGCGCGCGGCGCAAAGCGGACAACAGCAGCTTCGAGTGCATGGCCCCGATCAGCTCGCGCAGGGGCTCGACGCCCGAGGCGATGATCTCGACCGCCCGCTCGACCTCGACCTCGCCGGCGAGACGGTCCAGGAGCACCCGCACCTCATCCTCTACGAGTGGCTCGAGCGCCTCCCGGTAGCGGAGCGTGTCGTAGACGGTGAAGCCGATCGCCTCGTCGTAGCCGCCGGCGCGAAAGCGGCTGATGGCCTCGATGATCTTGACGTCGTCGGGGTCGTAGCCCCGGGTGCCCGGGGTGAGGATCCCGAGCTCTTCGAGGCGCTCGAGCACGTTGGCGGGAACGTCGTACTCCTCGTGCACCCGAGCGCGAGAGACCCGCGATCCTTCCCCGGCGGCGATCGCGCGGTCGAGGATCCGGTCCTCGATCTCGATCAGCCGGGCCGCGCGCTCGGGATCCTCGGTGACGACCTGGCGGATCAGTCGCAGGGGCATGAAGCGCTCCTCCTGGAGGCGCTTGATCAGGTGAATCCGCTCGACGAACTCCTCGGGGTAGTACGCCATGTTGCGGCTCGTGCGCACGACTTCGTCCCGCCCACCCAGCAGGCCCTCGCGCAGGTAGTGCTTGATCGTGCCCGCGCTTACCCCCGAGCGCTCGGCGAGCTCCGACATCTTGAGCATCCCCGTCGTCTGGGTCATGCCAGGAACGAGCCGTGTCCGGTGCCGGTCGGGCCCGCCACCGCGCCCTCGCGAACTAGCACCGCGATCTCCTCGTCCGTGAACCCGGCCGCGGCGAGGACCTCCGCGGTGTGCTCTCCGAGGCCGGGGCCGGGTGCGCGGGTGGGCTGGGCCGGCGTGCGCCCGAGCTTGATCGGGGTCCCGAGGAGCCTGACCGCAGCCTCGGCCCCGGGTTGGACGAGCTCGACGACCATCTCGCGCGCCTGGACGAGCTCGGACGCGAGCGCCTCGTCGAGGTCGAGCACGGGCTCGAGGCAGCAGTCGTGCTCGGAGGCGAACTCGCGCCACTCTGCGCGCGTGTGGGCGAGGAAGATCTCCTCCAGCTCGCGGTGCGCATCCGAGCCGGGCCGCGCGAAGGCACTCTCGCGAAGATCGTCGCGTTCCACCCCGCGACAGAACGCGCTCCAGAACTTCGGCTCGAGCGCGGCCAGGGTGACGTAGCCGTCGGCGCACCGGTAGGGCCGGTAGCAGACCGCACCGCCCGCGAGCACATTCTCCCCGCGCCGATCGGCGCGGCCCGAGGCCAGCGCCGCCGCCGCCGCCATCGCGAGCCAGGCCAGGGCGCCGTCGAACATCGAGCAGTCGACGAGCTGCCCCAGGCCCGAGCGCTCGCGCTCGCGCAGCGCGATGAGGATGCCGATCGCCGCCGTCAGCGCCCCCCCGCCGAGATCGGCGATCTGTCCGGCGGACTGGACGGGCGGCCCGTCGGCCTCGCCGCTGAGGCCGAGGAGCCCGCCCAGGCTCAGGTAGTTGAGGTCGTGCCCCGCGCGCTCGCGGGCGGGGCCGTCCTGGCCGTAGCCGGTGATCGCGCAGTACACGAGGCCGGGGTTCTCCTCGCGCAGGCGCTCGTAGCCGACCCCGAGGCGGTCGAGCACCCCGGGGCGGAAGGACTCGAGGAGGACGTCGGCGTCGCGGGCCAGGCGCCTCAGCACGCCCTTGCCGGCGTCGGTCTTGAGGTCGATGCGGATCGAGCGCTTGCCGCGATTCAAGGCGAGGAAGGGAGCGCTGCGCGCGCTCTCCTCGGCCCCGGCGTAGAAGGGCGGCGCCCAGCGCACGTAATCGCCCATCCCCGTGTCCTCGACCTTGACCACGTCGGCGCCGAAGTCGGCCAGGAGGAGCGAGCAGAACCCGCCCGGGAGGAGGCGGGAGAGGTCGAGGACCCTGACGCCTTCGAGCGGGGTCACGGCGCCGCGGCCACGGGCTTTTTAGTGCCGAGGAGAGCGCGCGCCTCGGCCACGCTCGCGGGGCGGCGGCCCGCGTCCTCGGTCATCTGCCGCGCCTTGGCGATGAGCTCGCCGTTGGATCGGGCCATCGTGCCGTCGGGGAGATAGAAGTTGTCTTCCAGGCCCACGCGTACCGAGCCCCCCAGGGTGAGGGCGGCGGCCACGAGCATCCACTGCTCGCGGCCGATGCCGATCACGCCCCAGTGGTTGCGGACGCCACCGACCGCGTCCGTGGGCATGTTGTCGGCCATGGCCGCGAGGTTGCGCGCCGTGGCGGGTACGCCGCCGACCACGCCCATGACGAAGTCGGCATGGAGCGGCTCGTCGAGCAGGCCCATGTCGACGAGGGGCGCGAGCGAGCCCACGTGGCCGAGGTCGAAGCACTCGTGCTCGGGCTTGATCCCGAGCCGGCGCATCGCTTCGAGCAGCGCGATGATCTCCTCGAACGGGTTGGCGAACACGAACGAGAACACGAAGTCCTTGCGCTTGCGCGAGTACTTGGCGTAGTTGAGCGAGCCCATGTTCAGCGCCGCCACCTCCGGCCGACCCGCCTCCAGATAGGCGACGCGCTTGGTTACAGGGACGCCGATGGTGCCGGTGGAGAAATTGATGATCGCCTGATCGTTGATCTCCTCGACGATCGCGTCCTTTATAGCCACGAAGTCCCGGGTCTCGTAGCTCGGCGCGCCGTCGGGGCTGCGGGCATGGATGTGGATGTGGACTCCACCCTCGTCCACGATCCGGCGCGCCTCGGCCGCGTACTCGGCCGGGGTGTAGGGAATCGCCGGGCACTGGTCGCGGTTGGCGATCGAGCCCGAGATGGCGCAGGTGATGACGGCGGGGTCTGCGAGGGTCATCGGTGATCCTCCGGCGGCCTCATACGGGGACCACTCCGTGGCGCTTCCACGGGCGCTCGACGCGCTTCCCGGCCGCCATCTCGAGCGCCCGGCAGATCGTCGGCCGCGTCTCGCGCGGGTCGATGACGTCGTCGATCATGTCGTTGCCGGCGGCGACGTAGACATCGATGGTGTCCCGGATGCTCTGGGTCAGCTCGGCGCGCTTGGCCTGCGGATCCTCGGCCGCCTCGACCTCGCGCCGGAAGATGATCTCCACCGCGCCCTCCGCGCCCATCACGCTGATCTCGGCGCTCGGCCAAGCGACAATCAGGTCGGGCTCGTACGCGCGCCCGCACATCACGTAGTAGCCGGCGCCGTAGCCCTTGCGCAGGACCACCGTGATCTTGGGGACGGTGGCGTTGGCGGTGGCGTGGAGCATCTTTGCCCCGTGGCGGATGATGCCCGCCTGCTCGACCTTGGTGCCGACCATGAAGCCGGGGACGTCCATGAGGAAGACGAGGGGGATCCCGTAGGCGTTGCACAGATTGATGAAGCGGGCGGCCTTGTCGGCCGAGTCGTTATCGAGGATGCCCCCCAGGTGCTTGGGCTGGCTGGCGACGATCCCGGCGGGCCGGCCGCCGAAACGGGCCAGACAGGTGATGATGGTCTGCGCCCACTGGGGTTTGAGGTCGAAGTACCCGCCGTCGTCGACGATCCGCCGGATCACCTCGTACATGTCATAGGGGCGCCGGTTCGAGTCCGGGAGGAGATCGAGGAGCCCTTCGTCTTTGCGGTCGATCGGGTCGGTCGTTGGCTTGTGCGGCGGTGAGTCTTGGTTGTGCTGCGGGAAGTAGCTCAGGTACTCCTTGATCTTGGCGATGCACTCGGGGTCGTCTTTGACCTCGAGGTCCCCCACGCCGGACTTGCGGCAGTGAACGCGCGAGCCGCCGAGCTCCTCCTGGGTCACGTCCTCGCCGATCGCCGCCCGGACGAGATGCGGGCCGGCGAGCGCCATCGAACCACGGCCCTTGACCATCGGGACGAAGTCGGCGAGGCCCGGGATGTACGCCGTCCCCGCCGCGCACGGCCCCATCAGCGCCGCTATTTGGGGGATCACGCCGGAGTTGATCACCTCGTCGCGGAACAGATAGCCCGTGCCCGCGAACAGCGAGCCGACCGCCTCCTGGATGCGCGCGCCGGCCGAGTCGAGCAGCCACACGAACGGGATCCGCTTGGTCAGCGCGAGCTCGCGCAGGCGCGTGACCTTGAGCTCGCCCGTCATCCCCATCGAGCCGGCCATGACCGTGAAGTCGTAGGCGGCGACCGCGGTGAGGCGCCCGCCGACCTTCCCGTAACCGGTGATGACCCCATCGGCGGGGGCGGTTTTGCCCTCCATCGCTCGCTGGGAGAAGTGCGGGCGGCCATGGATCCCAAGCTCGACGAAGGTTCCCTCGTCGATCAGGAGGGCCACGCGCTCGCGGGCCGTGAGCTTGTCGGCGGCGTGCTGGGCCGCGATCTTCTCGGCGCCGCCGCCCTGCTTGATCTGCTCGCGGCGCGCCTCGAGATCCTCGGCCAGGGGGCGGAGGAGGCTGGTGGTCGTCGTGATCGTGGTCGGGGCGTCGGGCGGCATCGGTGCTCGGGTTGGGTTCGGGGTTTTGGGTTCGGGACGCGGGTTCGGGACGCGGGTTCGGGCGCGGGTTCCGGGTGAGAAGTGGGACGTGCTACTTCTCACTTTGCCGGGTTGGGGTTTGGGAGTCAAGGCCGGCGTGGGGTGTGCGGGGGGCGGCGCGGCGCGGCGCGCTGCGGGGCGGGGCGCGCGGCGGCGCGCGGCGGGGCGGGGCGGCGGCCCTTGCCTAACTGATTGCGTGCAATGAGCCTGGGCGCGTGAAGTGACTGTGAGTTGCGTTAGCCGCCCAGGCTCACGGACCTCGCCCGCCGAACCGAGCCTGGGCGGGACAGCGACCGTATGGGTCGCTCAGCCGCCCAGGCCCGCGCGCGAGGCGGCTCGGCGTCCGGCCCGTCCGCGCGCGACGCGGGCCTCCGGGACCGCCCGCGCGCGGAACCGACACGACTACCGCCCCCGCCACTCCGGCTCGCGCTTCTCGAAGAACGCCTTCACCCCCTCATGGAGATCCTCGGTCGAGAAGGCGATCGTGAGCTGGGCGCGGAGGTAGTCGAGGGCGTCGGCGAAGGCCATGTCCTGCTGACGGAACATCGAGTCCTTGCCGAGCCGCATCATCACCGGGGACTTGGCGGCCAGTCGTTCGGCCCAGGCGCGGACGGCCTCGTCGAATTCCTCGGGGGCGACGACCCGGTTGACGAGCCCGATCCGCTCCGCCTCGCGGGCCGAGATCTGATCGCCGAGCAGGAGCAGTTCGTTGGCCTTCTTGCGCGCCACGTTGCGGTAGATGAGCGCCTCGATCATGAATGGGAACAGGCCGACGTTGATCTCGGGCGTCCCGAAGCGGGCGTCGTCGCGCGCGATGATCAGATCGCAGGCGAGTGCGAGCCCGAGCGCGCCCGCGAGCACGTGCCCGTTGGCCGCGCAGATCGAGGGCTTCCCGAGCTCGCCGAGGAGGCGGAAGGCCCGGGGAAAGCGCTCGCTGCCGAAGTGCTTCTCCACCATCGGCAGATCGGCGGCGAAGCCGGCGAGGTTGCCGCCGCTCGAGAACACCTTCTCGTGGGTCGAGGTCAGCACCACGCACCTGACCGCCCCGTCACCGCGGGCGACCTCGAGCGCCGCGATGAGGTCGGACAACACGACGTCGGAGAGGGCGTTGCGTGTCTCGGGCTGATCGAGGGCGATCGTCGCCACGCCGCTCTCGGCGACGTCGTAGCGGAGCGTGTCGTAGGGCATGGGTTGGCCTCGGAGGTTCGGATCCAGAGAGAAAGGCGCCCCGCGCTCGGCCGCGAGCGCGACCGCGACGCGAGATCGTCAACAGCCTAACCGTCGAAGCGGTAAGTAGGAAGTTCTACTGTTTACTTTGCCGCGCCCCTCCGCTAGCGTCTCAGCCTCTCCCCCCACAACAGAGCCCAGGAGAGAGACACCCCGTATGGCGACCGCCGACGTACTCAAGCCCGACTTCGCGACCCAGCGCAAGCACTTCATCTTCACTGACGAGCACGAGCAACTCCGGGAGTCGATCCACCGCTTCGTCGTCAAGGAGCTCCAGCCGCACGCCGACGAGTGGGAGGAGACCACGTTCCCCGACTGGGTCTTCACGCGCATGGGCGAGCTCGGCTTCCTCGGCCTCGACAAGCCGGAGGAGTACGGCGGTCAGGGCGGGGACTACTACACGAGCCTCGTCCTCGCCGAGGAGATGGCGTACACCCATTCGGGCGGGCTGGCGATGGGCGTCGCCGTCCAGACCGACCTAGCTCTCCCCCCCATCCTCGCCTTCGGCACCGAGGAGCAGAAGCAGGAATGGGCGGCGTCCGCGATCAAGGGCGCGAAGATCCTCTGCCTGGGGATCAGTGAGCCCGATGCCGGCTCCGACGTCGCGGGGATCAAGACCCGCGCTGTGCGCGACGGCGAGGAGTACGTGATCAACGGGTCGAAGACCTTCATCACCAACGGTCACCGCGCCCACGCGATCGTCCTCGTGACCAAGACCGATCCCGACGCCGGATACGACGGCTTCACCCTCTTCCTGGTCCCGATGGACCTTCCCGGCGTGATCCGCGAGAAGAGGCTCGAGAAGCTCGGCATGCACGCGTCCGACACGGCGCTGCTCGCCTTCCAGGACGTCCGCGTGCCCGCCACCGCCGTGCTGGGCCAGATAGGCAAGGGCTTCTACCACATCATGTGGGAGCTCCAGGGAGAACGGCTGATCGGCGCCGCCTCGTCGGTGGCCGGGGCCCAGGAGGTCTTCGACCGAACCCTCAAGTACGCCACGGACCGGACCGCCTTCGGGCGCCCGATCGGCGGCTTTCAGGTCATCCGCCACAAGTTCGCCGAGATGGCGACCAAGATCGAGACCGCGCGCCAGCTTGTGTACACGACCGCATGGCGCTTCCAGAACGGCGAGTATCCGGTCCGCGAGATCACCATGGCCAAGCTCCACGCGGCCAGGATCGCGGTCGAGGTCGCCGACGAGTGCATTCAGATCCACGGCGGCAACGGCTACATGAAGGAGTACGGCATCGAGCGCGCCTGGCGCGATCTCCGGCTCAACCGGATCGGCGCCGGAACCGACGAGATCATGCTCGATGTGATCGGGCGTTCGTACGGGTTGTAGCCATGCTCGCGCGCGCGCCCGCGCCGGCCGGCGTCCCCCGTTAACGCCGGAAAAACTTCACACACCGATCTCGCTCGAGCGGCTATGGTCCGGGGCGAATGGAAGTGGGGCTGAGTTCTGCGGCGTCCCGCGGCCTGCGGCCGCTGAGCGTCGGCGAGACCCTCGACGCGGCGATCAACCTCTACCGCCGCTACGCGGTCCTGCTGTGGCAGGCGGTCGCGGTGGTGGTGCTGCCGCTCGCCGTCATCCAGGTCATCGTCGTTCGCGCCTCGCTCCCTTCGGGCGTCTTCCTCCAGAATGGGACCCTCTATACGACGAACCTGAACGGCTCGACCACGGGCGTCGTTCCCTCGCTGGCCGTCATCGTCATCGGCGCGCTCGCCCAGCTCCTCTCGATCGGCGCCGTGTTCAAGCTCCTGCTCGACGGCTACCTGGGGCGAAGGCCCGAGCTGGGGGAGTCGTTCGCGTTCGCCGCGGCCCGGCTCGGCTCGCTCGTGTGGCTGGCGATCCTCACCGGCGTGCTCGTCGTCATCGGCCTCTTCATCGTCATCATCCCCGGCATCTACCTGATCGGCGCCTTCTCGGTCGCCATCCCAGTGCTGATGATGGAGGGCCGCACGGGACTGAGCGCGCTCGGGCGCTCCCGAGAACTGGTGAGCGGTCGCTGGTGGCCCACGATCGCGCGGATCGTCGTGGCGGGCCTCCTGGTCGGCATCCTGGAGATCGTCGTTGGTCT
>DASZKU010000030.1:0-8402 GCA_035552815.1 Solirubrobacteraceae bacterium | reverse complement strand
ATAATCGCCGGCTACGTGGCCGCCGGCTTCACCGTCGACGTCTCCGACTACGAGGGCACCAACCTCGAGTGGGGCGCCGGGCAGGAGTCGGGCTACGGCACCCTGGACTCGATCCGCGCCACCGAGAGCGACCTCGGCGCTCCGAGCTCCACTCCGGTCGCGATGGTCGGATACTCGGGCGGGTCGATTGCCACCGAATGGGCCAGCGAGCTCGCCCCGGCGTACGCCCCGGCGCTCCACATCCTCGGCGTCGCCGAGGGCGGGATCCCCGTCGACTTCGCGCACAACCTCAGCTACGTCAACGGCAGCCCGAGCTGGTCAGGGGTGATCCCTGCCGTCCTCGTCGCCCTCTCGCGCGCCTTCGGCTTCAACCTCGATCCCTATCTCTCCGACTACGGCAAGACGGTCACCGGCCAGGTCGCCAGCGAGTGCATCAACGACTTCCTCGGCGCCTACCCCGGCCTGACGATCCAGAAGCTCTTCAGGCCCCAGTACCAGAACCCGCTGGCCATTCCCCTCTTCGCCAAGCTCATCAACGAGCTCACCATGGGCACCGCGCCCCAGCACCCGGCGGGGCCGCTGCTGATGGCGGTGGGCAACGAGGACGGCACCGGCGACGGGGTCATGGTCGCCGGCGACGTCGAGGCGCTCGCCCACAAGTACTGTCAGGAGGGGGTCCCGGTGACCTTCACCCAGTACAACGGCGCCGACCACACCGGGGCCGCCCTCCCCTTCGAGGCGAGCGCGCTCACCTATATCGAGACGCTGTTCCTCGGCGTCGCACCCGTCAACGGATGCGGCTCGATCGGGGCGGGCAACTCACTCGCTCCCCTTCCCGTGTCCGCCTCCGCCGGCTGCCCGCTGGCGAGCGGCCGGCTCAGCGGCGGCGCGCTCGGGCGCGTGCGCCTGGGGATGACCAGGACCCAGGCGCGCAAGGCGTACCCGCGGAGCACCAAGCACCACTCCCGCTACGAGGACTTCTTCTGCCTGACCCCGGTGGGCGTGCGCGTCGGCTACGCGTCGCCGAAGCTCCTGAGGTCGGTCCCGCGCGGGCGCCGGGCAGCGCTCGCGGGTCGCGTCGTGTGGGTCTCCACCGCCAACCCCTATTACACGCTGCGCGGCGTGACCCCAGGGGCCGCGCTCGCCGCCGCCCGCAGGCGGGTGAAGCTCGGTAGGCCCTTCCACCTCGGCGCCAACACCTGGTACCTGGTGGCCGATGGATCGTCCACCGGCGTGCTCAAGGTCCGCCGCGGGGTCGTTCAGGAGGTCGGGGTCGCCGTGAAGCGGATCACCCGCAGCCGACGGGCCGACATCGCGTTCCTGCGCAGCTTCTCCTAACCGCCGTCGTCAGCTCGCGCCGAGCAGGAGCTCGACCACGAGCTGGTCGAGACGCTCGTTGCCGTAACCGTGCTGCGCGAGCGCGTCGAGGTCGGGATCCTCGCCGAGCAGGGCCGATGCCGCCTCGGCGGAGTAGGGCCCGACGCTCGGCTGCGCGAGCTCGTCGACCCGGGCCGCCTCGCGGGCGGCGGCGATCGCCTCGGAGGCGAGGAGCTCGCGCGACTTGGCGGCGAGCGCGAGATAGGTGCGCATGCAGCCCGCGGCGAAGTCCCACACCCCCTCGGGATCCTCGCTGCGATAGGCATGAGCGTCGAAGTGGCGCGCGCCCGCGTAGCCCGAGGTCTCGAGCAGGTGGACGAGGAGAAAGGACTCCTTGAGGTCCTCGGCGCCGAAGCGGTAATCCTGGTCGTAGCGGCCGATGCGCTGGCTGTTGAGGTCGATGTGGAAGAGCTTGCCGGCCCACAGCGCGTGGGCGACGCCGTGGACGAAGCTCAGCCCGGCCATCGTCTCGTGGGCGAACTCGGGGTTGACGCCGACCATGTCGGGCTCGTCGAGCGTGGTGATGAAGTGCAGGGCGTGCCCCACGGTGGGGAGGAAGATGTCGCCGCGCGGCTCGTTGGGCTTGGGCTCGACCGCGAAGCGCATCGCGTAGCCCCGGTCGCGCACGTAGCCGCACAGGAAGTCGATCGCCTCGCGGGAGCGCTCGAGGGCGTCGCCGACGCGCTTGGCCGCGCTCGTCTCCGCCCCCTCGCGTCCGCCCCAGAACACGTAGACCTCCGCTCCCAGCTCGGCGCCGAGGTCGATCCCGCGCATCGCCTTGGCGATCGCCGCCCGGCGCACGGAGCGGTCGTTGGAGGTGAAGGCCCCTTCCTTGAAGGCGGGGTGGGCGAACAGGTTGGTGGTGGCCATCGTCACCCGCATGCCCGTGCGCGCCAGCGCGTCGGCGAAGCGGGCGACGATGCGGTCGCGCTCGGCGGGCGAGGATCCGTAGGGCACGAGGTCGTTGTCGTGGAGGCTGACGCCGTAGGCGCCGAGCTCGGCCAGGCGCTCGAGCGCGATCACGGGATCGAGTGCAGGACGGGTGGGCTCGCCGAACGGGTCGCGGCCGGGGTTGCCCACCGTCCACAGGCCGAAGGTGAAGCGGTGCTCGGGGCGGGGGATGAGATCGATGTCGGACATCGGGGCCGGGAGCATTGAAGGTAACGTTTCTTCCGCTATCCGGAGGAAACGTTACCTCCAAGCGGCATGAACTCCGTCCTCGACCTCTCCGCGCCCTTCCGGGCCCAGGGCGACCACATCACCGTGGCCTTGGATGGCGCGCGGGCGCTCTTCACCACGCGCCGCGGCGGCTCGTCCACCGGCCCCTACGCCGCGCTCAACATGGGCACGACGACCGGCCCGCAGCCCCCGGACGTGGTCGCGAACCGCCGCGCGCTCGAGGACGAGCTCGGGGTGAGGATGGCGTGCGCGCACCAGGTCCACGGCACCCGCGTGGCGGTGGCGAGCGGCAGTGCGGAAGCTTCCGAGACCGCGGACGGTCAGGCGACGATCACCCCTGGGGTGGCGGCGACGGTCATGGTCGCCGACTGCCTGCCCATCGCGCTCGCGGGGGAGGGAGGGGTGGCGATGATCCATGCTGGCTGGCGCGGGCTCGCGGCCGGCATCGTCGCCGCGGGCGTGGGGCGGCTGCGCGAGCTCGACGTGGGCGGGCCGCTGAGCGCCGCCATCGGACCGGGAGCGGGGGGCTGCTGCTACGAGGTCGGCGACGAGGTCCGCGCGGCGTTTTCCAGGCACGGCGCCGCCGTGCGCCACGGCCGCAACCTCGACCTCAAGGCGATCGCCGCCCGCGAGCTCGAGGGGGCCGGGGTGGAGGTGGTCCACGACGTCGGCCTGTGCACGCTGTGCTCCGATCCCTCATTGTTCTTCTCCCATCGCCGCGACCGCGGCGTCACCGGCCGCCAGGCGGGGCTCGCGTGGCTGGCCTGACCTTCGAGGGCCTCGAGGCCGCCACCGTGCGCGCGAATCTCGGGCGCGCGCGGGAGGAGATCGCCCGCGCCGCGGCCGTCGCCGGGCGCGAGGCCGCCGAGGTCGAGGTGCTCGCCGCCGTCAAGTACATCCCCGCCGGCGAGCTCGGCGTCCTCGCCGAGGCGGGGATCGACCTCGTCGGCGAGAACCGCGCCCAGGAGCTCGAGGCCAAGGCCGCTCAGCACCCGGGGTTCACCTGGGACTTCATCGGCCAGCTCCAGAGCCGCAAGGTCAAGCAGATCGTTCCCTACGTGCGCTACATCCATTCCGTCGCCAGCGATTCGGTGCTCGCGCAGCTCGCCAAGCATGCCCGGGCCTCGACCGAGATCCTCGTCGAGGTCAACGTCGCCGGCGAGCCGGGCAAGAGCGGGGTCGCCCCCGACGAGCTCGCCGCCTTCCTCGAGCGCTCGCCCGTGCCCGTGGTGGGACTGATGACGATGCCGCCGCTCGCCCGCGCCCCCGAGGACAACCGGCGGCACTTCGCGGCCCTGCGCGAGCTCGCCGAGCGCCACCGCCTGGCGCAGCTCTCGATGGGTACGAGCCAGGATTACGTGGTCGCGGTCGAGGAGGGAGCGACCATCGTGCGCCTCGGAACGTGCCTATACGCCGCGGGCGCGCCATAATCGGCGGAAGGGAATTACCCACCTCCCCCGAACTTCCCAGCGATATGGCTTTCCGTGACACGTGGCATCGAACGATGGTCTACTTCGGGCTCGCCGAGGATGACGTCTACGAGGACGAGCCCGAGCCCGAGCCCTACGCCGAGCCCGAGACCCAGCTCGAGGACCGCTACCGCGAGCGTCCGAACGTGCGCCGGCTGAGCGCCCGCCGGCGCCGCGACGAGATCGACGACATCTTCGCCGACGATCCCGGGCCCGAGCGGCGCACGAATGTGCTGCGTCCCGTGAGCAACGGAGCCGGAAGCGGAAGCCGCGCCCCGCGCGGCGGAGGAGATGTGCGCGTGCACCTGGTGATTCCCAAGAGCTTCAACGACGCCCAGGACGTGGCCGACAAGTTCAAGGACGCGATTCCCGTGATCCTCAACCTCCAGGGCATCGACACCGACCTCTCCAAGCGCCTGATCGACTTCTCGAGCGGACTCACCTATGCCCTCGACGGCGGTATGCAGCGCATCGCCGACAAGACGTTTCTGCTCACGCCGCGTAACGTCGAGGTCTCCGCCGAGGAGCGCGCGCGGCTGCTCGAGAAGGGCTTCTTCAACCAGAGCTAGCGCTCCCCCCGGGGTCACAGCCCGGGCCCCCGCTAGATTCCATCTCATGCAAGTCGGTCTGATCGGATCCGGCAACATGGCCCGCGCTCTCGCCAGGGGATGGGGCGACCCCGTCCTGTGCTCGGATACCGGCTCGGGCCGCGCGGCCGCGCTCGTCGAGGAACTCGGGGGCGAGGCCTTCGACTCCAACCTCGAGGTGGCGCAGCGAGCCGATCTCGTCGTCCTCTGCCACAAGCCCGCCGGCCTCGAGCCCGTCGCGCAGGAGATCGCCGGCGTCGCCAAGGCCGTCGCCTCGGTGCTCGGCGCCACCTCGACGGGTCAGCTCCAGGCCGCCTACCCTGATTGCGCGGTGTTCCTGATGATGCCCAACACGGCCGTCGAGGTCCGGCGCGGGGTCGTCTGCTACGTGCCCTCGCCCAGCGTCGACCGCGACCTCGAAGCCGACGTCCTCGAGCTCTTCGCCCGCCTCGGGCGGGTCGTGGCCATCGAGGAGCGCTACCTCGAGGCCGCCTCGGCGGTCATGGGGGTGGGTCCCGCCTACCAAGCCCTGCTCGCCGAGTCACAGGTCGATGCCGCCGTGCGCCATGGGCTGCGCCCCCGGCTCGCCGCCGAGCTCGTGACCGAGACGATGGCGGGCACGGCGGCGCTGCTCTCCGTCCGCGACTACGACACGCTGGCGGTGAGGCGCGAGGTGACCTCGCCGGGTGGCTCCACCGCCCGCGGGCTCGCCGCGCTCGAGCGCGCCGGTGTCCGGGCCGCCTTCCAGGACGCGATCGACGCCGTCGTCGAGGTGGCCGCCGGCGCGCCGGTGCCCGGAGCTGTCCGATGATCCCCCTCGCCGCCGCCGCCCGGGTCGACATCGCCAACTACGTCTCGGGGCTGTTCACGGTCTACATCGTGATCCTCTTTATCTACATCCTCCTGAACATCATGTTCTCGCTCGGGGTGCGCCCGCCCTACTCGCGCGTCTCGGACGCCATCCTCGGGTTCCTGCGCGATGTCTCTGAGCCCTACCTGCGCGTCTTCCGGCGGTTTATCCCGGCCATCGGCCAGATCGACCTGAGTCCGATGCTGGCGATCATCGTCCTGTACTTCGTGCGCTCGCTCCTCGTGAGCGCGATCCAGGGCTGACGCCGCCGCGCGCGCGTACCCTTGCCGGATGGCAGTCGCCACCCGAACCGACCGCTCGAGCGCCAGCCGTCTCGGCTACGTGCGGGCTGCGGCGGTGCTCGCCGTCGTTCTCATCGTCGACCAGGTGACCAAGCACGCGGTCGAGTCGGGGATCGCCGTTGGCCAGGTCGAGAAGGTGATCCCGGGCATCAAGCTCGTGCACGTGCGCAACACCGGCGTCGCCTTCAGCCTCTTCTCGGGTGGCGGCACCATCGTCCTCGTCATCACCCTGGTGGCCCTGGCCGGCCTCGTCGTCTATTTCGCGCGGCGCCCGAGCCGGCCCTGGCTGTGGCTGCCCACCGGCCTGCTCGTCGGGGGCGCGATCGGGAACCTCATCGACCGGGTGCGCCAGGGCGCGGTCACCGACTTCATCAAGCTTCCCCACTGGCCCGCCTTCAACGTCGCCGACTCGGCCATCACCCTCGGCGTCATCGCGCTCCTCATCACCATCGAGGTGGGGAGCCGGCGCTCGGCGCGGGCGGCCGGGGATGGCTGAGCTCGGAGCCCCCGCGTCCATCCGCCTCGAGGTCCCCGCGGACGCGACGGGAACAAGGCTCGACCAGTTCCTCGCCGGTCCGCTGGGCTCGCGCGCCCGCGCCCAGCGTCTCATCGACGAGGGACACGTGCGCGTCGACGGGCACCTGCGGCGCAAGCGCCACGAGGTCCAGGCCGGCGAGCACGTCGACGTCGACGATTCAGATGAGCTCCCTGACGCGCCCGCGGTCGACGTGCCCTTCGGGATCGTCTTCGAGGACGAGCATCTCATCATCGTCGACAAGCCGGCCGGCGTCGTCGTCCACCCCGCCCGCGGGCACCGCACGGGCACCCTGTCCCAGGCCCTCGCCGGGCGTGCCGCCGGCGGCGATGAGCCGTGGCGCGCGGGCATCGTCCACCGCCTCGATCGCGACACCTCGGGCCTGCTCGTGGTGGCCAAGCGCGACGACGTGCACCGCGCGCTGAAGGCGCTGCTCGCCGCGCGCCGGCTGAGGCGCGAGTACTTGGCCCTCGTCGCCGGCACGCCGTCGGCGCGCTCGGGAACCATCGAGGCGCCGATCGGGCGCGACCGCCGCCACCGGACGCTGATGTCGATCGACTCCGACGAGCCCCGAGAGGCACGCACCCACTTCGAGATCGTCGAGGCGCTGCCCTCGGCGACCCTGCTCCGCGTCACCCTCGACACCGGTCGCACGCACCAGATCCGCGTGCACCTGCAGAGCATCGGCCTCCCCGTCTACGGCGACACCCAATACGGGGTGAGCGACGCCTTCGGGCTCACGCGGCAGTTCCTCCACGCGGCGCGACTGGGCTTTCCCCATCCCGTCACCGGCGAGGCCGTCGACGTCACCTCGCCGCTACCCGAGGACCTCGCCCGGGCCCTCACCCTCGCCGCGCCGGTTTAGCGCGGCGGGGCGACCCGTCCAAAGCCGCCCCGCCGCGAACCGCGTGCGAGCCGAACCACCGGAGGTAGGGGAAGGGAGGATCGACTCGCGAGTTGAGCCACCACCGGAGGTAGGGGAAGGGTGGCGGCCCACACCTTGAAAACGAAGCGAATCGCAGAAACTTGCGTAATATTGAGAAAAGAAGCCTTTCAACCAACCAATCGACCCCGATCAGCACGGGTCACGCCCTGGCCTTGGGAATTCCAAGGTTTGTGACCGACGGCCCCGGGGTTGCAGCACATCACCAAATCAAAGGGAGCAAACAACGTGGCTCAAGTAGGAATCAAAGAGCTGCTGGAGGCCGGCGTGCATTTCGGCCACCAGACGCGCCGCTGGAACCCCAAGATGCGCCGCTTCATCTTCGGCGAGCGGGACGGCATCTACATCATCGATCTCCTCCAGACCCAGCAGCTGCTGGAGGAGGCCCGCAAGTTCGCCTCGGACGTCGCCCATCGCGGCGGCACCGTCCTCTTCGTCGGCACCAAGAAGCAGGCGCGCGACGCCATCAAGGACATCGCCGAGGCCTCGGACATGCCCTATGTCAACCACCGCTGGCTCGGCGGTCTGCTGACGAACTTCCAGACCATCTCGCTGCGCATCAAGCGCCTGCACGATCTCGAGCGCTACGAGACCGAGGGTCAGCTGCAGCTGCTGCCCACCCGCGAGCGGATGAACGCCCAGGCCGACCTCGAGAAGCTCCGCGCCAACCTCGGCGGGGTCAAGAACATGCAGCGCGTCCCCGACGCGATGTTCGTCATCGACCTGAAGTCCGAGGCCATTGCCGTGCGTGAGGCGCACCGCCTGCGGATCCCGATCATCGGGCTTGTGGATACGAACTGCGATCCCGACGGGATCGACTACGTGATTCCCGGCAACGACGACGCCATCCGCTCGTGCGCGGCCATCACCAAGGCGATCGGCGACGTCGTCTCCGAAGGCCACGGCGTGTTCCGCGCCGAGGAGGAGCGCGCCCGTCGCGAGGCCGAGGAGCAGGCGCGGCGCGAGGCCGAGGAGCAGGCCCGCCGCGAGGCCGAGGAGGCTGCCGCTGCGGCCCGCGAGGCCGAGGCACAGGCGGCCCGCGACGCGGAGGCGCAGGCTGCCGCCGCGTCGGCCCCGCCGGCCCCGCCGGCCCCGCCGGCCCCGCCGGCCCCGCCGGCCCCGCCGGCCCCGCCGGCTGCCGCCGCGCCGGCCCCGCCGGC
>DASZKU010000029.1:0-8640 GCA_035552815.1 Solirubrobacteraceae bacterium | reverse complement strand
CACTGGCGCGCCGTGAGCAAGGACGATCGGAGCCTGATCGGGAACTGGCTGGTGCTGTTCAGCGCGCTCATGCTCAGCGTGTCCCTGTTCTTGACCTGGAGCAGCCTGTCGCCGGCCTACGTGACGCTCGCGGGCAAGCTCGACGGGCTCCAGGGCGTTCCCCGCGATCCCAGCGCCTGGCAGGTCTACTCCGCCGCCGACGTCCTGCTCGCGGTGCTCGTCATCGCCTTGCTCGCCGTGTCCCTCACGGGGCCGCGCCGGCCGCGGATCGCCATCCTCCTCGCCTGCGTCGTGGCGCTCTCCTTCGTCATCCACGCCGAGGGCGCCCCGCCCACCAACGGCGCCCCCACCCTACGGCCGAGTGCCGGCGTGAGCTCGTACGTCTTCCCGGCGCCGACGCCGGGGGCGGGGGAGACGGTCGCGTTGATCGCGCTCATCGGAGCGATCGGCGGGCTGGCGCTCTCGCTCACCGCCGACTGATCACTTCCTATCCTGGATAGGTCATGTCTGTAGTTGCCGCCGATCGTCGCCGCGAACTTCCCGACCAGCCGGGCGTCTACCTGTTCCGGGACGCCAAGGGCCGGGTCATCTACGTCGGGAAGGCCAAGTCGATCCGCAAGCGGGTCGCCTCGCACTACTCCAATCCGAGCACCAAGGCGGGTGGCGAGCTGCTGCCCATGATCGATCAGATCGAGGCGCTCGTCGTCCATACCGAGGCCGAGGCGCTGCTCGCCGAGCAGAGCTTCATCAAGCAGTACAAGCCGCGCTTCAACGTCCGCCTGCGCGACGACAAGTCCTACCCGTACATCGCCATCTCGCTCGACGAGGACTTCCCGCGGGTGTACTTCACGCGCGAGCGCCACCGTCGCGACCGCGCCTATTTCGGCCCGTACAGCAACGCCAAGCGCGTGCGCGAGACCCTCGATCTCCTCGGCAAGGTGTTCATGTTCCGCACCTGCGAAGGATCCGAGCCCGGACGGCGCAGCGGCTCTCCGTGCCTGGACTTCTACATCAAGCGCTGCGAGGCGCCGTGCGTGGGATACATCTCCAAGGAGGAGTACCGCAAGGGCATCGACGGGGTGATCGACTTCCTCTCCGGGCGCTACCGGGCGATCGAGCGCTCCCTCCAGGAGGCGATGAAGGCGGCCGCCGCCGAGCAGCGCTTCGAGGACGCCGCCCGCGAGCGAAATCGCCTGCGCGCGGTGCGCTCGCTGCTCGAGCGCCAGCGGGTGGCCAACGACGCCATCGGCACCCTCGACGCCATCGCCGTCGCCGTCGAGGGCCCGGACGCCAATGCCCAGGTGTTCCAGATCCGCGACGGCGTCCTCTCCGACCGGCAGAGCTTCTACCTCGACAACGAGGCCGAGGACGATCTCCCCGCCGTCGTCGAGGCCTTCATCCTCCAGTACTACTCGAGCGCGATGATGATCCCGCCCCTCCTCGTCGTCCAGCCCGGCGTGGGCGACACTGCCGCGCTGGCCGAGGCGCTCGCCCGGCGGCGGGGGACGGCGGTGGAGATCCGCGCCGTCCAGCGCGGTGACAAGCGGCGCATCCTCGAGCTCGCCGAGCGCAACGCCCGCCTCGCCCTCGACCAGGAGAAGCTGCGCTCCGAGCGCCGGCGCCAGCAGCGCGTCGAGGCCCTCGACGGGCTCCAGCACGCGCTCGGACTCGACACCATCCCGCTGCGCATCGAGTGCTTCGACATCTCGAACCTGATGGGAACCAACGCGGTGGCCTCGATGGTCGTCTTCGAGGCGGCGGCGCCGAAGAAGTCCGACTACCGGCGCTTCCGGATCCGGGGGGGCGAGGACGGTGTCCCCGACGACTTCGCGGCCATGGAGGAGGTGCTCTCCCGCCGTCTCGCCCGCTGGGAGCACCAGCGCGACGTCTCACCCCACGACAAGGAGTACGACGCCAGCTTCGCGACGCTCCCCAACCTGATCGTCATCGACGGCGGACCCGGCCAGCTCTCGGCCGGCCTGCGGGCGCTCGGGCCCTTCCGCGAGCGTGGCGTCATCGTGGTGGCGCTCGCCAAGCGGATCGAGGAGCTCTTCATTCCCGGGCGCCAGGCGCCGCTCGCCCTCGCCCACGACACGCCCGAGCTCCAGCTCCTGCAACGGGTCAGGGACGAGGCGCATCGCTTCGCCATCACCCACCACCGGATCCGGCGCGACCGGGCGATGACGGCGTCCATTCTCGACGGCCTCACCGGGGTGGGGCCGGCGCGCAAGCGGGCGCTGCTCCAGCACTTCGGCTCTCCCGACGCCATCCTCTCCGCCTCCCGCGAGGAGCTCGAGGCGGTCCCCGGCGTTCCCGGACGGCTCGCGCGCGAGCTCTACCGCGAGCTCCACAAGACCGGCGTGTGATCGTGAGCCCTTAGTGGAGGGTGAGCATGGTCGCGCTGCCCGGGGGCACGGTCAGCGAGTAGAGCCCGAGGAAGGGATAGACGGTGCTCGTCTGCAGCTGCCCGGTGAGCAAGCCGTTCGCGGTCTCGTCCCCGAAGCTCTGACCGCCGAGGGTGACACCGCTGGTCGCGTTCACGCTCGGGGCGGTGAGCTGCTCGACGGTGGCTGAGCTCCCGGGAGCCTGGAGGGCGAGCGACTGGGGATTGGCGGGGTCCTCGTTGATGGCGACGATGCGCTCGGTTCCGTCAGGGGCGAGCGTCGCCCACATCTTCAGCGAGCCGTCGGGCACGCCGCCGACGGGGAGCAGGCGAGAGCCAGGAGGCGCGGCCTGGGCGAACATGAGCATCCCGTAGTACTCGGGATGGACGTTGGCCTGCCAGCCGGCGCCGCTGTGGGTGAAGGTGAAGAGCTCGTACTTGGCCCCTGGGAGGGTGTGGATGTTGACGCCGTCGACCCCGACGTTGTCCATCTCGAACAGGGTGTCGAGGATCCACAGCGCCGAGGCGAAGGTGTCGCTGACTCCGTGCGAGCCCGCGCAGGCGACGGAGTTCATCTCGTCGACGCGGAACGGGAGGCCCTGGGCGTGGGCGATCGCCACGTAGGGCGCCACCCCCTGGGCGAGGCCGACCTGGGCGTAATCGCTGAGCAGGTTGGCGACCGTCGGGTAGGACTGCGAGGTCGGAGCGACGTGGCAGCCCCGGAGCGGATAGCGGTGGAAGGTGACGAGGCTGAGCCCGGGACTGCTGGCCAGGTACTGGCTGAGCCCGTCCGACATCCACGTCAGGTTGGCGAAGCTCGGCCCGGCGAGCGGCGCCGGCGGCAGGGCGTGACGGATGTTGGTGACGTCCTGGATGTAGCTGGTGACGCTGTAGGACGGCGGGCGGCCGTACCGCACCTTGCCGCGCGCCGTCAGATACCAGGGCAGGGTCGAGTAGAGGTCCGGTTCGTTGCCGATCTCGAAGGCCTGGAGCGACCCGCCGAGGCCGGCGAGGAGGGCACGGCCCTCGACCGCGGCCAGGGGTGGGCGGTTGAGCTGGAGGTTGATCCCGACGATGAGCTTGGCGCCGAGAGTGGTCGCGAGCGCTGCCGTGGTGCGGATCCATCCCTGGGTGAGGGGATAGTCGATGCCTCGGGGAGGGAGCACACCGGGCACCGGCCACCAGCTCTGGTCGGTGCTGTCCCCCCCGATCCTCAGACTCGGGGTTTGACCGGGGTTGAGGTTGCGGACGAGCTGGACGAAGACCGGGTTGACGGCGCCCGGGTCGTTGCCCGTGTACTCGTGGAGGGCGTAGAACTCGATCGAGAGGCCCAGGTAGCTGGGGGGGAGGGCCGCCGTGCTCGGCGTGCTTGCGAGCACCGGGGAGAGAACCGCCCGGCCTGCGCTCGCGTCCGCCGTGGTCGCCCCGGCAAGGAGCAGCACGAAGGCGCAGACCACCCCAATCAGCCTTCCGGGCCGCGACACGCCTGCCATCCTCGCACAGGTTGGGGCCTGCGGCGGCACCCCGGCGCGAGGGGTGTCCGCCCGGACACCAGCGCCGCCCGGTCGCGGCACAACGCCCGGCTCGACGGGTTCCGGGCGTCCGCATGTCAAGCTTCCATGCATGGAAGCATCGAGGCGTGCGCCTGAGGACAGCGCGGGGCCGGGCGAGGGCGAGAGCGGCGATCGCGCCGCCCTCACCGACCTCGTGATCATCACCGGGTTCTCGGGTGCCGGGAAGTCGACGGCGATGGCCGTGTTCGAGGACGAGGGCTACTTCTGCGTCGACAACCTTCCCTCGGACATGATCCGCTCCCTCGCCGAGCTCTTCCGCCACGGGGGGTCGAAGATCGAGCGCGCCGCCGTGGTCTCCGACGTGCGCGCCCGGAGCTACTTCGAGCATCTCGTCGAAGTGCTCGACGAGCTCCGCGCCAGCGGCGTCAGCCACCGCGTCGTCTTCCTCGAGGCCGACGAGCAGACGCTGCTCACGCGCTACAAGGAGACGCGCCGGCGCCATCCCCTCGCCGCCACGGGGAGCGTCGCCGACGGCATCGCCCGCGAGCGCGCCCTGCTCGCGCCCCTGCGCACGCGGGCCGACGTGGTCATCGACACCGGCGGGCTGACGGCGTCCATGCTCCGGCGCAAGCTCGCCGACGAGGTCCTGCCCGCCCGTACCACCGGTCGCCTCGCCATCACCGTCCAGAGCTTCGGGTTCAAGAACGGGCCGGCGCGCGACCCCGACCTCCTCTTCGACGTCCGCTTCCTCCCCAACCCCCACTACGAGCCCGACCTGCGGCCCCTGACCGGGACCGACCAGCGGGTCGTCGACTACATAGACCGCGACGGTGCGCTGCTCGCGTTCTACGAGCGCTTGCATCCCCTGCTCGACTACCTGCTGCCCCAGTACCTCGCCGAGGGCAAGGCCCACCTCGTCATCGCTATCGGCTGTACCGGCGGACGGCACCGCTCCGTCGCCGTCGCCGAGCACCTGGCCTCCCGCTACGGGGGCTCGAGCGACTATCGCGTCGAGGTCTCGCACCGCGATGTCCACCGGGCCGACCGCCGATGATCGACCACATAGGGTTCGAGGTCACTGACCTGGCTCGGTCGGCGCGCTTCTACGACGCGCTGCTCTTCGCCCTCGGCGGCCGCCGCATGTTCGAGAGCGAGCACGCCGTCGCCTACGGCATCAACGGCCCGCTGCTGTGGATCGTCGTCCGGGGGCGCGCGCCGGCGCCCGGTTACGGCCACCTGGCGCTGCAAGCCAAGGGGCGCGCGGCGGTCGACGGCGCGTACCGCGCCGGGCTCGCCCACGGGGGCACCGACGACGGGGCGCCCGGACCTCGCCCTCAGTACGGCAGCGGCACCTACGCCGCCTATCTCCTCGATCCCGACTCGCTCCGGGTCGAGCTCGTGAGCCGGCGCTAACCGGTTACGCGTTAGGCGGCGGCGCGGGCGGCCTGGCGCTCGGGGGAGACCTTGACGACGTCCCACACCAGGCCCATGCGCTCGAGGGCGAGGATCAGGTACCCGGAGGGGTCGAACTGCCAGCGGCGCAGGCCGTGGATCGCCGAGGTGGGGAAGGCGTGGTGATTGTTGTGCCACGCCTCGCCGAAGGTGAAGGGCGAGAGCCAGGCCAGGTTGCGCGACTCGTCGTTGGTGGCGAAGGGGCGCCGGCCGAACGAGTGGCAGAGCGAGTTGATCGAATAGGTCACGTGGTGGACGACGAGCATGCGCACGAGCCCGCCCCACAGCAGGCCGGTGAGCCCGCTCTTGATCGTGTGCCCGATGGCCACCCCGAGCCCGAAGGGAATGGCGAGCCCGACCGCCGCCCAGATCAGGAAGGTGTTGTTGATGCGCTCGATCACCGGGTCGGCGAGGAGGTCCGGCGCGTAGCGCTCGCGGCATCCGCGCTGGGTGTGGACGAAGAGCCAGCCGACGTGGGCGTGGAAGAGCCCGGCCAGCGCTCCGCGCATTCCGGGCGCGTGGCCGACATGGGGGCTATGGGGATCGCCATCACGATCGGAGAAGGCGTGATGCTTACGGTGATCGGCGACCCACGAGATCACCGGACCTTCGATCGCGGCCGACCCGAGCGCGGCGAAGAAGCCGCGGAGGAAAGGCGAGGTCTTGAAGCTGCGGTGGGTGAGCATGCGGTGAAAGCCCACCGTCACCCCGAGTCCCGTGCCGATGTAGACGATGACGAAGACGATCACGTCGCTCCAGCTCAGTGCTCGCTGCCAGGTCTGCCAGATGGCGACCCCCAATCCGATGAAGGGGAGCACGGTGATGAGGGCGGTGATCGTCCGGTGCAGCGACTGGTTGGCTACCGGCTCGACGTCGGCGTGGGTTATTTCGTGGGCTTCCATAGCGGAACGCATCCTAGACACTTTTCCGCTCAGAGCTTGATCCAGCTTCCTAACGACCTATTTAAGGATTGTCAGGCATTCGATATGAACCGACGCCTCCGCGTGGCTTTAGTAGCCTTCCGGCGCCTCGAAGGGTTCGATCGCGATCAGCTGGGCAGAGGGAAGGAAACTACGCATGCCTGTACGTGTCGGGATAAACGGGTTTGGACGAATCGGCCGGAATGTGTTCCGGGCCGCGTACGAACGCGGCGCTGATCTGGAATGGCTGGCTCTCAACGATCTCGTCGCCCCCCCGACGATCGCTCATCTGCTCAAATACGACTCCGTTCTCGGTCGCTTCCCGGGAGAGGTGCAAGCAACCGACCGGGGGCTGCGGGTCGACGGCAAGGAGATCCTGGTCACCGCGGAGAGGGACCCGGCGGCGCTACCGTGGGGCGACCTCGGCGTCGAGGTGGTGATCGAGTCGACGGGACTGTTCACCGATCGTGAGAACGCTGCCAAGCATCTCGCGGCGGGCGCCAAGAAGGTGGTCATCTCCGCGCCGGCCAAGGGTCCCGACGTGACCGTCGCGCTCGGCGTCAACTTCGACGAGGAGTACGACCGCGACAAGCATCAGGTGATCTCCAACGCCTCGTGTACAACCAACTGCCTCGCGCCCGTGGCCAAGGTCCTCAACGACTCGATCGGGATCAAGCACGGCCTGATGACGACGATCCACGCCTACACGGCCGATCAGCGCCTCCAGGACCTGCCCCACTCCGACCTGCGCCGGGCGCGCGCGGCGGCCATCAACCTCATCCCCGCCTCCACCGGCGCCGCCAAGGCGATCGGTCTCGTCATCCCCGCCCTCAACGGCAAGCTCAACGGCATGGCGGTGCGGGCCCCCGTCCCCACCGGATCGCTGGTCGACCTGACGATCGAGGCGAACCGCGAGACCACGGTCGAGGAGATCAACGCCGCTTTCCTGGCCGCGTCCCAGAGCGGTCCGCTGCAGGGGATCCTCGAGTACACCGAAGACCCGATCGTCTCCTCGGACATCGTCAAGAACCCGGCCTCGTCGATCGTCGACTCCTCGCTCACGGCGGTCATGGACGGGACGATGGTCAAGGCGGTCGCCTGGTACGACAACGAGTGGGGCTACTCGAACCGCATCGTCGAGCTGGTCCAGAAGCTGCTGTGAGGACTCTGGAGGAGCTGGGCGAGGTCGACGGGAAGAGGGTCCTCGTCCGGGTCGACTTCAACGTTCCCCTCGACCAGGGTGCCGTGGCCGACGACACCCGGATCCGCGCCGCGCTCCCCACGATCGAGGAGCTGCGCGGACGTGGTGCCCGCCTGATCCTCGTCTCCCACCTGGGGCGGCCCAAGGCACGCGAGCCGGAGTTCTCCATGCGCCCGGTCGCCGAGCGGCTGGCGCAGCTCACCGATGCCCAGGTGACGACGGCTCCCGGGGTGATCGGCGACGAGGTCCGCGCCCTCGCCGATGACCTCACTCCCGGCGACATCCTCGTGCTCGAGAACGTGCGCTACGAGCAGGGGGAGACGGCCAATGATCCCGAGCTCGCCGACGCCCTCGCCGGGCTCGCCGACGTGTACGTCAACGACGCCTTCGGCGCCGCCCACCGCGCGCACGCCTCGACCGAGGGTGTCGCACGTCGGATCGCAGACCACGCCGCGGGCCGTCTCCTCGAGCGCGAGGTGACGACGCTGCGCGAGCTCCTCGACGACCCCGGGCGGCCGCTCGTCACCGTCCTCGGCGGCGCCAAGGTGAGCGACAAGATCGCCGTCATCGAGCGCTTCCTCGAAGTGGCCGACGCGATCCTCATCGGCGGCGCCATGTGCTTCCCGTTCTTCGCCGCCCAAGGGCACTCGATCGGGAGTTCGCTGTGCCAGGACGACGACGTCGAACTCGCCAAGCGCGTCCTCGCCTCGGGCGACGAGCACCGCGCCTCGCTCGAGCTTCCCATCGACCTTCTCCTCGCCGACCGCTTCGCGGCCGACGCCGAGACCCGAGAGCTCGACGGCGTCGACGTTCCCGATGGCTGGATGGGCGTCGACGTCGGCCCGCGCACGGCGGCCGCCTACGCCGAGGCGATCGAGAGCGCGGGCACGGTGTTCTGGAACGGCCCCATGGGGGCGTTCGAGATCGAGCCCTTCGCCGCCGGCACCCGCGCCGTAGCCGAAGCCGTCGCCGCAGCGCCCGGGAAGACCGTCGTCGGCGGTGGCGACTCGGCCGCGGCCATGCAGCTCTTCGGCCTCGCCGACCGGGTCACCCATCTCTCGACCGGAGGCGGCGCGGCCCTCGAGCTCATCGAAGGGCGAGCGCTGCCCGGGGTGGAGGCGCTGTCTTGAGTACCAACAACGACCGGGTCCCGATGATCGCCGGGAACTG